>JBDSTZ010000595.1:0-7046 GCA_039927975.1 Massilia sp. | reverse complement strand
GTGAAAAGCATGGCTCGGCGATGGCGGTGTGGGGCATGGGCGTGATGATCGGGCCGATCCTCGGACCCACGCTGGGCGGCTGGCTGACCGACCGCTACGACTGGCGCTGGGTGTTCTTCATCAACGTACCGGTCGGCGCGCTGGCCTTCTACGGCATCTGGCGCTACATCGGCCGCCGGCCCGCGTCGCGCAACATGCGCTTCGACGCCTTCGGCTTCGTCACGCTCAGCCTGGCCATCGGCGCGCTGCAGATGCTGCTTGACCGGGGCGAGCAGAACGACTGGTTCGGCTCCACCGAAACCTGGATCGAGGCGATCCTGCTGGCCGTCTCCGCCAGCTACTTCGCAGTGCACACGGCCATGTCGCCGGCCGGTAAAACCTTCTTCGACTACCGCCTGCTCAAGAACTCCAACTACGTCACCGGTCTGCTGTTCATCTTCATCGTCGGCATGGTGCTGTTCGCCACGCGCGCGCTGATGCCCTCGATGCTGCAATCGCTGATGGGCTATCCGGCAGCGGTGGCCGGCTTGGTCACCGCCCCCAGCGGCTTGGGGACAATGGTGGCCATGCTGATCGTCGGCCGGCTCACCGGCAAGATCGACTTCCGCCTGCTGCTCGCCTGCGGCTTCGGCATCACCGCCTTCTCGCTGTGGCAGATGACCGGCTACACGCTGGTGCTGTCGCAATCCGATATCGTCTGGCCCGGCATCATCCAGGGCGTCGGCCTGGGCTTGGTGTTCGTGCCGCTCAGCGCCGCGACCTTCGCCACTCTCACGCCGGAGATGCGCGCCGAGGGCACCGCCATCTACAGCCTGGTGCGCAATATCGGCAGCAGCATCGGCATCGCGCTGGTGCAAACGCTCCTGGTGCGCAACACACAGATCGCCCACGCCTCGCTCGGCGCCCACGTCACCTACGCCAATCCCGGCCTGCAGGACGCCGGCGTGTCCAGCATCTACAACCTGGCTAACGGCGGCGCCGGCATGACGGCGCTGAACGCCGAAATCACCCGCCAGGCCTCGATGATCGCGTATGTCGACGATTACTGGCTGATGATGCTGCTCACGCTGGGCGTGATCCCCTTGCTGCTGCTGGTGCGCGCGCCGCGCGCGCAGGCCGCCGCGCCGGCGGCGCCCGACCACGCCGCCTTTGAATGAGTCCGAAATGAAGAAACCCGCCATGAGACGATCGCTCCCTCCCCTGCTGCTGGCGCTCGCGCTGGCCGGCTGCGCCCACGTGCCGGCCGACACCGCGCCGCCGGCGGCGCCCGACTTCGCCCGCGCCCAGCACGCGGCAACCATCAAGCTGGCGCGCGAGGGCTGGCCCGAGGCGCGCTGGTGGAGCGCGTTCCACGACACCCAGCTCGACGCCCTGATCGCGCAGGCGCTGGCGGGCAACCCGACGCTGGCGGTGGCGCAGGCGCGCCTGGCCGTGGCGGGCGCCGCGCTGCGGGCCGAACAGGCCAGCGGCGGCGGCGCGCTCGGCCTCGACGCCGGCCTGAATCGCCAGCGCTATTCCGGCAACGGCCTGTTCCCCGAGCCGATCGGCGGCAACTTCTACAACGACGCCTCGGTCCAGATCAGGGCGGCCTACGATTTCGACTGGTGGGGCAAGCAGCGCGCGCTGGTGGCGGCGGCGCTGGGCGAAGTCAACGCCAGCCGGGCCGACTACAGCGTGGCCGAAAAGACCCTGGCCGGCGCCGTCGCGCACAGCTACTTCAAGCTGCAGGCGGTGCTGGCGCGGATCGACAATGTGCACGCGCGCCAGGCGCTGCTGGCCGAACTGACCGCCGCCAGGGCCGCGCGGGTGCGCCAGGGCCTGGCCACCATCGACGAGCAGCGCGGCGCCGAACGCGAGCTGGCCCTGCTCGGCGAAGAGGAAAGCCGGCTCGCCACCCTGGCCGCGCGCGAACGCGAAGCGCTGCGCGCGCTCAGCGCCGGCGGCAGCGAGGCCGCGCCGGTGGCGACGCACAGGCTGCCGGACGTCGAGCCGGCCCTGCCCGCGCAGCTGGGCATGGAACTGCTGGCGCGCCGGCCCGACCTGCAGGCGGCGCGCTGGCGGGTCGAAGCCTCGCTCGGCCGCATCGACGCCAGCCGCGCGGCCTTCTACCCCGACATCAACCTGGCCGGCGCGGTCGGCCTCGACGCCGTCTCGCTATCGCGCCTGCTGCAAGCGAACAGCCTGACCATGCTTGCCGGCGCCACCTTGCGCATGCCGCTGTTCGACAGCAGCCGCCTGAATATCCGGATAGAGCAGGCGCGCCTGCAGCGCAACGCCCTGATGGCCGATTACAACCGCCGCGTGCTCGACGCAGTGCGCGACGTCGCCGAGGAAGGCGCCACCCTGCAAGGCATCGGGCGCCAGGTCGCGGCCAACGGCGCCACCCGCAAAGCCAGCGCCGCCCTGCTCGACGCCACGCAAAAGCGCTTCGCGCACCAGCTGGGCGACCGCCCTTCCCTGCTGCAAGCGAAGCTTGAGATGCTGCGCCAGGACGACAGCGCGCTGCAACTGCGCGACGCCGCCCTGCAAACCCAGCTCGCCCTGATCGACGCGCTCGGCGGCGGCTACCGCCAGGACCCGCAGCAAACCGCTTCCACCAATTCATCACACCGGACCATCGCACAATGAACGCCACCACCGACACCACCAACGACGGCCCCACCCCGAAGAAGCGCAAGAAGGCGCTGCTCGCGGTGTCCGCCCTGTTCATCCTGGCCGGCGCCGCTTACGGCGCCTGGTACCTGATCGTCGGCGCGACCAAGGTCGACACCGACAACGCCTACGTCGGCGGCAACCTGGTGACGCTGTCGTCGCAGGTGGCCGGCAGCGTGGTCGACATCGCCGCCGACGAGACGCAGATGGTCAAGGCCGGCGCCGAACTGGTGCGGCTCGACCCGACCGACGCCCAGGTCGCGCTCAGCCAGGCCGAGGCGCGCCTGGGGGCGGCCGTGCGCCAGCAGCGCGAACGCTTTCTCAATCTCGACCAGCTGAACGCGACGATCACCGAACGGCGCGTGGCGCTGGCCGCCGCCAAGGCCGACCTGGCGCGGCGCCAGCCGCTGGTGGCCGAGCAGATCGTCTCGGGCGAGGACATCGCGCACGCGCGCCGCGCGGTCGACACCGCCAACGCGCAGCTGAACGTGGCGCTGACCCAGCTGGCCAGCGCGAAGACCACCCTGGCCGGCGTGACGCCGGCCATGAACCCAAGTGTGCAGGCGGCGCGCGCCGACTACACCGCGGCGTGGCTGGCGGTGCGCCGCAACACGGTCGTCGCGCCGGTGTCGGGCTACGTGGCCAAGCGCAGCGTGCAAGTCGGCAGCCGCATCACGCCGGGCGCGCCGCTGCTGTCGATCGTGCCGCTTGAGCAGCTGTGGGTCGACGCCAATTACAAGGAATCGGAATTGAAGGACATCCGGGTCGGCCAGCCGGCCACTGTCGAAGCGGATATGTATGGCAGCAAGGTGGAGTTCCACGGCCGTGTGCTGGGCCTGTCGGCCGGCACCGGCAGCGCGTTCTCGCTGCTGCCGGCGCAAAATGCCAGCGGCAACTGGATCAAGGTGGTGCAGCGCCTGCCGGTGCGCATCGCGCTCGACCCGAAGGAGCTGGCGGCGCATCCGCTGCGGGTCGGTCTGTCGGCGACGGTGAGCATCGACATCACCGGCAAGAACGGCGGCGCGCTTGGCACCTTGGCCACGCCGGCGCATTACGCGACCGACGCGCTGGCGCAACCGCTCGGCCAGGCGCAGGCGGCGGCCGATCGTATCATCGCCGGCAATATGGTCCACTAGAGAATGTTCACTGGCGCACAACGCCGGGTCGACTTTGCCGAAGCCGAGGGACCAGTCGCGCACAACGACGCGCGATGCTTTGATTAGCGACCGTTTTAAAGCGGGAATCCGCATAGCCCTCGTTGCGCGACACCGTCCCGCATCGCGGATTTAGATACCCAGCTCCTGCCAGATGGCATCGACCCGTTGCTTGACCTCGGCCGTCATGGCGATCGTGGTGCCCCACTCGCGGTTCGTTTCGCCCGGCCACTTGTTGGTCGCGTCGATGCCCATCTTGCTGCCCAGCCCGCTCACCGGCGAGGCGAAGTCGAGGTAATCGATCGGCGTGTTGTCCACCAGCAGGGTGTCGCGCGAAGGATCGACCCGCGTGGTGATCGCCCAGATCACTTCCTTCCAGTCGCGGATGTTGACGTCCTCGTCGACCACCACGATGAACTTGGTGTACATGAACTGGCGCAGGAAACTCCACACCCCGAACATCACCCGCTTGGCGTGGCCGGCGTACTGCTTCTTGATCTGCACCACCGCCATGCGGTAGCTGCAACCTTCCGGCGGCAGATAAAAGTCGAGAATCTCGCTGAACTGTTTTTGCAGCAGCGGAATGAACACCTCATTGAGCGCCACGCCCAGCACGGCCGGCTCATCGGGCGGCTTGCCGGTGTAGGTCGAGTGGTAGATCGGGTCGCGCCGCATGGTGATGCGGTCGATCGTGAAGACCGGAAAACTGTCCTGCTCATTATAGTAGCCGGTGTGGTCGCCAAACGGCCCCTCAAGCGCATGCTCGTAGCCGCTCGGATGGTTCGGATCGGCGTAGATATGCCCTTCGAGCACGATTTCGGCCGAGGCCGGCACCCGCAGCTCGCTGCCGATCGCCTTGACCAGGGTGGTGCGGCTGCCGCGCAAGAGGCCGGCGAACTGGTATTCGGACAGGCTGTCGGGCACCGGCGTGACCGCGCCTAATATGGTAGCCGGATCGGCGCCCAGCGCGACGGCCACCGGATACGGTTGCCCCTTGGTGGCAATGCCATGCTCGCGGAAGTCGAGCGCGCCGCCGCGATGGGCCAGCCAGCGCATGATGACCTTGTTCGGCCCGATCACCTGCTGGCGGTAAATGCCGAGGTTCTGGCGCTTCTTGTTGGGCCCCTTGGTGATGACCAGGCCCCAGGTGATCAAGGGCGCGGCGTCGCCCGGCCAGCAGTGCTGGATCGGCAGGCGCGCCAGGTCGACGTCGTGGCCTTCCCAGACGATCTCCTGGCAGGGCGCGCCGCGCACTTCCTTGGGCGACATGTCCCACACCGCCTTGACGAGCGAGCCCATGCCCATCAAGTCCTTGAAGCCCTTGGGCGGCTCGGGCTCCTTCAGGCTGGCCAACAGGTGGCCGATCTTGCGCAGTTCGCTAATATCGTTGGCGCCCATCCCCAGCGCCACCCGGCGCGGGGTGCCGAACAGATTGCCCAGCACCGGCATCGTGTGCCCGGTGGGATGCTCGAACAGCAGGGCCGGTCCTTCCGCCCGCAAGACCCGATCGCAGACTTCGGTCATCTCCAAAAACGGGGAAACCGGGGTGGCAACCCGCTTTAATTCCCCTATTTCTTGCAATTGAGAAATAAAATCCCGCAAATCGGTATAGTTCATCAGTTTTTTAAATTTTTTCCGAGTCAACGGAGTTGTTGAATTAGCTACAGCAAGTGCTTGATTTAACTGGGGTTTGCTGCAATGCGGTATAAATAGTAAGATCCAAAAGTAATAAAGATCGTTTGTGTTAGTATTGACTTGATATAAACGAGCTTCTACAATTTGCGCACTTGATGAGACAGCCAGTCCGCCACATGGTTTTCAGGACATGATTTTAGCCTGTTCTCATACATTCACGGGGTCGGGGCCCCACATGACATTTTAAGGAGTGTTTTCACTAGGCGTCAGCCTAATCCTCGAAACAAGTTGTTTAGCCACTGGTCCAATACCACCGGGAACGACCAGCAACAGCAAAGCAATGACGGCGTTAATCGCGCGCACCATGCGGCGATAGACGATATTTCTGATGCACGGCCTTTGCGAGCCAACTGCGCGTTTTTGCGCGGAACGGGACAGCTTTTGCCGCGACAAAGGGGAATTCGATGATAGATCGTTTCAACGGGGCCACAGCAAAGCTGGCCCGCAACATGGCCAGCCAGCCAGTCACGTGGTCTTCCGTGAGCAAAACGGCGCGCGGTGTCCTTACGACCGCGCAACACACCTTGACCGTGTTCGGTCTGTCGGCAGTCGCAGTAGGCGCTCTGATGTATGCGCGCCCTGACCTGGCGAAAGAGTTTTCGATGTTCCTGGCCGGCCCGCAGCAGCCGGCAGCAGCGCCCGTCGCCGCTACCGCCCCCATGGCGCCGCCGCTGGCGACGCTGATGGCCAAGCCGGCCGCCGCGCCGGTTGCCGTGGAAGCGGCGCCCACGCCGCTGACGGCCGAAGAAAGGGCGATGCTGGGTAACTCCAAGCAGCAGAAGTTCGTCACCACCTGGCTGTCCAAGCGTTATCGCGTGGCCGGCGACGCCGCCAACATGCTGGTCTCGACCGCGTATTCGACCGCGCACGACATCAAGCTCGACCCGCTGCTGATCCTGGCGGTGATGGCCATCGAATCGGGCCTGAACCCGTTCGCCGAGAGCCCGGTCGGCGCGCAAGGCTTGATGCAGGTGATGTCGAAGATCCATCACGACAAATTCCACGGCCTGGGCGGCGTGCAGGCGGCGCTGAACCCGGTCGCCAACATCCGCGTCGGCTCGCTGATCCTGAAAGATTATGTAAACCGCGGCGGCTCGGTCGAAGCCGGTCTCAAGACCTACGTCGGCGCGGCCGCCTTCGAGTCCGATTCGGGCTACGGTTCACGCGTGATGGCCGAATACCGCAAGCTCAAGCTGGTCGCCACAGGCAAGTCGGTGCCGACCTTCACGCCGCCAGCAGCACCGGCGCCGGTGATCGCCGAAAAAGCGGCGCCGAAAGTCGAAGCGCCGGCGCAGGCCGAGGGAGACGTCGTCGCCGGCCTGTAAGCAACTTCGAGCAGCTCCGAGCAATTCGAGCAAACTCGAGCAAATTCGCCAGCCAAACAAAAAGGCCACCTGCGTCAGCGCAGGTGGCCTTTTTGTTTGGCTTGGACGGATCGTTACCGATCCTCGTGCACGGCCGCGAGCGGATGATCCGCCCGCGCCCTCCCGCCTTAGCGATTGTCGTTCGCGACTTCTTCCGGACGCAGGCGCGAGGCCAGCTTGT
>JBDSTZ010000594.1:0-17030 GCA_039927975.1 Massilia sp. | reverse complement strand
TATCAGGAAAGCCATATCGGCGGCCGCAAGGTCAACCAGGACCGCATGGGCTACAGCTTCACCCGCGACGCGCTGCTGCTGGTGCTGGCCGACGGCATGGGCGGCCATCTGCACGGCGAGGTGGCGGCCAGCCTGACCATGCAGGTCATGTCGGCCATGTTCCAGAAGCAGGCCGCGCCGTATGTGAAAAAACCGGAGCGCTTTCTGGAGGAAGCCTTCCTCGCCGCGCACGAGGAAATCCACCGCTACAGCGTCGAGCACAAGCTGAGCGAGACGCCGCGCACCACCGTGGTGGCCTGCCTGATCCAGCATAACAACGCGATCTGGGCCCACTGCGGCGACTCGCGCCTGTACTGGATCCGCAACGGCCAGATCCTCGGCCGCACGCTCGACCATTCGCATGTCGAATACCTGATCGCCAAGGGCCTGGCCGATCCGTCCGAACGCTCCACCCATCCCGACCGCAACAAGCTGTACAACTGCGTCGGCGCCGGTTCGCTGCCGAGCATCGAAGTGTCGCGCCTGGCCAGCCTGCAAAGCGGCGACGTGCTGATGCTGTGCTCCGACGGCCTGTGGTCGATGCTGTCGGACGAGGAGATCACCTGGCGCCTGTCGAGCCAGACCATCGTGCGCGCGGTGCCCGAGCTGATCTCGATGGCCACCACCATCGCCGGCGACACCAGCGACAACACCACCGCGCTGGCCATCATGTGGCAGGGCGGGCCGGAGGCCGAGGGCGAGTCGACCGTGACGGTCGAGATGGCCAACCTTATCTCGACCCAGCTGCTGCCCGACGACCTGGTCAGCACCAATATCCAGACCGACGTCGTGCCCGAGCTGCCGGCCGATGTCGACATCTTCAACGAGGACGAGATCGAGAAAGCGATCGCCGAGATTCGCGGCGCGATCGAGAAGTCCTCGCAACTGCTTAAATAACCAAGTCGCGCGCCTGGCGCGACCCATTCACATCACAAGGAACACCATGACATTTGAACACCGCCCGAGCGGGCGCGGCGTGGCGCAGTTGCGCGAGATTCGCCTGACACGCCAGTACACCAAGCATGCCGAGGGATCGGTGCTGATCGAGTGCGGCGACACCAAGGTGATCTGCACCGCCAGCATCGAGGACAAGGTGCCTGGTTTCTTGAAGGGCAAGGGGCAGGGCTGGCTGACGGCCGAATACGGCATGCTGCCGCGCTCGACCCACACCCGCATGGACCGCGAGGCCGCGCGCGGCAAGCAGTCCGGCCGCACGCAGGAGATCCAGCGCCTGATCGGCCGTTCGCTGCGCGCCGCGTTTGATTTGCAGGCGTTCGGCGAGCGCACCCTGCACCTCGATTGCGACGTCATCCAGGCCGACGGCGGCACCCGCACCGCCTCGATCACCGGCGCGATGGTGGCGGCCTACGACGCGTTCAGCAAACTGGTCGTGCGCGGCGCGATCGGCGCGGTGCCGGTCAAGAGTTTTGTGGCGGCGATTTCGGTCGGCGTGTACCAGGGCATGCCGGTGCTCGACCTCGACTACATCGAGGACTCCGGCTGCGACACCGACATGAACGTGGTGATGACCGAAGCCGGCCATTTCATCGAAGTGCAGGGCACGGCCGAAGGCGCCGCGTTCGACCGCGCCGGCATGAACCGCCTGCTCGACCTGGCGCAGGATGGCATTGCCGAGATCATCGCGCTGCAGAAGCGCACGCTCGGTCTGGCCTAAGCCGCGCAGGGCCGGCGCCTGCGCCGGGACTGGCGCGCCGGTTCGCGATAAAATGGCGGCTTCCGCACAGATTCATCACGCCGCCATGACCCAACGCCTCATCCTCGCCTCCAACAACGCCGGCAAGCTCAAGGAATTCAGCCAGATCCTGGAGCCCATCGGCTTCACCTTGCATCCGCAGGGCGAATTCGACGTCCCCGAGGCCGACGAGCCGTTCGCCACCTTCGTCGAGAACGCGCTGGCCAAGGCCCGCCACGCGTCGCGCCTGACCGGCCTGCCGGCGCTGGCCGACGACTCGGGCGTGTGCGTCAACGCGCTCGGCGGCGCGCCCGGCGTGTGGTCGGCGCGCTACGCCGGCGAACCGAAATCGGACCAGCGCAACAACGACAAGCTGATCGCCGACCTCGCCGCGCACGCCGACAAATCGGCGTATTACTACTGCGTGCTGGTGTATGTGCGCCACGCCGACGACCCGCAGCCGGTCATCGCGGACGCCCGCTGGAATGGTGAAATCAGCGCCGTCGCGCGCGGCAGCAACGGCTTCGGCTACGATCCCTACTTCTGGATTCCGGCGCTCGGCAAGTCGGCCGCCGAACTGGCGCCGTCTGAAAAAAACGCCGTGTCGCATCGCGGCCAGGCCCTGCGCGCATTGGTCGAGAAGCTGCGATGATCCCGATTAAGATCTCGCGCGAAGTGGCCGGCGCGGCGGCGAGCAGCCCGCGTTCGCCGGCCGCCAGCGCGCTGCAATACCTGCAGCCGGGCGCCCTCAATTTGAGCGCGCTGCCGCCGCTGTCGCTGTACATTCATTTTCCCTGGTGCGTGCGCAAGTGCCCCTACTGCGATTTCAACTCGCACGAGGCGCGCGGCGAATTCCCCGAGCAGGAATATCTGGACGCGGTGCGGCTCGACCTCGAACAATCGCTGCCGCTGATCTGGGGCCGCAAGATCTACACCATCTTCATCGGTGGCGGCACCCCGAGCCTGATGTCGGCCAAGGGCCTCGACCGCCTGCTGTCGGACGTGCGCACCTTGCTGCCGCTTGACAGCGAATGCGAGATCACCATGGAGGCCAATCCCGGCACCTTCGAAGCGGAGAAGTTCAAGTCCTACCGCGCCAGCGGCGTCAATCGCCTGTCGATCGGCATCCAGAGCTTCAATGCCGATCACCTGAAGGCGCTCGGCCGCATCCATGACGACAATGAAGCGCGCCGCGCGGTGGAGATCGCGCACGCCAATTTCGACAACTTCAACCTCGACCTGATGTACGCGCTGCCGTCGCAGACGCTGGCCGAGGCAAAGGCCGATCTCGACACCGCCTTCGCGTTCGCCCCGCCGCACCTGTCGCTGTATCACTTGACGATGGAGCCGAACACGGTCTTCGCCAAGTATCCGCCGGCGCTGCCGGACGACGACGAGAGCGCCGACATGCAGGACATGATCGCGCTTGAGACGGCGGGCGCCGGCTACGAGCATTACGAAGTGTCGGCCTACGCCAAGGCCGGCCATCGCGCGCGCCACAACCTCAATTACTGGGAGTTCGGCGACTATCTCGGCATCGGCGCCGGCGCGCACTCGAAGATATCATTCCCGCACCGCGTGCTGCGCCAGGCGCGCTACAAGCAGCCGGCTTCATTCATGGAGGCGGCCCGCAAGGGCAACCCGGTGCAGGAAGAGCATGAAATCGCACGCGCCGACATGGGCTTTGAATTCATGCTCAACACGCTGCGCCTGACGGGCGGCTTCTCGCCCAACCTGTTCGCCGAGCGCACCGGCATGACCATCAACGCCATCGACAAGCAGCTCAATGAAGCCGAGGCGAAGGGCTTGCTGTACCGCGACCATTTGCTGATTCGCCCGACTGAACTCGGTCAGCGCTTTCTCAACGACCTGCAGCAGATGTTCCTCGGCGCGTGATCGCTCCGGCCGAGCCGGCGGCGCCCGCCGTGTCGTGAGTGGTGGCGGTGTTGTGCCCGTGCGAGGCGATGGCTTCGACGTGGCGGCGCAACTTGCCGGCCAGTTCGTCGCCGCGCGCATTGTTGCCCATGTTGACGGTGGCGACGGCGACCAGGACGACCAGGGTGAGAATGGTGCGCCGGAAGGAGCGTAAGAAAGATTGCAGCATGATGTGGCCTTGTCAAACTTTATAGACCGCATTGGCGCCGCGTGAGTTCCGCTGTTTGCGCCGCCATTGGGCCGTGGCCTTGCCGCGTTCCTGTCGCGATTGCGCCGCGATCGTGCCGCGTGCCGCCGCCCCGCTTATGCCGGGAATCTTTATCTTTATCCACGCCAATCCACCGTTCGTCCGAAGCCTGGCCTTGCCGGCTCGCCGCTTCCTTATAGTCGGTGCCTTTCCAACAGCATCCCGAAAGGACCGCCTCCCATGTTGAAACTCACTCCTGTTTGCTTTGCCGCCTTGCTGCTGTCGCAGGCGCCCGCAGCTTTCGCGCAGAACGCCGGCACCACGGTCGCCGGTCAATCGCTGGCGGCGCAGATCGACGCCGCCATCGCCCCGTACTTCAAGCCGGGCGACCCCGGCGCGACGATCATCGTGACGCGCGACGGCAAGAGAGTGTTCTACAAGTCCTACGGCCTGGCCGATGTGGCGAAACAGCAGGCGATGAAGCTGAACATGGATTTCCAGGTTGGCGCGATCGCCAAGCAATTTGCCGCCGCCGCCATCATGCTGCTGGTCGACGATCGCCAGCTGGCGCTGGACGACGACATCCGCAAATATCTTCCCGGCTTCCCGGACAAGGGCAGCAAGATCACCATCGAGCACCTGTTGACGCACACCTCCGGCATCGTCGACCACGGCGCCAAGCCGGAGCACGCCGGCAATGCGATGAATCTTGCCAAGACGCCGGCACAGCTGATCGCCACGTTCAAGGACGATCCGCTCGAATTCGCACCGGGCTCGCGCTCCAGGTACAGCGATGCGGGCTATGTGCTGCTGGGCGCGATCATTGAAAAAATCAGCGAGCAGCCGTACGCCCAATTTGTCGCCGAGCGCATCTTCGTGCCGCTGGAAATGAACGACACGGCCTGTGACCGCCATGAGCGCGCGCCGCGTTTGCCCGCGCTGCCGCATGTACGCTCGGGCGACGCGGCCAGTGCCTGGGTGGCGGCGCCGTCGATGAACATGTCGCAGGCGTGCGCGGCCGGCACGCTGGTGTCGACCATCGACGACCTGGCGAAATGGAACCGCACCATATCGCGCGGCCGGCTGCTGCGGCCGGCCAGTTGGGCGCGGGTATTCACGCCGTTCAAGCTCAACAATGGCGAAGCGAGCAACTACGGTTATGGCTGGGAGGTCGGCAGCCTGCGCGGCCATGCGCTGATGTCGCAGGGTGGCGCCATCAACGGCTATTCGGCCTACACGATGCGCTTGCCGCAGGACCGGGTCGATGTGGCGGTGCTCAGCAACGCCGATGCCGGCAGTGGGGTGACGCCGCCGTTCGAGGTGGCGAGCAAGGCCGCGGCGATCGCCATCGGCCAGCCCTAGCCGGAGAAAAAACATGGAGGTCCGACATTCGTACACGGGCTCAACGGTCGCGCCGCGCGTATTCGAAGGCGTCTAGCGGCGGTCCAACCAGCGCAAGGCCAGCGTCTGTTCCATGGCGATTTGGTGATTGACCTGCCTGGCAAAGCTGACGCCGCAGTTGCTGGCGCATTCGGCGCAGGGCTTCCTGATCGAGAACAGTTTGACCAGCGTGGAGTTCGGCGGAGGGCAGGGCGTGGCCGGCGTGCTGACTGTCGAGGATCACGGCGTGCGGCGCGCCTGTCAACGCTTTGGGGAGCAGGTGGCTGTGGCGCGAATGGCGTGGTGAGAAAAAAGGGCGGCCACGCCGCCTTTTTCAGCGATCAGCGATCAGCAATCAGCGCGCGGCCGTCGTCCAGCCGCCGCCCAGCACGCGGTACAGCGTGACCTGGTTCTGCAGGCGCTGCAGATTGGCCTGCACCGCCGCTTGCTGCGCGCTGAACAGCGAGCGCTGGGCGTCGAGCAGGTCGAGGTAGCTGGCCGCGCCGTTGCGGTAGCGCAGGTCCGACAGGTTGAAGCGCTCGGTTTCCGCCGCCGCCACCGCACGCTGCGCGCGCAGCTGATCGGTGAAGGTTGCCTGGCCTGCCAGCGCGTCGGACACTTCGCGGAAGGCGATCTGGATCGCCCGTTCATACTGCGCCACGGCGATGTCGCGGTCAGCCTTGGCGCTGCCCAGGTTGGCGTTGTTGCGGCCGTAGTCGAAGATCGGCAGCACCGCTTGCGGCGCGAAGGTCCAGCCGAACGAGCCGCTCTTGAACAGGCCGCTCAGCTGCGAGCTGGCGGTGCCGGCCGTGGCGGTCAGCGCGATGCGCGGGAAGAACGCCGCGCGCGCCGCGCCGATGTTGGCGTTGGCGCCGATCAGCTGCTGTTCGGCCGCGCGGATGTCGGGCCGCACCGCCAAGAGGTCCGACGGCAGCCCGGCCGGCAGGTCCGACAGCGCGGTCTGGGCCAGCGTGGTGCCTGGCGCCAGGTTGTCCGGCAGCGGCTGGCCGACCAGCAGGGTCAGCAGGTTGACGTCCTGGGCGCGCTGGCGCTGTTGCTGCGCCAGTACCACGCGCGCGGTGTCGACCAGCGACAAGCCTTGTTGCAGGTCGAGCTTGGAGACCACGCCGTTGTCGTACTTGAGCTGGATCAGCTTGAGCGACTCTTCGCGCGCCCTCAAGGTCTGGCGCGTCAGGTCGAGCAGTTCCTCGTCGGCCAGCAGGCTCAGATAGGCGTTGGCGACCGAGGCGATCAGGCTGATCTGGGTGCCTTTGCGGGCTTCCTCGGTGGCCAGGTATTGCGCCAGCGCCGCCTCGGACAGGTTGCGCACGCGGCCGAACAGGTCGAGTTCGAACGCGCTCACGCCAAAGCCGGCCGTGTAGGTGTTGGTGATGCTGTCGTTGGCGCCGGGCACGCGGTTGCCGGTGATGGCGGCGTTGATGGTCGGCAGCGTGTCGGCGCGGCGGATCTGGTACTGGGCGCGCGCCTGCTCGATATTGAGGATGGCCACCCGCAGATCGCGGTTGTTGGTCAGCGACAGGTCGATCAGCTGACGCAGGCGGGCGTCGGCGAAGAAGCGCTGCCATTCAATACTGGCGGCCGCCTCGTTGGCGGCGGCGCCGCTGGCAGCGTCAGGAAAGGCTTGCGCCACCGGCGCGGCCGGGCGCTCGTACTTGGGTGCGAGCGAGCTGCAGCCGGCCAGCGCCAGTGCCAGCGCCAGCGGGGTGGCGAAATGCGTCAATGGTTTAATCATGTTTTCCCTCTACAACTGCCTGGATGGCGTCCTCGTGCGCGTACTTCTTGCGCTGACGTTCACTGCCTTTAAAAAGTTTGCGGACCACCACGAAGAACACCGGCACGAAAATCACGCCGAGCGCGGTCGCGGTGACCATGCCGCCCATCACGCCGGTACCGATGGCGCGCTGGCTGGCCGAACCGGCGCCGCTGGCAATCACCAGCGGCAGCACGCCGAGGATTAACGCGAGCGAGGTCATCAGGATCGGCCGGAAGCGCAGGTGGCACGCCTCGATCGCGGCCTCGGCCAGGCTGCGTCCCTGGGCCTGCAAATCCTTGGCGAATTCGATGATCAGCACCGCGTTCTTGGCGCCCAGACCGATGATGGTGATCAGGCCGACCTTGAAGTAGACGTCGTTCGGAAAGCCGCGCATGGTGGCCGCCAGCAGCGCGCCGAGCACGCCGAACGGCACCACCAGCAGCACGGCGACCGGGATCGACCAGCTTTCGTACAGCGCGGCGAGCGCCAGAAACACCGCCAGCAGCGAGAAGCCGAGCAGCACGAACACGGTCGAGCCGGACAGTTTTTCCTCGCGCGACTGGCCGGTCCACTCATAGGCGAAGCCGGCCGGCAGCTGGGCCGCCAGGCGTTCCATTTCGGCCAGCGCCTCGCCGGTGCTGTGGCCGGGCGCGGCGTCGCCCGACAGGCGCATCGTCGAGTAACCGTTGTAGCGCACCGTCTGCATCGGACCGGTGACCCAGCGCGTGGTGGCGAAGGCCGACAGCGGCACCGGCTGGCCCTTGGCGTTCATGGCGTTCAGGCGCAGCAAGTCTTCCGGCTGCATGCGCGAAGGCGCGTCGGCCTGCACTACCACCCGCTGCAGGCGGCCGGCGTTGGGGAAGTCGTTGATGTAGGCCGAACCGAGCGAGGTCGACACTGCCGTGTTGATGGCGTCGAAGCTCACGCCGAGGGCGTTGGCCTTGTCGCGGTCGATGTCGAGCTGGACCTGGGGCGCGTCTTCCAGGCCCTCGGGCCGCACGCCGGCCAGAATCGGGCTCTTCGATGCCATGCCCATCAGCTGGTTGCGCGCCGCCAGCAAGGCGTCGCGGCCGTTGCCGCCACGGTCTTGCAGGCGGAACGAGAAGCCGGTGCCGCGCCCGAGTTCGGGAATCGGCGGCGGGCTGACGGCGAAGATGAAGGAATCGCGCTGGCCCGCCATGGCGCCGCTGATGCGGTTGGCGACGTCCTGGGCGCCGTGGCCGGGGCCGCGTTCCTTCCAGTCCTTGAGCGGAATGAAGCCGAGCGCGGCGTTCTGGCCCTGGCCGGAGAAGGAGAAGCCGACCACGCCGACCATGCTGGCCACTTCCGGCTGCTTGAGGATGAATTGCTCGGCCTCGACCAGCGAACGGGTGGTGCGTTCGAGCGTGGCGCCCGGCGGCAGCTGGAAGTTGGCGATGATGTAACCCTGGTCTTCGTTCGGCAGGAAGGACGACGGCATGCGGTAGAAGATCAGGCCGACCACGCCGATGACGACGGCAAACACCACCAGCGCGCGGCCGGTGTGGCGCAGCGTGCGGGCGACGAAGCCCTCGTAGTTCTTGGCCGTCTTGGTGAAGCCGCGGTTGAACCAGCCGAAGAAGCCGGTCTTGGCGTGGTGGTGGCCCGCTTCGACGGGTTTGAGCAGGTGGGCGCACAGGGCCGGCGTCAGCGAGAGCGCCATGAAGGCCGAGAACATGATGGCCGACACCATCACCGCCGAGAACTGGCGGTAGATGTTGCCGACCGCGCCGGCGAAGAAGGCCAGCGGCACGAACACCGAAATGAGCACCACGGTCACGCCGATGATGGCGCCGGAAATCTGGCCCATCGCCTTGCGCGTCGCCTCGAGCGGCGGCAAGCCTTCCTCGCTCATGATGCGCTCGACGTTTTCGACCACCACGATGGCGTCGTCGACCACGATACCGATCACCAGCACCATGCCGAACATGGTCAGCACGTTGATCGAGAAGCCGAGCGCGAGCAGGGTGGCGAGCGAGCCGAGCAGGGCGACCGGGACCACGATGGTCGGGATGATGGTGTAGCGGAAGTTCTGCAGGAACAGGAACATCACCAGGAATACCAGGATGACCGCCTCGATCAGGGTCTCGACCACTTGCTTGATGGAGATGTCGATGAAGCGCGAGCTGTCGTACGGAATCGCCCACTTGACGCCTGGCGGGAAGTAGCGCGCCAGTTCCTCCATGCGGGCGCGGACCAGCTTGGCCGTTTCGAGCGCGTTGCCGGAAGGCGAGAGCTGGATGCCGATGCCGGTCGACGGCTTGCCGTTCAGGCGCGCCGAGGTCGAGTAGCTCTGGCCGCCGATTTCGATGCGGGCGACGTCCTTGAGGCGCACGGTCGAGCCGTCCGGATTGGCGCGCAGCACGATATTGCCGAACTGGTCGACGCTGCTCAACTGGCCGCTGACGACCACGGTGGCGGTGATGGTCTGGCCCAGTTGCAAGGGCAGGTCGCCGATCGTGCCCGAGGCGACCTGGGCGTTTTGCGAGCGGATCGCGTTGTTGACGTCGGCCGGCGACAGGTTCAGGCCGACCAGCTTGGCCGGGTCGATCCAGATGCGCATGGCTTTCTCGGTGCCGAACAGCTGGGCCTGGCCGACACCCTTGATGCGCTGGATTTCAGGCAGCACCGTGCGCGAGGCGAAGTCGCCCAGCGCGATCGGGTCCCATTTCGGATCGTCCGACGACAGGATGGTGAACATCAGGAAGTTCGAGCGGGCCTGGTCGACCCGCACGCCCTGCTGCACCACCGCCTGCGGCAGGCGCGGCGAGGCGCGGCCGAGGCGGTTCTGCACGTCAACCTGGGCCAGTTGCGGATTGGTGCCGGTTTCAAACGACAGCGTGATGGTGCCGGTGCCGTTGGCCTGGCTGATCGACTCCATGTAGATCAGGCCGGGCGAGCCGTTCATCTCGCGCTCGATCACGCTGATGACGCTGTCTTCCAGCGTTTGCGCCGAAGCGCCAGGGTAGGCGGCGGTGACCACGATCGATGGCGGCGCCACGGTCGGGTACTGCGCGATCGGCAACTGGGTGATGGCGACGGCACCCATTACCATGATGAATAATGCGATCACCCACGCGAAAATGGGGCGGTCAATAAAGAAACGAGCCATGAAATAATCCTGTCAGTATTTTTAACGGCTGGCGGCAGGGGCGGCGGCGGTGGCGCCGGCAACTGGCGGCGTCCAAGGCACGGCCTTGACCGGCGCGCCCGGCACCATCATTTTCTGGAAGCCATCGACGACCACCTGGTCGCCCGGCTTGAGGCCGTCGAGCACGATCCAGTTGGTGCCCTGCTGGGCGCCAACCTTGATCGGACGCGGCGCCGGCTTGCCGTCGGCTACCACGATGACGGTGTCGCCCTGGGTGCCGCGGGTGACGGCTTGCTGCGGAATCACTATGGCCGACGGCAATTGCGCCTGCGACAGGCGCACCCGCACATACTGGCCCGGCAGCAGGGCGGCGTCCGGATTCGGCACTTCGGCGCGCAGCGTGACCTGGCCCGAGGTCGGGTCGACCGAGACGTCGGAGAACAGCAGCTTGCCCTTGCGCGGCAATTCGGTGCCGTCGTCGAGGATCACGCTGACCGGCACGCCACCGCCAAGCTTGGAGTCGGCTGACTTGCGCAGGCGCTGCAAGTCGGCGGCCGACTGCGTGATGTTCAGGTACACGGTGCTGGTTTGCTGGATCAGCGCGAGCTGGGTCGCTTCGGTCGCGCTGACCAGCGCGCCTTCGGTGACCAGCGCGCGCCCGATGCGGCCGGCGATCGGCGCGTTCACATTGGCGTAGCCGGCGTTGATCTGGGCGATTTGCAGCGCGGCCTTGGCGGCGTTGACGTCGGCCTCGGCCTGCTTCTGGGTGGCGACGACGTTGACATATTCCTGCTTGCTGACGGCGTTCGCCTCGACCAGCGGCTTGTAGCGGTCGGCCTGGGCGCTGGCCTGGTTCAGATTGGCCTGGGCCTTGCCGAGCGCGGCCTGGGCGCTGCCGAGTGCGGCCTGGTAGGGCGCCGGATCGATCTTGAACAGCACCTGGCCGGCCTTGACTTCGCTGCCTTCGGTAAACAGGCGCTTCAAGACCACGCCGTTGACCCGGGCGCGTACCTGGGCCACCCGCACCGGTTCAACCCGGGCCGGCAATTCGGTCTGCAGGGCAACGGTCTCGTTCTTGACGGTGATGACGCCGACTTCGGGCGGTGGCCGATTGCCGCCGCCGGCCGGCGCGGCCGCGTCCTTGGCGCCGCAGGCGGCCAGCAGGGTCAGGGCGGCCAGGGTGGCGAGGGCGATCCGGGACAGGGAAGGAGTGTGAGCGTTGGGCATTACGTGTACGTCCTTTTTTGGATTGAGCGGGGCGGCGCCGGACGGCGGTAAATACATCAACGCCGTGTGCACCCATTACTTTTGAGGGTTTCGGGATATACTATCACGAGTGTATGTTTAATGTTTAGGCAAGCCAAAAGAGAGTAGCGATGGCCCGCAGAACCAAAGAAGAGGCGCAGGCAACCCACGACGGCATTCTTGATGCGGCGGAACAGTTGTTTGTAAAGCAAGGGGTGGCGCGGACGACTTTACAGGATATCGCAACCGTGGCCGGCGTGACGCGCGGTGCGATCTACTGGCATTTCGAGGACAAGGGCGCGATGTTCAACGCCATGATGGAACGCGCCAAGATGCCGCTCGAGTCGGCCATGCAATTGCTCGACACGCCAGATCACGCCGCCCCGCTCGACGCCCTGTGCGAAGCGATCATGTGCGTGTTCCGCCTGACGGTGGACGACCCGCAGGCGCGCCGGGTGTTCGAGATCGCCACCTTGAAACTGGAATATGTCGACGAGATGAGCGGGGTGCGCGAGCGGCGCAAGCAGAACCAGGCCCAGTGGATGGTGCGCGCCGAGGCGCTGGTGCGGGCGGCGGTGGCGCGCGGCCAGGCCAGGCCGCAGGCCGATCCGGCCGCCGTCGCGCTCGGCCTGTGGGCCTTGATCGACGGTTTGCTGCGCGCCTGGCTGCTGGCGCCGGACGCCTTCGACCTGGTCGAAATGGGCCGGCGCGTGCTCGACACCCATCTGGGCTCGCTGCGGCTGGCGCCGCAGGGGTAGCGCGGCGGGTCCAGCGCAGTTTGCCCGGGCCGAAGCGCCGGGCCAACAGCGCCGGAGTCAGCGCCGAACTTAGCGCCGAACTTAACGCCGAACTTAACGCATGCCGGCGATGATCTGCTTGAGTTTGCCGGAATCGGCGCAGAAGGCGCGGATGCCTTCGGCCAGTTTTTCGGTGGCCATCGCGTCTTCGTTGAACATGAAGCGGAAGGTTTTCTCGTCCAGCGCGACCTTGTCGATATTGACCTTGGTGGTGTCCGGGCTCAGCTTGCGCTCGATCGGCTCGTTGCTGTCGGCCAGTTTCTGCAGCAGGTCGGGAGCGATCGTGAGCAGGTCGCAGCCGGCCAGTTCGACGATCTGCGAGGTATTGCGGAAACTCGCGCCCATCACCTCGGTCTTGTAGCCGAACTTGCGGTAGTAATTGTAGATGCGCTTGACCGACTGCACGCCCGGGTCTTCGGCGCCGACCGGATCGACACCGGTCGATTTTTTGAACCAATCGTAGATGCGGCCGACGAACGGCGAAATGAGCTGGGCGCCGGCTTCGGCGCAGGCGATCGCCTGCGACAGCGAAAACAGCAGCGTCATATTGGTGTGGATGCCGTCGCGCTCGAGAATCTCGGCGGCGCGAATGCCTTCCCAGGTCGAGGCGATTTTGATCAGCACGCGCTCGCGGCTGACATCGGCAGCTTCGTACAGCGCGATCAGTTCACGGCCCTTGGCCACGGTGGCGGCGGTGTCGAACGACAGGGCGGCATCGACTTCGGTCGAAACGCGGCCAGGGATGATCTTGAGGATTTCAACGCCAAAGGCGATCAGCAGGCGGTCGATGATTTCGCCGGTGGACGCTTGCGGATAATCGCGCACGACCTGCGCCAGCAGCGGCTGGTATTCCGGCTTTTGCACCGCTTTGAGGATCAGCGAGGGATTGGTGGTGGCGTCGCGCGGCGCATACGCCTTGATCGACTGGAAATCGCCGGTGTCGGCAGCGACTGTGGTGAATTGCTTGAGCTGTTCGAGTTGATTCATGGCGGTGTGAGTTGTTAAGAAGGCAGGAGGCTATTGTACTCAATCGCGGGCAGGCGGAGCGGGATTTGGGTAAACGTTATTTGGGGAGGCGCCGAGAGCCGGCGGAGGGCTGATGTGCGGTATGCATAATATCCGGGGAGATTGACGCTGGGCAATTGGTTGGCGCGGGACGGGGACTACTATTTACTGTCCGGCTGTCGCCACATCCCCCGAAAGCGCCCGCATGAGCACACGACTGCACCATGAATTGAGCGAGGCGCTGGCCGACTTTGGCAGCGACAAGCGCCTGTATGCGTTGTCGTTTTCCGGCGCGGATGGTGGCGACAGTCTCGGCGGCTGGCTGGTCGAGGCATTCGCCGCCGATGAATGCCTGAGCCAAATCGGCTGGCGTGACGTCATCGTCCTGGCTGCATCAGCGTCGATTCGGCCGACCGAGCTGCTAGGGCGCCACGCGGCCCTGCATATCAGCCTGGCCGATCGCACCCGCGCGGGCTTTTCAGGGTTTGTCAGTAATGCGCAAGTCATCGGCAGCGATGGCGGATTCACCCGGGTCCGCATCCGGCTGCGCCCCTGGCTCTGGCATTTGACCCAGACCAGCAATAGCCGGGCATGGCAGGACAAACGCGTTACCGAGATTGTCGACGAGGTGCTCGCCGATTATGCGCCGCAAGCGCGCTGGCGCTGGAGCGCGGACACGCGCGCATTTCTCGCCGGGGTGGATCCACGCAGCTATTGCGTGCAATACCGCGAGTCCGATTACGACTTCTTGGAAAGGCTGCTGAGCGAGGAAGGATTGTCGTGGCGTTGTGAAGACGACGGCGACGGCCAGATGCTCGTGTTGTTTGCGGATTCCAGGCAGGCGAGCGCCGCTCCCCGCGACGCGAGCAGTGCCCGGCTGGGCGCAATTCGCTATCACGCATCTGGCGCTACCGAACAAGCCGATGGCATTGATGGTCTTGAGACTCGCCGCAAACTGATTGCCGCCAAGCGAACCGTCGCCAGTTACGACTATAAAGCCAAGCGGCTGATAACGGCGACTGTGGTCACCAATTTGCCGCTCGGTGGAAAGCACGCGCCGGCGCTGGAAAGCTATGACTATTCCGGCCAATATTCATTCAAGGATGAAGATCAGGCACGCCGCCACGCCACCTTGTGGATGGAAGCGCAGGAAGCGCGCGCCCAATCCTGGCAGATGCATTCGACCGTGCGGACAATGCGCGCGGGGACGAGTTTTACCTTGGCCGATGGGCCGTTCAAAAAAGCCAATGGCGAATTCACGATCGTGCGGGTGCGGAGCATTGGCGTAAACAATTTGCCTGCCACGGCAAATCGTGTTCTCGATACGCTATTTGGGCCGGTCCAGGCCTTGCTGGACCCATTGCTGGTCGAAGGGGAATTGATTCCGGAAACGGCGGCGAAGCTGGCCGAGAAAGCCCGGCTGAAAGGTTATGCGAACTATATCGACGCGATCAAAGCAGATCGGCCATGGCGGCCGGCATCGCCGGAAGACTTGCCGCGGCGTACGGCGCCAGGATCGCAGACCGCCATCGTGGTGGGACGCGACGGCAGCGATGTCGCTAATGGCGCCGACGAAATCCATTGCGACCGCTTGGGTCGCGTCAGAATCCGCTTTCACTGGCAAAAGGACGACGCCAGCTGCTGGGTGCGGGTAGGGCAGCGCTTAACGGGAGGCCGGATGGGCAGCCAGTTCCTGCCGCGCATCGGGCAGGAAGTGATGGTTCAGTTTATGGAAGGCGATATTGACCGGCCAGTGATTATCGGCGCCATGTACAACGGCCTTGGCGAAGGCGGCGTGGCGCCGACACCGGCCGGTGCGACCGGGGCCGCCGCCAATCCACGGATGTTCACCATTGCGCAGGATGATCGCGTCTCCGGCCAAGGCAATCTGGCGGGCGGCAATAGTGCGGTATGGCACGGTGCGGCGGCCGGCCGGGATCAGCATGCCAACAACGCGGCGCAGTGGGGAATTCGCAGCAAGGAATTAGGCGGCAAGGGATACAACCAGCTGGTTTTCGATGATACGGATGGCCAGGGCCGGGTTCAGCTCAAGTGCAGTTTCGCGGCGAGCGAGTTGAATCTGGGGCATCTGGTGCATACGGCGGATAACTATCGGGGCAGTTTCAGGGGAACTGGTGCGGAGTTGCGCACCGATGCCTATGGCGCGGTGCGCGCTGGCGCCGGCTTGCTGATATCGAGCTACGGCGTGCGGCACGCGGCCGATTCGCGCGATCCGGCCGGGGAGAATGCCGCTGGTATCGACATGTTGTCCCATGCGAAGACGGTGCTGGCGACATTGAGCGATGCCGCCGTGGTTCACGAGACGGTGGCGCTTGCGAGCCATGTGGGAGTGCGGCAAGGCGGGTTGAGCAGCTTTGATGACCGTGCCGCGCCAATGAAGTCGATGTGGTCGGCGGCTGCGGGAATGGTGAGCACCGATAGTCTGGCGGCGGCGCAGCGAAAGGCCGACGGCGAGGCTTCCGGGGCGGGGAAAGTTCCCCACAGCGCCGCGCCGATCATCGCCATCGCTGCCCAGAGCGGACTCGGTGTGGTGGCGGGACAGGATGTTCAGCTGGTCAGCGGTGAGACCGTCACACTGCTCAGCGGAGCCGATACACAGTTCGTCTCGGGCGGACAGTTGCGCTTGCATTCAGGGCAGGCGATTGGTGTGGTGGCGGGCGCGGAAAAGCCCGATGACAGCGGCATGGGCCTGCAGCTTATCGCGGCAAAAGACCCGATCGATTTGCAAGCGCAAACCGGCGAAATCAAGGTGCAGGCGCGGGACGCGGTCAACGTTGTCAGCGCTAATGCGCACATCGATTGGGCGGCGGCGAAAAGCATCAGCCTGTCCACTGCGGGGGGCGCGAATATCACGATCGCGGGCGGAAATATCACCGTGCAGTGCCCCGGCAAGCTGACGGTTCATGCAGGCATGAAGGCGTTCAGCGGGCCTGCGCGCATGAGTTATCCGCTGCCGGTGATGCCGTCTTCGGAAATGCCGAAGGAGAAGATCAACTTTCGTTTGCTGCTGCGGGATATGCCGGGGGCGTATGGGCAACCTTACCCCGAGAGAGCCTGGAATCTGGTGCGTTTCGAGGGATCGGCCGCTGACGCAGTGGATCCGGCGCTGTGGCGCAAAGTGCTAGCCAAAGGAACGACTGACGCCAACGGCGAATGCTTGCTCGCCGAGCAGGAAAAGCTTCTGGTATGGCGCGAGGTTATGCAACGTCCGCAAGGGGTTTGGTTGGTGTCGGCCGCCAAGGCAACACCGGTGACCTTCGCCCGGTTGGCTGCAAGTAAAGGGGAAGCGGAAATTCGCAAGACACTTGATGCCCTCAATTATGGCGTGTCCCAGGGGCATCTTGACGATGAACACCAGAAGTTCCTTCGCCAGTGGGCCGAGCAGGACTACGGAGCCTCGCTGGGTGCTAAACCTGAAACTGACACGAAGGCCTGAATATCATGAATGGACCTCTCCAACGGGAAGCAAAAGTGACGCTCTACAATCACACGGCGTGTAGAGATACCGGGCAATATTTCTGTAATTCGCGTCCGTTTTCGGTTCCGCGCTCGGGAAACAAAGTGAAAGCGTTCCGCAGTGGAAAAGAGGTCTTGAAGTGCATTCATGACGAACTGCTGAAAGCGGAACACTTCATATGGATAGCCGATTGGCAAATGGGTTTCGATGTCGAACTCGTCGGACGCGGTGAAAAAGAACATAGCGGTCAGCTACATAAAATGTAACTATTCAGCCGCTATGCAAAGGACTGGATAGGATCGCCGGCGAAAGCGCGTTGTAGCACGGCGAGCATGTTGTGGCCTTGCTTGCGCAGCGTGTCGAGGCAAGAACGAATGACGCAGAAATG
>JBDSTZ010000593.1:0-4635 GCA_039927975.1 Massilia sp. | reverse complement strand
ACGGGAACCTCGTCGTCGATATAGCCCTCGATCCCGCTCCAGACCCGGATGATGCTCAGGCGCTTAAAGGCCGGCACCACCTTTTGCAGGTGCTGGAACTGCAGCAGCGTATTCTCGGGCAGCACGTAGGCGCGGCGGGTATCGACATCGGCCGGGCCGTGGCCGCAGCCGCCGATGACGATGTTGCCGCGCTTGACTTGGCGGAAGTAGACCACTTCCTCCTTGACGGCCGAAGGTACGCCGATCGCCGGCCCGATCGCATACGGCACCGGTTCGGTGACGCACATTTGCGGGCCTTTCGCCTTCATCGGCACCGGCTCGCCGAATTTGGCGCTCATGCGGTCGCCCCAGGCGCCGGCGCTGATCTGGACGGCCGGCGCGCGGAAGGTCCTGCCATCGGCGGCGCTGACCACGAAGTCCTCGCCCTCTTTTTCGATGTTGACGATCTCGGTGTTTTCGAACACCTGGGCGCCCTCGCGCACGGCGGCGCGGCCGAACGCCGGCGCCGCGAGGCGCGGATTGGCATGGCCGTCGTCGTGCAGGTAGGACGCGAGCATGATGTCGGGGCTAAGGTAGGGGAACATCTCGCGCAGCTTGCGGCCACTGATCAGTTCCAGGTCCATCCCGTGCGGCTTGACGTCGCGCGCGTACTTCTCCATGCGCTCGACGTGGGCTTCGCGGTAGCCGACCCGCAGATTGCCGCTGACGAGAAATTCGACGTCTTCGCCGATCAGTTCCTTGAGCTTGCCCCAGATGACACGCGAGCGGTTCGCCAGCGGCAGCTGGGCGAGAAAGCGTCCCTGCCGCCGCACGTTGCCGAAGTTGACGCCGCTGGCCTGCTGGCCGATCCGCTCGCGCTCGAGCACGATCACGGACACCCCGCGCTTGCGCAGGAAAAAGGCGGTGGCCACACCCATGAAACCACCGCCGACAATGATGACATCGGCCCGTTGCGCACTCATTCCGTCTCCTCCCGCACCGCAATCGCCAGCGGCTTGACCGGCGCCTGCCCACGCAAGCGCCCTACCTGTTCGAGCGGCACGCCGGCCGCATGCGCCACCACTTCGGCCCCCGCGTGGCCGCAATAGCGTCCCTGGCAGCGTCCCATGCCGACCCGGCAAAAAGCTTTTGCGCGGTTCGCCTCCGAAGCGCCCATCTCGCCCACCACGCGGCGCAATTCACCGGCGGTGACGGCTTCGCAGCGGCAGACGATGGCCTCGTCGGGCAATTGCGCCGCCTGCTGCGCCGGCCAGGGGAAGGCTTGCGCCAGGCCGCGCCGAAAGCGCTCCATGCCGGCCTGCTCGGCGCGCAGGCGCCGCAACTGGTCCTGCGCGACCGGCAGCTGAAAGTCGCTCAGCACCGCCAGCGCAGCCAGCCGGCCGCCAATCTCGGCAGCGTCGGCGCCCAGCACGCGCATGCCGTCGCCGGCCAGGTAGACGCCCTGCACCGAGCTGCGGCCATCCTCGCTCACCTCGGGCAGCCACTGGCGCGTCTCCTGGTCGAAGCGGAAGGCGCAACGCGCCAGGTCGGCCAGCTGGGTCTCGGGCCGCAGGTGGTAGCCCATCGCCACAGCGTCGCAGTCGAAGCGGTGTTCTTTGCCGCGCGCGTCGCGCACCGTGACGGCCTGCACGCCGTGCTCGGGCGAACCGACGATTTCGAGCGGGGTGACCCCGGTCAGCACCGGCACGCCGGCGCGCTTGATGCCGGACACCAGCGTCAGGCCGTTGCGCAGCACGGCGGGCCGCGCCAGCAGTTTGGGCAGCGCGGCGATGCGCCGCATCATGGGCGACGTGTCGAGCACGGCGGCGACGGTCGCGCCGGCCCGGATGTATTGGGCGGCGACCAGGTAAAGCAGCGGCCCGGTGCCCATGAACACCACCTGGCGGCCGATCGCGCAAGCCTGCGCCTTGAGGGCGATCTGCGAAGCGCCAAGGCTGTAGGTGCCGGCAAACTCCCAGCCCTTGACCGGCATCAGGCGGTCGGTCGCGCCGGAGCAGATCACCAGCGCGTCATACGGCAGGGACGAGGCGCGCTCGTTTTTCACGATGTGCACCTTGCCGTCGGCGATATTCCAGGCCAGCGTCTCGGGCCGGTAGTCGATCTTGTCGCGCAAGGCGTCGAAGCTCTCGTGCAGCGCCTGCGCGCTGGCGGCCTCGGTGCCATACAGTTTGGCGTAGGGACGGGTGAAGCCTTCCGGCTGGCGGCGGTAGATCTGGCCGCCGTCGCGGCGGTTTTCATCGACCAGCGTCGGGCGCAGGCCGGCTGCGACCAGCATCTCGGCGCAGCGCACGCCCGAGGGACCGGCGCCGATGATGATTATGCGAGGTTCGGCCATGTCGCCTCCGGTTGGGTTGTCACGATATGCATTCCTTCTCCTGCCACGGTGGTGCAGGCGCGCAGGCGCTCGCCGTCCGCGGTCCAGACCCAGCAATCCTGGCAGGCGCCCATCAGGCAAAAGCCCGCGCGCTTGCCGTCGCCGAATTCCGATTCGCGCAGGTGGCGCACGTTATTGAGCATGGCGACCATCAGGGTGTCGCCGGCAAGCGCCGCCACCGGGTGACCGTCAATGACAAGGTGCACCGGGGCGCGGGCCGTTTCGGCCAAACGGACAAAGCGCGGGTTCATGCGACCTCCCCGGCGGCCAGCGACAACGGACTTTGTATAAAGCGCAGTTCCGCTTCCGAGCGGTGGCAAAGGATGCTGCCGCCGTTGTCCAACGTGCGCCGTGGCGGCGGCGCGCTGTTGCACACACCGTCGATGCGCAGCGGGCAGCGATCGAGGAAGGAGCAGTTGCCGCGCATCTCGCCAGCCGATGTCAGCGCCGGCAAGGCGGCCGGATTGCGTCCGCCCACCTCTTCCAGCCAGCCGCGGCGCAATACCGGCACCGACGAGATCAGCAAGTGCGAATACGGATGGAAGGGCGGCAGCGCCATTGCCTCGCGCTTGCGCGCTTCGACCTTGTGGCCCGCATACAGCACCACGATATCGTCGCAGATCGCGCGCACGGTATTGATGTCGTGACTGATGAACATGTAGGACACGTTCAGCTCCTTGCGCAGGTCGGCCATCAGTTCGAGGATGGCGGCGCCGACCACCGTATCGAGCGCGGACGTGACTTCGTCGCACAGGATCAGGTCGGGCTGCGCGGCCAGCGCGCGCGCCAGGTTGATGCGCTGCTTCTGGCCGCCGGACAGTTCGCCCGGCAGGCGGTCCGCGACCGTGGCCGGCAAGCGCACCAGGTCGAGCAGCTGGAATACCCGCTTGCGGCGCGCCTCGCCCTTCATGCCGTGGTAGAACTCGAGCGGACGCGCGAGGATGCGTTCGATGGTGTGCAAAGGATTGAGCGCGGTATCGGCGTTCTGGAACACGAACTGGATGCGGCGGAACTGCTCGCGCGTGCGCCCTTCGAGCGTGGGCGCAAGGCGCTTGCCGTCAAGCAGGATCTCGCCTTCCGAGGGCGCGACCATGCCGGCGATGACGCGCGCCAGCGTGGTCTTGCCGGAACCGGATTCGCCGATCACGCCCACGGTGGCGCCGCGCGGAATGACCAGGTTGATATCGTCGAGCACGCACTTTTGCTGCACGCCGCGTTTGGCCGTGCCATAGCTGGCGCACAGCCCGCGCACTTCCAGCAGCGGCTGCTCATGCGCCTGCACTGCGGCGGTGCTGGCGCGGCTGGCGACCAGCTCCCTGGGGGCGATGGCCGCCAGCATGCTCTGGGTGTACGGATGGGCTGGCGCATTCAGGATCTGCGTGGTCGAGCCGATTTCACGGATTTCGCCGTCGCGCAGCACCACGATGCGGTCGGCCATCTGCGCCACCACCGCAAGGTCGTGCGTCACGTACACCGCCGTGGTGCCCAACTCCTTGACCACTTTCTTGAAGGCGCGCAGTACCTCGATCTGGGTGGTCACGTCGAGCGCCGTGGTCGGCTCATCCATGATCACCAGTTCCGGATCGGTGATCAGGGCCATTGCCGCCATCAGGCGCTGCAGCTGGCCGCCCGACACCTGGTGCGGATAGCGCGTGCCGATCGTCTCAGGATGCGGCAGGGCCAGCGCGCGGAACAGCTTGACCGCCTTGGCCTCGGCCGCGGCGCGCGGCATCAGCTTGTGTATCAGCGCGCTTTCCACCACCTGGTCCATCAGCCGCCTGGAAGGGTTGAACGAGGCAGCGGCGCTTTGGGCAATGTAGGCGACGGTGCGCCCGCGCAGGCTGGCCAGCTGGCCCTCGTTCAGCGCGAGCACGTCGTGGCCGGCCACGGTGACCTTGCCGCCGGCCAGGCGGCAGCCCGCCCTGGCGTAGCCCATCAGCGCCAGCGCGATGGTGGTCTTGCCCGAGCCGGACTCGCCGATCAGGGCCAGCACTTCGCCTTGCTGGATGGAGAAATCGGCGCCGTGAACAATCGGCACGTCCTCGCCCATGTCGTTGCGGGCCGTGACGCGCAGGCCGGATACGTTGACGATATTGTTCATGTCAGGCCTCGCTTGCGCGGCGCTTGCGCCCGCTCAGACTATCGATGGTCATGTTCACGCCCACCGTCAGGGTGGCGATCGCGACGGCTGGCATGATCAGCGCGGGGGCGCCCTGGGACAGGCCAATGATGTTTTCGCGCACCAGCGAGCCCCAGTCCGC
>JBDSTZ010000592.1:0-2161 GCA_039927975.1 Massilia sp. | reverse complement strand
CGACCTCAATGCGCCGGCGCCGGTGGCGCTGAGCTACAGCGTCACGCGCAGCGCCCCCGGCCAGCCGGCGCGCGCGGCCGGCAGCGCGGCGCTGCGCTGGACCATCAGCGGCACGCTCTACCAATTGCAGATGGACGGCGTGGCCGGAACGCTGCAAAGCGAAGGCGGCTTTAGCGACGCCGGCATCGCCCCGGCCAGCGCGCGCGCCACCCTGCCCGACGGCGCCAGCGTGCTGGCCGACTTCGGCGCGCAGCTCGGCCGCGTGACCTTCAGCGATTCGGCGCGCAGCTATCGGGCCGACATGGGCAGCCAGGACCGCGCCGCCGTGCTGCTGCAGATGGCCGGCATGGGACGCGCCGATCCCGACCAGATGCAGGGCGTGCTGGCGTTCTTTGTCGCCGGCCAGTCGCAGGCCGGGGTGGTGCGCTTCGAAGTGATCGGCGAGGAAGAACTGGCCACGCCGCTGGGGACGCTGCACACGCTGCGCCTGGTGCAGCTGGCGCCGGCCGGCCAGCCGACGCTGGAAGTGTGGCTGGCGCCGGCGCGCGACTGGCTGCCGGTCCAGCTGCGCCTGACCGGGCCCGACGGCACGGTCAGCAACCAGCTGGTCGATGCGATCGGCACGCCGCCGCCGTGAGGCGGTTCAGCCCAGTTTGACCGCGTGCTCGCGGGTGGCGTGGAAAGTCAGCTTGGGCCAGCGCTCCTCGGTCAGGCGCAGATTGACGTTGGAGGTGGCCAGGTAGGCCAGGTTGCCGGCCGCGTCGTAGGCGACGTTGTGGCCGAGCGCGGCCTCGAAATCGGCCAATACCCGCTTGTCGTCGCCGCTGACCCAGCGCGCGCTGCTGATGCTGGTGCCCTCGAACACGGCGTCGACGCCGTACTCGTTGAGCAGGCGGCTGGCGACCACTTCGAACTGCAGCACGCCGACCGCGCCGAGCACCAGTTCGCTGCCCTGGACCGGCTTGAACACCTGCACCGCGCCCTCCTCGCCGAGCTGCTGCAAACCCTTGTGCAGCTGCTTAATCTTGAGCGGATTGCGGATCCGCACCGAGCGGAAGAAGTCCGGCGCGAAGTAAGGGATGCCGGTAAATTGCAGCATCTCGCCTTCCGAGAAGCTGTCGCCGATCTGCATGTTGCCGTGGTTCGGCAAGCCGATGATGTCGCCGGCGTAAGCTTCCTCGACCTGCTCGCGCGAGGAGGCCATGAAGGTCACCACCGAGGACACCTTGATCTCGCGCCCGAGGCGCAGGTGCTTGACCTTCATGCCGCGCTCGAAGCGCCCGGAACAGACGCGCAGGAAGGCGATGCGGTCGCGGTGGGCCGGGTCCATATTGGCCTGGATCTTGAAGACGAAGCCGGAGAACGGCTGCTCGGCGGGCGCGACCACGCGCACGGTGGCGTCGCGCTCGCGCGGCGCCGGCGCCCAGTCGACCAGCGCCGAAAGGATTTCGCGCACGCCGAAGTTGTTGATCGCCGAGCCGAAGAACACCGGGGTCTGGATGCCGGCCAGGAAGCGTTCGAGGTCGAACGGGTGCGAGGCGCCGTGTACCAGCTCGACTTCCATTTTCAGTTGCTCGATCTCGAGCGGGAACATCTCGCTCAGGCGCGGATTGTCGATGCCTTTGATCACTTCAAAGCTCTGGTCGGCCTTTTCGTCGCCAGCCTTGAACAGCATGATCTCGTCGCGCAGCAGGTGGTACACGCCGCGGAAGTTCTTGCCCATGCCGATCGGCCAGGTCACCGGCGCGCATTCGATCTTGAGCACCGATTCCAGTTCGTCGAGCAGTTCGAGCGGATCGCGGCATTCGCGGTCCATCTTGTTCATGAAGGTGACGATCGGGGTATTGCGCATGCGGCAAACCGCCAGCAGCTTGATGGTCTGCGTCTCCACGCCCTTGGCCGCGTCGATCACCATCAGGGCCGAGTCTACTGCGGTCAGCACCCGGTAGGTATCTTCCGAAAAGTCCTGGTGACCTGGGGTGTCGAGCAGGTTGATCACGTGATCACGGTGCTCGAACTGCATGACCGACGAGGCGACCGAAATTCCGCGCTGCTTTTCGATTTCCATCCAGTCGGACGTGGCGTGGCGTCCGCTCTTGCGGGCCTTGACGGTGCCGGCCATTTGAATTGCGCCCGAAAACAGCAGCAGTTTTTCGGTCAG
>JBDSTZ010000591.1:0-4688 GCA_039927975.1 Massilia sp. | reverse complement strand
CGCCGACAATTTTTTTAAGAGCGATAAAGTCACCATGAAGGCGGTGACATTCAAGAATCAATACCGTATGACCGTCGCGGGTAATCTGTTCGTTCCGAAGAACCAGAATGCGAACACCAGAAGCGCGGCGATCATCGTCGGCCATCCGATGGGGGCGGTCAAGGAACAGAGCGCGAACCTGTACGCGGCGAAACTGGCCGAGCAGGGCTTCGTCACCTTGTCGCTGGACTTGTCGTACTGGGGCGGCAGCGAGGGGCAGCCGCGCAACGCGGTGGCGCCGGATGTCTATGCGGAGGATTTCAGCGCCGCTGTCGATTACCTCGGCACCAGCTCATTGGTCGACCGCGAGCGGATCGGGGTGCTGGGCATTTGCGGCAGCGGCAGCTTCGTTGTCAGCGCGGCCAAGATCGATCCGCGCATGAAGGCGGTGGCGACGGTGAGCATGTACGACATGGGCGCGGCGAACCGCAATGGCTTGCGGCATGGCCTGACGCTTGAACAGCGCAAGAAAATCATCGCCGAGGCGGCGGCGCAGCGCTACGTTGAATTCATCGGTGGCGAGACCAAATATACCAGCGGCACCGTGGACGCCTTGAACGAGAAATCGACGCCGATCGAACGCGAGTTCTATGACTTCTACCGCACGCCGAGGGGCCAATTCACGCCGGCCGGTTCGTCGCCGGCGAAGACGACCCATCCCACCTTGAGCAGCAACGTCAAGTTCATGAACTTCTATCCCTTCGACGATATCGAGACCATTTCGCCGCGTCCGGTGCTGTTCATTACCGGTGACCAGGCCCATTCGCGCGAGTTCAGCGAAGCGGCGTACAAGCTGGCGGGGCAGCCGAAGGAGCTGCTCATCATTCCCGGCGCCGGCCACGTGGACCTGTACGACCGGGTCAAGCTGATCCCGTTCGACAAGCTGACCACGTTCTTCCGCAACAATCTGAAGTAGGCTGGGAGCAGGCGCGGCGGCCTCCTCGAATCAGGATCGGCGAGGCGGCTTGTTGAATCAGGGGCGGCGAGGCGGCCCGGCCGATTGCGGACTGGCGAGCCCGCGCAGACTCAGGCCGATGCGGCCGGCGGGTCGAACCTGCGTTCGCCCTCCGTCCCCAGTTGCATCATCAGTGCGGGGATTTCGTGCGCCAGCTCGCGCGCGAGGTAGCCGAGGAGACCGAAGCGTTCGGCCAGCCGTTCGCCGGCGCGCGCGTGCAGTGCGATGCCCCAGCAGGTGGCTTGTTCCAGGCTGGCGCCGCGCGCGGCCAGGCCGGCGATGATGCCGGCCAGCGTATCGCCCGAGCCGGAGATGGCCAGCCCGACGTTGCCGCCTTCATGCTGCCAGCGGCTGCCGTCCGGCGCGCTGACCACGGTGCGCGCGCCCTTGAGCGCGACCACCGCGTTCCAGTCGCGCGCCGCCTCGCGCGCGCAGGCGTCGGGGTCGGCCAGCACTTCGTCCTTGTCGATGCCGGTCAGGTGGGCCATTTCGCCGGCATGCGGCGTCAGAATCACCGGCGCATTGAAGCGGAACGGCGTGCCGTCCTGGCGCTCAGCCTGGCGGATGACGCCCATCGCGCAGGCGTCGAGCACCACGCTGGTGGCGCTGTCTTCGAGGCGGGGCAGCAAGGCCCGCACCAGCGCGGCGGTCGATACCTCGTCCTTCATGCCGGGGCCGATCAGGATGGCGTTGACCTTGTCGGCCAGCGGATCGAGCGCGTCGACGGCGTCCGCCGTGAAGCCACCGCCAGCGGTCTCGCCCAGCGCAATCACGCGCGCCTCGGGGATTGCCAGCGCCACCAGTTGCGCCACGCTGGCGCCGGTGGCGATGGTCAGCTTGCCGGCGCCGGCGCGCAAGGCGGCGGTGGCGGCCAGGATGATCGCGCCGGGCATCTCGTGCGAGCCGCCGAGGATCAGCACGTGGCCGCGTTCTTCCTTGTCGCCCTCGTGACCGGGCATCGGCAGCGGCCAGGCGCGCAGCGCGCTGCTGTCGATGTTGATGATATGGGTGGTGGAGGTGGGCGTCGCCATGGGACCGGGCCGCCTACGCTTTCGGAGCAGCGGGGACATCTTTTTGCACTGTGACCGGCGTGCCGCTGTCTTCGAGCGGCGCGACGAAATTGACCAGGCCGAGCGCCAGTTTGCCGTTGCGGCCCTGGGCCGGATCGAAGCGGTAGGACGTGACCGAGCAATTGGGCACGTCGCCGGCGCGGTCGTAGGCCAGGATGCTGGCCTCGTCGAGCCGTTCGAGCAGGTAGCGGAAACAGTTGACCGTGACCTGGTGGCCGACGATGAGCACGCGTTCGCGCGCATATTCGCGGGTGACGGTGTCTAACAGGCTGCGCAGGCGCAGGATGACGTCGCACCAGCTTTCGCCGCCGGGCGGGCGGAAGTAGAACTTGCCCACGTGCTGGCGCTGCTCGTGCAGCTCGGGGTATTTATGCGAGATGCCAAGCACGGTCAGGCGGTCGAGGATGCCGAATTCCTTCTCGCGCAGGCGCTCGTCGCCGATGCTCACCAGGGTGGCGCCGTCGCGCATGCCGGCCATGATGATGCGGGCCGTCTCGGCTGCGCGCGCGTAGGGCGAATGCAGCACCACGCTGGGCCGTTCTGCCGGCGGCATGGCGCCGAACCAGCCGGCCAGCGCCTGCGCCTGGCGCACGCCAAGTTCGGACAGCGGCACGTCGACGTCGCGCTCGGCGATGTCGATCAGCAGGCCGGCCGCCGCCTCGGCCGCGTCGCGCGCGACATTGCCGGCGCTTTGTCCGTGCCTGACCAGCCAGATATCTTGCGGCCACTTCTGTTCCATTCTCCGCCCATGACGTCCGTTGACACGAACTCATGATAGTCGGATTCACGGCGCGCTCAGCGCACGATAGGGCGCGGCAAGGATGAGTGCTGGCAGTCAGGGAAATGTCGCCGCCGGCAGGACGGGAAGTTGCGCCGCTGGCGCTGCGGGGAGCGCGGCGTGGCCGGGGTGGGGCGGGTTATCCCGCCTTGCGGGCCTGGTCGTCGGCCTCGTCCTGCTCGCTCAGCGGCACGAAGGGGCCCTGCATGCGCCGCTTGAGATAGCGCTCGCCGTCGGGTGAATTGAAGACTTTGACGTAGACGACGCCGACAACGACCGCCAGCAACAGGACGGCTCCGATGAGAATTGAATGCACGATGAACTCCATGGCACGATCAGGCCGGCGCCATGCAGAAAACATTTCCACATTCGGCGCCGCGTGGAATCCAGTGTACCCGCGCAGTGGCGCGCGCGACAGCTATTTTAATTCCGGCAAAAAGATCGCCGCGTGGTATCGCCGGTATGCCGCATGGCTGATAAGGCCGGTACCGCGACCAGTGCGCAAATTTATCAAATCAAGCTGCAGTTTGATATTCCCGTGACATTCTCACGCTATCGCGTCGTTCAATGCGAGCTGATCAAGGCCGAATCGCCGCAGGGCGCGCTCCGGCATATTTACTTGTTAAAAAAGGGCCACCGCCAGGTCCATTGCCGCGTTATTGCTTGTATGATGAACCGGCTTTAATCATCAATAATAAACCGGAGCGAAAAACTTGAATAATCCCTACATTGCACCAAGCGCCCAGCTGAACGAAGTCGAGAGTGGCGACGAGACCTACCAACCAGAGTTTTTCACGTTTGACGGAAGGATCGGAAGGTTGCGTTATATTGCCTATTCGATGGGAACCTCGATTGTGCTCGGGATTGCCGCAGTGCTGCTCACACTGATTCTGCCCAAGAGTGTCGGCGGGGTTGTCGCGACGATTCTGACGCTCTTCGCGTGGCTGATGCCGTCGATTCGCCGCTTGAACGACATGGACCAGAACGGCTGGCTGTCGATTCTGGCGCTGATTCCGCTTCTGAACTTTTTTTTCGGTCTGTGGATGTTATTCGGTCGCGGCACCGACGGCCGCAATGAATACGGCCCGGCACCCTGCCCGAATACCGGCGGGGTAATTGCGTGCGCGATCATTGTGCCGGTCGTGGCCGTGATCGGCAGTCTGGCCGCGGTTGCCATTCCGGCTTATTCGGCTTATGTCCTCAAGGCCAAGGCGATGAATGGCAACGGGCCGCGCACTGAATTGCGCGTGCCGGCCCGGCAGGCCGCGAGGACCCTGCCGATCGTGTTGCAGGCCCGCGCCGGCCAGGCGTGATGGCCCGGCGGCGCGCGGCCGGAACGGCTACAGCGCGCCGCTTTCCTTGATATCCAGATAGCGGTCGACCAGCGCCGCGCTCAGCCGCTCGGGCGTGATGTCGACCAGGCGGTCGGCGCGCACGCCCAGGCGCCGGATCGCCTCGCGCCGCTGCTGCATGTAGTGCACGGTGGCGCTGTAGCGCAGCGCATCCTGCAAATTGCGCACCGGCTCGCCGCGCGCGCCGTCCAGGCTTTTCTCGCGCAGACTCGCGCACATCACCAGGTGGCGCGACGAAATCAGGTCGCAGGCGGCGCGCAGCGCGTTGTCGTCCTCGTCGCGCAGGTTGGTGATGAGGACCACGAAGGCGCGCTTGCCGAGCCGCTGCAGCAGGGCGGCGGCGGCCAGCGGGTAGTCGGGCGAGGTTTCGGTCGGCTGCAGGTCGTACACGCCCGTGAGCAGGCGATCGAGCCCGCTGCGTCCCTTGAGCGGCGCCAGCCAGCGCTGCTCGCCGCCGAAGGTCATCAGGCCGACCGCGTCACCCTGCTTCTGGG
>JBDSTZ010000590.1:0-2167 GCA_039927975.1 Massilia sp. | reverse complement strand
TGCACATGTCGTAGATTGTCAGCAGTCCCACCTGCACGGCAGTCAGCGCCTCCATTTCCACCCCCGTCTTGCCATGTGTTTCCACCTGTGCGCGGCAATGCACGCTGTTGTTGATAGCGTCTACCTCAAACTCCACGGCTACTTTTGTAATCGCCAACGGATGACACAACGGAATCAAATCGCTGGTGCGCTTGGCGCCCATGATGGCGGCGATGCGCGCGATGCCGAGCACATCGCCCTTCTTCGCGTTGCCGGCGACGATCAGCGCCAGCGTGGCCGGCAGCATGCGGATGGTGCCGGCCGCGACCGCCACGCGGTGGGTTTCGGCCTTGGCGCCGACGTCGACCATGTGGGCCTGGCCGGCGCCGTCGAAGTGGGTGAGGGGGCCGGCGGCCGGCGTGTCGGAGTTGTTCATGAAAGAAGCGCCATCAAGGGGTAACAATCTGTTTCAGCTGAGGTACGCGCCAGCATCGCCGGCGCGCTTACGGGTATGATATCACCGTGAAAATCCAAATCGCTCCCGCCGTTCCCGTCCGCGCCGCCCGCCGCCGGCCGGCCGCCCTGCGCGCCGCCGTGCTGACCGCCCTGACCGCCCTGGCCCTGGCCGCGCCGCCCGGCCAGGCCCAGACCAAACCGAACAATGTCGCCCTGCCGACCCTCGGCGACACCGCCCGCGAAGATCTCTCGCCGGTGCTCGAACGTCGCCTCGGCGAGGAGATCATGCGCGACATCCGGCGCGACCACGATTTCCTCGACGACGATCCGATCCTCGAATACCTCAACGACTTCGGCAGCAAACTGGTGGCGGCGGCGCCCGGCGCGCGCGGCGAGACCGGCGCCGATTTCTATTTCTTCGCCGTGCGCGACCCCATGCTCAACGCCTTCGCGCTGCCGGGCGGCTTCATCGCGGTCCACTCGGCGCTGCTGCTGGCGGCCCAGAGCGAGTCGGAACTGGCCTCGGTGATGTCGCACGAGATCGGCCACGTGGCGCAGCGCCACATCGCCCGCATGATCGGCCAGCAGCGCCAGGACGCCCTGCTGCCGCTGGCCGCCTTCATTCTCGCCGCGCTGGCCGCCAAGGCCAGTCCGGACGCCGCGATGGGCGTGATCGTCGGCGGCCAGGGCCTGGCGATCCAGCGCCAGCTCAATTTCTCGCGCGACGCCGAGCGCGAGGCCGACCGCGTCGGCTTCCAGATCATGGGCGCGGCCGGTTTCGACACCTCCGGCATGGTGGCGTTTTTCGGTCGCCTGCAAACGGCCAGCCGCAGTTATTCCGACCTGACCCCGGCCTACCTGCGCAGCCATCCGCTGACCTCCGAGCGCATCTCCGACATCCAGGCGCGGATTCGCGAGATGCCCTACCGCCAGCGCATCGACGGCCTGGAATTCCACCTCGTGCGCGCCCGCGCCCGGGTGCTGCAGGATGAAAGCACGCAGGGCCGCGCCGACGCCCAGACCTTCTTCGAATCCCAGCTCGTGATGCAAAGCCGCCAGCAGCAGGCGGCCGGCCAGTACGGCCTGGCGTTCCTCGCGCTCAAGCGCGGCGACTTGGCCAAGGCCCAGAGCTGGTTTGAAAAATCGCGCGGCACCATGAAGCCGACCACCGGCGCGGTGTTTTCCACCGGCCAGGCGGCGTCCGACGCGGCCGCCATGTACGCCGCCATGTCGCTCGAAATCAAGCTGGCGACCGGCCAGCCGGCGGCGGTGGTGCAGGCGGCGGTGAAGGAGGGCGAGCAAGCGCACGCCCGCTATCCGCTCTCGCGCGGCATCGCCCGCCAGTACGCCGAGGCGCTGATCGCCAGCGGCAAGCTCGAAGACGCCGCGCGCTTCCTGCGCGACGAGCTGCAGCTTTATCGCGAGGAGCCCAAGCTGTACGACCTGCTGGCCAAGGCCTATTCGGCGCAGGGCAAGATCGCCCTGCAGCACATGGCACTGGCCGAATCGTATGTGCTCCAGGGCGCGGTGCCGGCGGCGGTCGACCAGCTCGGGCTGGCGCGCAAGGCGCCCGACGCCAGCTATTACGAGCAGTCGGTGATCGACGCCCGCGAGCGCGACTTGCAAGCCAAGCAGCGCGAAGACAAGAAAGACCCGGACAAGAAGCGCTAGGAGTGTGCGCGGCAGATGGAATTTGATTCAGGCTTCTTGATGCGCTTGCGGCCGGAGTTTG
>JBDSTZ010000589.1:0-13489 GCA_039927975.1 Massilia sp. | reverse complement strand
CCGTACCGGTGGCCCAGCGTGTCCAGATGCGCCGCCACCAGCGAGAAGTGATGGGCCTCTTCCTTCGACACGCGCAGCCAGTCTGTGTAGTACTTCGCCGGCATGGCGGGGAAGCGCCAGAGCGCGTCGAGCGCCAGGTTCACGGCATTGAACTCGATATGCGCCAGCGCGTGAATGAGCATCGCGCGCCCCTCCACCGTCACCATCGAACGGCGCCCCACCAGGCGCGGCGCCACCAGTTCGGGCCTGGCCGGACGTCCTGGGATAGCGCCCGCCGCGAGCGGCTCACCGCCTTCGTCCAGCGTCAACGCGCCCTCAAACCATGCCCGCGCCATCGCCGCCACCGCCTCGGTCTTGGTCAGCGGGTCGGTCTGCAGCAGGCATGCAAGCGCGGTTTCGCGCAGTTCAAGCGGTGGCGCCATCGGGATCGTCTAAAGCGGAAAAGGCAGGCAGTGTACCAAATTTCAGCTGCCGCCAATGGCGAGGCGCTCGCGTTTCGACAAGCCCTGCAAGGCCTTTGCGTACGACCAGTCGATCAATTCGAGCAGATATTCCTGCGGAAAGCTGCGCACATCGACGATCGTGATCCAGTGAAAGCGCCCCATGTAGCGCGCCGGCTTCACGCCCGGCATATCGGTCAGTTCCAGGAAGCGATCGGGCGTGGTGCGCACGCTGAAGCGCCACTTTTCCGGCTCGCTGGTCTTGAAGTAGGCAAAGGTCTTCGCGCCCACCGAATAGCTAAGCACGTTCGACGGCGCCCCGGACAAATGATCGCCCGCGCCGGCATAGCGCAGGCAGTGGGCTTTGACGGCCGCCACATTCATATTCGATTCACCTTTTATTGTTTGATCGGGCGCGCCGGTGTGGGCGGAGATCTACATCCCGGCCCATCCCCGGACCAGATCCGAACTACACCCTCGCGCCGGATGCGCCCGCGACTTGCATTCCCGATAATTGTACCAATGCCCACGCACCGAGCAGCCCTATGAGCACGATCAGCATCCTTGTCGCCGCAACCGAACCGGATCTCGTCACCGAGGGCGTGGTTGCGGCGGTCATGGAACGGGCGGACGTGCACCTGGCGCACCAGTAGGTGCTGGCCACCCACGAGGTGCGCGCTATCCTGGCCGAACTCCACCCCGACCAGGCATGCGCCGTGGTCCTGATCGGCAAGGCGGCCAACCGCGACGCCCATTCGCTCGGCTGGCTGCGCGACTATCCCTCCATCGTGGTGGTCCGCGTGACCCTGGTCGACGACATGATCCAGTTCGATGCCAGCGGCGTCGGCCTGGACACCCTGCTCAGCACCGCAGTCGAACTCGCGCGCCGCCAGGACAAGCTGCCGCGCGATCGCGACGCCCGCCTGCTGATGCGTTCCGGCGGCGGCAACGCCCGCCCCCTGCTCACGGCGGCACTGGCATGGATCCACGCCACCTTGGCTGCCGCAGTGGGCCAGCAGTCCGGCGGCGCCGACGACATCCCCGGCCTGAGTCTGACCGCCGCCACCTTGCAGCAGGCGCTCGGCAGCGGTCCTAGCGCCGCCCGCCTCGCACCCGACCTCGACCTGCGTCGCCGCGAAGCCGCCCTCGGCGCCGCCCTGGCCGCCGCCGATCCCGCCACCGAACCGCTGGCCGCGCTGTATCGCTGCCTCGACCTCGACCTGCTCGAATGGAAGCTGCTGCTGCTCGCGCTGGCGCCCGAATGCGATCCGCGCTACCAGAAATGCATCGGCTTTCTGCTCGACGATCTTGGCCGCCGCGCCGGCACCCTGCCCCTGTTTGCCGCCATGCTGGGCGAACCGGCCGCCGTGCGGCGCCGCCTGGCCGAGTCGAACCAGCTGGTGCGCTGGCGCCTGTTCGACAGCGGCGCCGCCCTGCCGCCGCCGCAAGACCCGCTGCAGCTCGACCCCGCCATCGTCGGCTGGGTGTTCGGCGCCCACGACGCCCTCGGCGCCGACGCGCGCCTGCGCCGCGTGCTGCGTCCAATGCCATGGCCAGGCGCCGCCCTGCTATCCGGCGCCGCCGACCTTGCGCTCGCAAGCGAACTCGCGGCCAAGCTGTCCGCCGGCGGCTCTGCCAACTGGCTGGTGCTCGCCGGCGCCGACCTGGCAAGCTGGCGCGCCCTGCTCGAACTCGGCGCCGACGCCAGCGGCCTGGCGCCGCTGCGCCTTGACCTCGCGCGCCTGCCCGTCGGCGACCCGCTTGACACCGAGGAAACCGCGCTGCGCGCCGCCCGCTGGTCGCGCCTGAGCGGTCGGCCGCTGGTACTGGACGTCACCGACGGCAGCGCCGAGGAATCGCTGCCGGCGCTGTGCGCTGCGCTCGCCCCCGCGCTGCCTGCGCTGGCCATCATCGCCGCCAATCCCGGCGCGGTAGTCCGCGCGCTGGGCGACCAGGAGGCCGAGTTGATCGAGCGCCCCGACGCCGATGCCGCGAGCCGCGTCGCGCTGGCACATGCCGCCGCCGCGCAGGCCGGCTTTTCGCTCGACGACGACGCCACCGCGCCGCTCGGCCTGGCCTTCCCGCTCGACATCGACGGCATGTCGCGCGCCAGCCGTCTTGCCCGCGCCAGCGCCAGACCCGGTGACAGCGCCGCGCGCCAGCTCCAGCATTTGCGCGCAGCCTGCCGCACTACCGCCTCCCAGCGCCTGTCACAACTGGCCCAGCGCGTCACGCCCTGTTTCCAGCTCGGTGACGTGGTGGTGCCAGACGACCGCCGCAGCCAGCTCGACGAAATTGTCAGCAATGTCAGACTCGCCGCCCAGGTCTTCGGCGCCTGGGGTTTCGGCGAACGCCTGCCCTACGGCCGCGGCGTCGCCGCCCTCTTCCATGGCGCCAGCGGCACCGGCAAGACCATGGCCGCCCACGCCATCGCCAGCGAACTGGGAATCGACCTGTTCACGCTCGACCTCTCGCGCGTGGTCAGCAAATACATCGGCGAGACCGAGCGTAATATCGACGCCGTGTTCGCCGACGCCCAGCGCTGCGGCGCCGCGCTGCTGATCGACGAAGCCGACGCCCTGCTCGGCAAACGCAGCGAGGTCAAGGACGCCCACGACCGCTATGCCAACATCGAAGTGGCCTATCTGCTGCAGCGCATGGAAAACTTCGAAGGCCTGGCCATCCTGACCAGCAATATTCGCCAGAATATCGACCAGGCCTTCGTGCGCCGCCTGCGCTTCGTGCTTGACTTTCCGCGTCCCGACGCGCGCGCGCGCGCCGAAATCTGGCGCCGCTGCCTGCCGCCGCATACCCACAACCTGCAGGAGCGCGACTTCGCCCTGCTGGCCCGCCAGGCCGAGCTCACCGGCGGGCATATCCGCCAGATCAGCGTGCGCGCCGCCTTCGCCGCCGCCGCCGCCGGATCGATGATCGGCATGCTGCAATTACAGCGCTCCATGAACGCCGAATTGACCAAGCTCGGTCTGCCGGCGGTCGACTTGCGCGTACTGGAGCAAGCCGCATGAGCGCCGACGCCATCATGCGCACCACCGTCGCCCTCGCCGAGCGTCTGCGCGCCGCCCTCGTCGCCGGCAAGCAGCCCGGTTCCGTCTTCATCGGTCCGCTCGACGACGCCGACGCGCGCGGCGCCGCCCTGATCCTGATGCTGTACCGGATGGTGCCAAGCGCCACCCTGCGCAATTGCGAACACCGCATCGCCCCGGCGCTGGACGGCCCGCCCATCGTCTACGCCAACGCCTTGCCGCTCGACCTGTACTTCCTGCTCACCGTCGGCAACAGCGACGGCCGCGACGACAAGCTGCTGCACGTGCTCGGCATCGCCGTCCAGGCCCTCAACGACGGCCCGCTGCTGGCCGGCGCCGAAGTCGCGCCCGACCCCGTGCGCCTGTCGATGGAACCACTGTCGACCGAGGAGATCAGCCGTATCTGGGCGTTGTTCCCGACCGTGAACTACCGCACCTCGGTGGCCTACCTGGCCACCCCGGTATGGGTCGATCCGCTCCAGACACCGCTGGCGTCGAAGGAAGTGCTGCAAGACGCGCCGCGCTTCGGCCAGCGTCCGCGAGGCGAACATGGCTGATCTCACCCTGTCCGGCGTCGAAACCGCCTACACCCGCAGCGTGCTTCTGGCGGTCGAACTGCTCGACGCCGTCACGCTCGAACCGGTCACCCGCACCGTCCAGCTGAGCGCACCCCCACTGGCGCCGCCGCCCTTCCTCAACGCCGGCGGGCGTTTCATCTGGCTGCTCAGCGGACCGCTGCGGCCCCTGCGCGTGATCGTCGAACCGGGCACGCTGCCGTACGACCGCGAAGACATCGCCGCGCCGCCGCTGCCGGCCATCCTGCTGCCCGCCACCGACCGCCTGTTGCGCATCTGGCTGCGCCCCCGGCGCGGCTACCGCTTCGCCGACGGCGTGACCCTGGTGCGCGGCCGCCTGCTCGAAAGCGCCGCGCCCGGCGCCGCACCGGTGCTCGACGCCGAGCTCTGGCTCGAGTGGCAGGACGACGCCAGCGCCTGGCGCGAGCTGAGCGCGCGCACCTTCACCCGCAGTGCGAGCGGCGGCGAATTCACCGCCTTCCTGCGCCTGACCGCGCCCGACCAGATCCCGCACGACAGCAAGGGCGCGCTCGAACTGCGGATTGGCGCCCGCCGGCCCGGCCTCGGCATCCGCCACTCGCCACAGTTCACGCTGCGCCAGGGCGTCCAGCACGACCTGGCCGGCGCGCTCGCCTGGGCCGACATGACTTGACATGAGCTGACCAAACCATCTTGCAGCCCGACCGATAGCCTCACCCTCAATCAGAAAGGAAAGCCGCCATGCCCGAATACCTCACTCCCGGCGTCTACATCGAGGAGATCGAACGCGGCCCGCGTCCGATCGAGGGGGTGCCGACCAGTACCTCCGCCTTCCTGGGCGAGACCGAACGCGGGCCGATCAGGCCGCGCCTGGTGACCAGCTACAAGGACTTCCAGCGCTGGTTCGGCGGTGTGTTCGGCAACGGCAAATACATGCCTTACGCCGTCAGCGGCTTCTTTGAAAACGGCGGACGGCGCTTGTTCGTCAGCCGCATCGTCCCGCCCAAATCCACCCCCGCCAGCACTACCATCGGCACGTACCTCGTGCGCGCGGTTGGCGCCGGCGCCTGGGGCAAGCGGGTCTGGGTCCGCATCGACGACAGTTCGACCTTGAAGCGCGACGGCGCCGACCTCAAGCCGGTCGGTTTCCGCCTGCGCCTGGCCTACTGGAACACGCTGCCGGCCGACGCCCACCCGTTCGACCCGTTCACCGAGGCCGGCAAGGCCACCCTGCCGCGCCCCGTCCTGGTCGAGGACTTCGACGACCTGGTCATCGACGAAAGTTCGCCCGACTACTTCGCCAAGCGCCTGCTCGACAGTTCGGCGCTCGCCACCGTCGAACGCGCTGCCGACGCCGACCCTGCCGTCAGCCACACCAAGGGTTCGCAGGTGATGGACAAGGACGGCGACGAGGACGCCACCGCCCTGACACCGGCCGACTACGAAGGTCTGCCGGCTGAAAAGCGCCTCCAGGAACAGGGCCTGGCGATTCTCGAACAGGACCCCTACCGCGACGTCTCGCTGATCTACGCGCCGGCGGTCAGCACCGACGTGGCGAAAAAAATCGTCAGTCACTGCGAAAAACTGCGCTTTCGCTTTGCCGCCATCGACAGCGAAGCGACCGTCGGCGACCTCTCCAAGCTGGAGCCGCGCTCCCTCGTCACCGACACCCAGTACGCCGCCTTCTACTTCCCCTGGATCTATGTCTCGGATCCCCAGACCGGCGCGCGCAAGCTGGTGCCGCCCGGTGGCCATGCGCTCGGCGTCTACGCCCGCACCGACTCCGAACGCGGCGTCTTCAAGGCGCCCGCCAACGAAATCCTGCGCGGCGCGCTCGAACTGGCGGTCGACATCAACGACAGCCAGCAAGGCCTGCTCAATCCGAAAGGCGTCAACGTCACCCGCAGCTTCCCCGGGCGCGGCATCCGCGTCTGGGGTGTGCGCACCCTGTCGTCGAACGCGCTGTGGAAGTATGTCAGCGTGCGGCGCCTGTTCATCTTCCTCGAACGCTCGATCTACGAAGGCACCCAATGGGTCGTTTTCGAGCCGAACGATCCGCGCCTGTGGGCCCGCGTGACCGACACCGTCACCCTGTTCCTGCGCACCCAGTACCGCCTGGGCGCCCTGTTCGGCCGCACCGAGGCCCAGGCCTTCTTCATCACCTGCAACGAGAGCACGATGACGCAGGACGACATCATGAACGGACGCCTGATTTGCGAGATCGGCATCGCCCCCGTGCGACCGGCCGAATTCGTGATCTTCCGTATTTTCCAGAATACCGCCGAAGCGCAGCGCTAACAGGAGCCGACCATGGCCAGGGACAAGGATCCACTACGTAATTTCCGTTTCAAGCTCGTCATCGGCAACCTGCCGCAGGCCGGCTTTGCCGAGGTGGCGATCGCCGAAACCACCATCGACGCGGTCGACTACCGCGAGGGCGACGACCCGCCGCACGTGCGCAAGCTGTCCGGCTTGACCAAGTACGGCAACATCACGCTCAAATCGGGCGTGGCCACCGGCGCCAACTCGCTCGACCTGTTCAACTGGCACAAGGCGGTGTCGGAAGGCGAGATCGCCGACCAGCGCAAGACCGTCACCATCGAGGTCCAGGACGAACAGGGCCAGACCAAAACCCGCTTCGTCGTCAGCGAAGCGTGGCCGGTCAAATATGACCCGAGCGATTTGAACGCCAAGGGGAACGAAGTGTTCATCGAAGTACTCGAACTAGCTAACGAAGGCATCGAGCGCAAAAACTAGCTTTGCCAATCGAGGAGAAACGAGATGAACGCACCGCACCGAATCGGCTTTGCCACCGAAATAGAATTCACCCTGCCCAAGGGCTATGTCGACAGCGCCGGCGTGCTCCATCGCGACGGCGTCATGCGCCTGGCCACCGCCGCCGACGAAATCCTGCCGCTGCGCGATCCGCGCGTGCAGCAGAACGCCGCCTACCTCACCGTGATCGTGCTCTCGCGCGTCATCCTGCGGTTGGGCGGCCTTACCGACATCGACACCCGCACCATCGAGGGCCTGTTCGCCTCCGACCTCGACTACCTGCAGCGCCTGTATGAACGGCTCAACGGCGCCGACGATGTCGACGCCGACAGCGGCGGGCGGGCCATGCTGGGGGAAGCCTGAAGGCCTATCCACGCAAGCAGTTGTACGAGGAGATGGCCTTCATCGCTTTCCACCTGCACTGGGGTTGGGCGGAATTGATGGGACTCGAACACGCGGAACGGCGCCGCTGGTGCCGCGAAGTGTCGGCGATCAACCGCAGGCTCGATGGCGCGGCGCCCAATCCCTTCGACGTGTGAACTCACAAGAATCATCAGACTGACAGGCAGGCGACATGGCACGACAGGACCCACTGCACGGTTTTCGTTTCCTGGTCGAGATCGACGGGATCGCGGCCGCCGGCTTCATGCGCGTCAAGGGCGTCGCGCGCGAGGTGCGCGTTGAATCGGTGCGCGAGGGCGGCGTCAACGACTACGAACACAAACTGTTCACCCAGGTCAGCTACGCCAACCTGGTGCTCGAACGCGGCCTCGCGCAGGACACCCTGTGGAACTGGGCGCTCGCGGTATCAAATGGCGACATCGAACGCAAGACCATCACCGTCTCCTTGCAAGACCACGAAGGCGCAAGCCGCTGGACCTGGCATGTCGACCACGCCTACCCGGTCAAGTGGTCAGTCTCCGACCTGGACGCCAACACCTCCCAGGTGACCATGGAAAGCGTCGAATTTGCCCACCACGGCCTGCGGAGGGGCGCATGATCACGCCGCGCCGCCCGCTGCCGGCGCGCCTGATCCGCAAGCGTTTTCGCCCGCTGCCGGCCGCGCGTGGCCTGCGCCGCCGCTCGCCTGACGACAACGATCAATGGCAACCGGTCGGCTTGCGCTGGCGCCGGGTGGCCGCCAGGCCAGTACCCGCCCGCATCGCGCCCCGCCATGCACCGCAGCGCATCGAGCGGACCACGCTGCGCGAGCGCACGCGGGTGTTGCCATCCCGTTCTGCAGCCATGGTGGCGCCAATGCGGCTGCCCTCACTCCCGGGGCAACCCGGTTCCTCCGGCCGCGCCGGTCGTCCCGGGGCCCCCGGTGCACCGAGCCGCATCGAGCACCGCTGGGGCAGCCGCACCATCGTTCGGGCCACCACGCAGCCTGTCGCCACGATGTTCCCGGCGCGCCGTCAGGGGCCTGGCGCCGCTGCGCTTTCACAGTCGCCCCCCGCGAAAACGTTCGCGGGGGGCCTTGCCAACGAATCGCCCGCTCGGCCAAAGCACATCGAACAAGGCTTCAAGGCCGCCCTGCCTCGCCGCGCCGCCGCGCTTGCGTGGCAGGCGAAGCCCGTACGACGCGCGATCACAGCAACCGGCGCGCCCTCCGCGCGCGCAGGGCAGCACCGGATCGCGCCACCGCTAAACTTCAACACGGACCGCACGGTGCCGGCGCCCATCGTCAAGCTCGACTGGTTCGCTCCACGCGCAAGCCAGCCGACCGCCGCCGCGCTGGCCAGGCAAGCCATGCGCGCCGAACTGGTATGGCGCGCCGGCACGCCCCGCCCGGCCAGTGCCTCCGCCCCCATTGGACAGCCACTCCACGATGCGCCGACCGCCGTCACTGTTCCAGGCCCCTCCGCAACCGCCTTCACCATGCCGCCCAATCGCCCGGCGCCAGCGCCCATCCAGCTTGACGCGGCCCTCACCGAACGCTTGGTCGAGGACGTGCTGCGGCGCGCCGAACAACGCCTGCGCATCGAGCGCGAACGGCGCGGACTGTAAGGAACCGGGCCATGGACAACAAACAGCTAAAGAAGGCCACCATCACGGTGCTCGGTGGCGAAGGCCAGAGCGGCAAGGTGATCAGCGTACTGTTCAACCCGAACGGTTACAGCTTCGACCGCAGCAATGTCTATAAAAGCACGCCGGTTCCCGGCCTGGCCAGCCCACTGATCCACTTCGTCAATGGCGATGCCGACCAACTGAGCATGGAGCTCTTCCTCGACGACTACACCGATCCGGCCGGCCCCACCTCGCGCGAGCACGCCGAACAACGCTCGGTGCTGCAGCGCCTGCGCGAACTGAACAACCTGCTCAATATCGACCGCGACCTGCACGCGCCGCCGCCGGTCCGCTTCAACTGGGGGCCGCTGGAATTCGTCGCGGTGATGGAAAAGCTCGGCCACAAGGTGACCGTGTTCCACCCCGACGGCACCCCGGCGCGCGCCACCTTGAGCGTGACGTTCAAGGAATACCGCACCCTCAAGCAGCAGCTCGAGCGCCCGCGCCGCGAATCGTCCGACAAAAGCAAGCGGCGCGCCATCATCGGCCGCGACAGCCTGTGGGCGCTGGCCGCGCGCGAATATGGCGACGTCGGCGCATGGACCCTGATCTGCGCCGCCAACGACATCGACGACCCGCGCGACATCGCCCCCGGCGACTGGTTCGTACTGCCACCGATGGAGGAGCCTGATGGATCTGGCAACCCTGTCCGCTAAGTACGGCGGCTTTTACGCCCCCGCCTTCTACGTCCGCGTGAACGGGCGCGACCTGATGCGCGAGCACCTGGTCCCGGTGTCGCAGGTCGAGGCCGACCTGGTGCTGGGCGGCAGCGCGCGTTTCAGTTTTCTCGTCACCGACACCTACAGCTTCAAGGATCACCGCTTCACCACCGGCGAAGGCAAGCCCGTACTCGAACTGCTGGCCTTCGGCGCCGAAGTCGAAATCTGCATGGGCTACGGCGACGCCAAGAGCGTGCCTGTCATCATGCGCGGCGTGATCACCGAGGTCTCGACCAGCTTCCCCGAAGCCGGCGGCCCGGAACTGTCGATCTCCGGTTATGACAACGCCTTTCCGCTCACCAACGGCAAAAGCTCGCGCACCTGGTCGAAGACGCGCGACAGCGAGGCGGTGCAGGAAATCGCCAGCTTCCACAATCTGCAGGCCGCGATCGAAACGACCAAGCTGCAGCAGGCCCAGATCGAGCAAAATCAGGAGAGCGATTTCGAATTCATCAAGAAGCTCGCCGAGCGCAATCACTACGAGCTGTATGTCGACGACAGCGGCAGAAAGAGTGTGCTCAAGTTTGGCAAGCCGAATGACCGCGCCGGCAGCATCCTCACCCTGGCCTGGGGCGCCGGCCTCCTCAGCTTCAAGCCGACCGCCAACCTGGCCGGCCAGGTCAGCGCCGTCGAAGTCTATGGCTGGGACCCGAAGCAGCAGAAGAAAATCATCGGGCGCGCCGCCAGCGGCGATTTCTCGGGCAAGGAAGCGCGCCAGAAAAGCCCCGCCGACCTGTTTTCGAGCGTCGTGCGCGACAGCCGCAAGCAGCCGGTGCTGCGCCTGCGCCAACCGGTCTTCACCCAGGCCGAAGCCGACATGCGGGCCAAGGCCGCGCTCAACGAAAACGCCAAACAGTTCCTCACCGGCGACGCCGAATCGATCGGTGTGCCCGAGATCCTGCCTGACCGGAATATCGAATTGAGCGGTTTGGGCGCCCCGTTCTCCAAGACTTACTACGTCCAGCAGGCCACCCACAAGATCGACGCCGGCGGCTACCGCACCCGTTTCAAGATCAAGGAGACCGCACTATGAGCCTGATGGACAGCGCGCCGAAGGAGACCGGCCTAGAAGCGGGCGGCTACGTCAAGGGCGTGGCGGTGGCGGTGGTCACCCACAACAGCAACCCGCGCAACGAGGACGTGCCGTCGAGCTACTGCGTCAAGGTCAGCTACCCCTGGCACGACCAGGACCGCAACAGCTACTGGGCGCGCATCGCCGTGCCGATGGCAGGGGGCGAGCGCGGCGTGTATTTCCTGCCGGAGGTCGGCGACGAGGTGCTGGTCGCTTTCGAGCGCGAGGATCTGCGATTTCCCTACGTGATCGGGGCTCTCTGGAACGGCAAGCACAAGCCGCCAGAGGACAACGCCGACGGCAAGAACAACAAGCGCACGATCTGTTCGCGCAGCGGCCACCGGCTCGAATTCGACGACGGCGCCAAGGGCGCGGTCACGCTCAAGCTCGCGGACGGCAAGCAGCTCGTGCTCGACGACGACGGCGTCCGCCTCGACGACGGCAAGGGCAACAGCCTCGCCATCAAGACCGGCAGCGGCGCCGTGACCCTGGAGGCAAAGGGCAAGCTGGTGCTCAAGGGCGCCTCGGTGTCGATCGAGGCCAGCGCCCAGGCCACGCTCAAGGGCGGCGCAACCCTGAAACTCGAAGCTCCGCTTATCAATATCAACTGAGGCACCGCCTCAAGGAGAGCAGCATGGGAATGCCAGCAGCGCGTGTCGGCGACAGCACCAGCCACGGCAGCCCCCTGGGCGCCGCGCCGGGCTGCGCCACGGTCCTGATCGGCGGCATGCCGGCCTGGCGCGTTGGCGACGTTCACGCCTGCCCGCTGTCGGACGGCCCGAAGCCGCACGTCGGCGGTGCGGTGGCGGTTGGCAGCGTGACGGTGATGATCGGCGGCCAGCCCGCCGCGCGGGTCGGCGACATGATCGTCGAAGCCGGGGCGCCTAACCCGATCGTCAGCGGCGCCAATAACGTATTGATCGGATAGGAAGGACAGCATGGACGATCGCAAGCAATTCCTGGGCCGTGGCTGGGCCTTCCCGGTCCAGCTGGACATGGCGACCGGGCGCGTGGCCGACGCTGCGTACGAGGACGACATCCGCCAGGCGATCCGCATCATCATCGAGACCGCGCCGGGCGAACGCGTCATGCGCCCCGATTTCGGCTGCGGCGTGCACGCGCTGGTGTTCGAGGCGACCGACACCACGCTGCTGCAACGGGTGCGCTCGGAAGTCGAGGCCGCGCTGACACGCTACGAAGCGCGCATCGAGCTGACCTCGATCGGTGTCGCCGCCGGCCCGGATTCCGACGGCCAGCTGCTGATCGAACTCGAATACCGGGTGCGTCTGACCAACCAGGTCGGCAATCTGGTCTATCCATTCTATTTCCGCGAAGGCGGCCAGCGATGACTACACCACAGCCACCGACCGTCGACGCGCGCCGCAAGAGCGAATTCGCGGCCGAGCTGCTGCGACGCGCGCGCGCCTGGGTTCCCGCCTGGGAGCTCGACCCCGCCTCGCGCGACTTCGGCATGGCGCTGCTCGACATCGCCGCGCGCTTCAATTCCGAAGTCGCGGAGCGGCTCGACCGCATCGGTGAAAAAAATACCCGTGGCCTGCTCGACTGGCTCGGCATCGCCGGCCAGGCCGCGCGCGCGGCCCGCATGCCGGTGGTGCTCCGCCTGACCGAACAGCGCCGCGAGCCGGTGCTGGCGCGTGCCCCGGTCAAGCTGCGCGCCGACAGCGCGGCCGGCCCCATCGTGTTCGAAACCGAGAGCGATCTGACCCTGGTGCCCGGCCAGTTGGCCGCGCTGGTAGCGGTGGCCCCGCAAGACGACGCCTTCTATTTGCCGGCGCCGGGCATCGACAATGTCGAGCCGCCGCCCCCGCAGCCGAACGCCTGGCGCACCAGGGCCTTCGCCGAAAAAGGCGCCGCACGCCTGCAACTCGATCCTGAAATCGGGCTGGCGCCTGGGATGCTGCTGCAACTGGGCGCGTATCAATATCGGGTCGTCACGGTCGACAACGACATCGTCACGCTGGCGCTCCCGCTCGACCAGGATGTCGATGCCGGCAGCACGGTCAGCCGCGTCGCCAGTTTCGCGCCCTTCGATGCCGGCGTCGCCCGCAACCGCCAGCTGCACGCGCTCTACATCGGCGACACCGAGCTGCTCGACATCAAGGCGGCCGCGACCATCAAGGTGACGGGCATCGCCGGGCTTCCCGCCGGCGCGCACTGGGAATACTGGGGCAAGCTGGGCGACGGCGACGAACTTGCCTGGCAGGCGCTCGCGCCCACGCCGGCCGACCCGCTGGCGCTGCTCAAGCCGCGCGGTTCGGTCGAGCCGTACGAAGTTGGCGGCGTCGCCAGCCGCTGGCTGCGCGCCGTCACCACGCAGCACACCGGCGCCGCCACCACCTTCGACCGCCTCGAACTGCTGATCAACCCGGACGCCACCTACGACGCCTGCCCGTTCGGGCCGCAGTCGGGCGAATCGCCGGCGCTCGACGGCGTCGCCAACGCGACCCCACAAGTGCTCGACGGCGTGTTTTATCCCTTCGGCCGCGAACCCCGTCTGCTCGATACCTTCTATCTGGGCTGCGCCGAAGCCTTCTCGAAAAAACTGGCGACCGTGACGATGTGCTTCGACCTGGCCGATCCGAGCATGAAGTCGCTGACCTTGATCCGGCGCGCACGCGGTTCCGTCCCCGTGCTGGCGGCGGCCGCCCAGGATGGTTCGCTCCATCTGTTCAGGGTCGAAGGCGGCGCCGCCGCCAATGGCGGCCCCAGGCTCAAGCCGCTGCGCGAGGCGGTGCAGCCGCCCTCGCCGAAAGATGGCGGCCAACGCCTGGTGCGCAGCCCGGTGCAGCTCGACCGA
>JBDSTZ010000588.1:0-3192 GCA_039927975.1 Massilia sp. | reverse complement strand
GATGGTCGAGCCTCCCTTCCAGCTCCAGGAAGCGAATACGTCGTTGAAGGACTTGTCGGTATTCCGGTTGCGGCCCCAGAAATAAATCGAAGGGGAGATGCCGTCCGGATAACCGATGCCCAGCTGCGTGCCGAGCGCCCCGCCCTGGCTGTAGAAATTAGTCGGGAAGGCCCGTGTGGCGAGCGGATTGCCGGTCAAGCCGTTCAGCACGGCGATGTACTGCTTCTCGTTATCGGCATCGGTGAAGGTGGTCCCGTTCGGGAATTTCACGCCATTGGCGATCTTGAGCACCACTTCGGCCTTGCCGTCGCCGTCGAGGTCGTACACGGTGACACCGTCGTACATGCCCATGCTAAGAGTAGTCGCGCCCAGATGAATGTTGTAGGTGTTGCGGCTGCTCGGACCGAGGTCGATCTGCCACAGCCGGGTGCCGTCGCGCTTGTAGGCTTCCAGATACTGGTTGCCCAAGCCGATGTCGTCGTTCGTGGCGTTCAACGGCGCCAGGCGGTCGATCACGAAATCGTACTCGCCATCGCCATCCAGATCGCCCACCCAGACGTACTTGGTCTTGTAGTCGGCGCCGGGCAGCGCCGCCAGGGGAATCCGCACGATCGGTTCGACCGCGTGATTGGCGCTGAGGCTGAACGGCAGACTGGCCGCCTGCTCGACGCCGCCGATGACGGGGCGCACAGTGTACACATTGCCGACCGTGAGATTGGCCGTGCTGTCGGTGTAGTTGGTGCCGGCGGTCAGCGGCGAGGCATTGAGCTTGGTGGCCGCGCCGCCGTTGGCCGCGCGATACACATTGAAGCCGATCCCGGCTGGATCGAGGCCGAGCAGGCGCCAGGACACCAATACCGCCGTGCTCGATGAGCGTACCGCGACCACGCCGCGTCCCAGGTTTTCCATCGTGCGCGGGGCGTTGGCGGTCGCTGTGGTGGCGAGCAAGGTTGGTGTCCCGGCCTGCCCGGCCGGCGCGTTCGGCGTGCTGCCGCCGCAAGCGGCCAGCACGGCGCCGGCTGCGACGACCAGACCGGCCGTGTTCGTCATGGTTCTGCGTTTTATATTTTTCAAAGTTGTCTCCGTTGTGGTGGTGGGAAATTCTTAGCGCTGATGATTCCTTTCGTGAAAGTTGGAGGGTGCAGAAAAACGGGCGCAGCTTGGCGAGAACTGGTCGCGCCGGCCTGCCCTGCAAACACGCCGAAACGGACTGTCTGCGCGTGCCGGCGACGCCCCATCCAACACAGCCGAGAATAGGTTTGAACGACTGATACCGCAAACATATTTTTTCACCAAAATCGTCAAAAAAACAAATAATCAAAAATTTGATTGGCGCTGCATTCATATTAAAAGTTTATCTGCTGCAACTTCAATCAGAATCCCGGAATAGTTTTCCCATTCATTTCAACGGCTTATGGAACTAGCATCAGGTTTTCGCCATCAGAAACCGGCGGTGCGTCAACGATTTTCCAGACGTCGCCCGGCCCGAAAACCTTCTCTCGGATGGTAGCGTTAACTAAATAAGTCGGGATACACTCGACTTTATAGGATGTGGCAAGCGCATTTTATAAACGCAGGACGAGGAAATCGGCGCGCTGTCCGTACCCGGATGATTCGCCGCACACATGACAAAAATGGAGACAACAATGCAAAACAAAACAAAGAAAAGGTTCACGTCCGGGCCCGGCCTGGCACTGCTGCTTGCCGCCGCGCTGAGCGCATGCGGCGGCGGCAGCGACAACGGCGCCAAGGCGCCGGAGCTGGCCGCCGCGCCAACTCAGCTGCTCGCCACGACCGCCACGGCCAACGCCTCGCGCGCGATGGAAAACCTGGGACGCGGCGTGGTGGCCGTGCAAGCTTCCGCAAGCAATGTGTTCATCAGCTGGCGTCTGCTCGGTCTCGATCCGGCCACGATCGCGTTCAATGTCTATCGCTCGGTGGGTGGCGCCGCGCCAGTCAAACTGAACGGCGCTGCCCTGACCGCCGGCACCAACTTCACCGACACGACGTCGGTGCGCGCGACCGAGCGCATCTACACCGTGCGGCCCGTGATCGACGGCGTCGAACAGGCCGACAGCGGCGCGTTCACCTTGAGCGCCAACCATGTGATCGAGCCGATCGTGCGGATTCCGCTAGCCGCCCTGCCCGGCGCCGACTACAAGACCAAGTACGTCTGGGTAGGCGACCTGGACGGCGATGGCGAGTACGATTTCGTGATCGACCGGCTGGCGCCATTGAATGCGGCGAACGACGACATCGGCCTGGGCAATCAGTACCTCGAAGCCTACAAGCGCGACGGCACCCGGCTGTGGCAGATCGACCTCGGTCCGAGCAGCCGCAACACCTATAACATCCATCCCGGCGCGACGACCCTCAGCATGGGCATGTACGACGGTGTCACCGTGTACGACCTCGACGGCGACGGCAAGGCCGAAGTTGTTCTCAAGATTGCCAATGGCGTGAAATTCCCGAACGGGACCACCTTCACCGATGCCGATAACGAGAAGCAGTACATCGCCGTGCTCAACGGCCTGACCGGCAATCCGCTCGCCACACGGGCCTTCCCGACCAATTTCTACAGCCAGGGCGGCGCACTTGGCACGCAGCTGGGCATCGGCTATCCGGATGGTATCTCGCCCTCGATTTATTTCTGGGGCCGCAACCGCAACAAGGACAAATCGTTCAACGACGTGTTCGCGTCCTGGACCTGGAATGGCGGCGCCACCATCAAGGAAAACTGGGTGCTGCCGATCGCGCCGAGCGTGGGCACCCAGGCGTCGCATCAGATGCGCATCATCGACCTCGACGGCGATGGCAAGGATGAAATGATGACCGGGAACTTCGTCGTCAACAGCAACGGCAGCTTGCGCTACATCCTGCCCGGCGTGATCCACGGCGACCGCTTCTATGTCGGCAAGTTCGACACCACCAGCCCCGGCTTGCAGGGCTATGGCATCCAGCAAAACAACCCCAGCGGCCTTCTCGAGTACTACTACAACGCCACCACCGGCGTGATCAACTGGACCCACAACACCACGCCAGGCACCCTGGTCGACGTCGGCCGCGGCCTGGTCGGCGATGTCGACCCGCGCTTCCCCGGCTACGAGGCATGGTCGTTTTCGGGCTTGACGAACGGCCTGACCGGCTCGCTCACCGAGCCGAACACCGGCCTGTCGCCCTACCCGACCCAGC
>JBDSTZ010000587.1:0-12490 GCA_039927975.1 Massilia sp. | reverse complement strand
ATCGCCGAAGGCGCGGCCGGCGATCCGGCGCTCGAAGCGATGGCCGGCGGCGCCGGCAGCAGCATCGGGCGCGGCGGCATGCTCACCAAGATCCTGGCGGCCAAGCGCGCGGCCGCCTCGGGCGCGCACACCATCATCGCCTGGGGCCGCGACAGCGACGTGCTCACGCGCCTGGCCAACGGCGAAGCGATCGGCACCCAGCTGACCGCGCAGACCGGCCGCCTGACCGCGCGCAAGCAGTGGATGGCCGACCATCTGCACACCGCCGGCAAGGTGGTGCTTGACGCCGGCGCGGTGCAGAAGCTGTCGAAGGAAGGCAAGTCGCTGCTGCCGATCGGCGTGATCGCGGTGACCGGCGAATTTGGCCGTGGCGCGGTGATCACCTGCGTCGGCGAGGACGGCGTCGCGCTGGCGCGCGGCATGAGTAACTACACCAGCAGCGAAGCGCGCCGCATCATGCGGCGGCCATCGGCGGAGATCGAAAGCGTGCTCGGTTTTCTCGAAGGCCCTGAGCTGATTCACCGGGATAACCTGGTGCTGCTGTAGCGCGAGGGCAGGCCGCGCCACGGCGGCGGCCTTCCTCGGCGGCGCCCGCCATCGCGCCGCCGCAGTATAATTATCGTCCACACAACAGGGCGAAGGCGACGATGACATACCAGCTTCGAAGGACCGTGCTCATCGGGTTGCTCGGCTGCGCTGCACTACTGCCGGCGCACGCCAATGAATTCACCGATTACGCAGAGGTCAGCCAGCGCTTTAGCAAGCTGATGGCCGAGTCCACCCGCAAGCACCGCATGCCGCGCATGTCCGACCCGGCCACCGCCAAGATGGTGGCGGCCATGTCCGATCACCGCCGTTTTCTCAACGCGCGGCCGTTTTCGGTGCAGGAGATCGGCAACCTGATGGAGATGTGCGAGACCGCCAACCGGGCCGGCATGGCCTACATGCTGGCCGACCTCGACAAGCGGCTCGACAAATCGGTGAAGGACCCGGCCAAGGTCTCGCAGATCACCTTCGACCTGGCCAGCCGCAACGCGGTGACCTATCAAGACGAAATCACCCCCTTGCTGGCCTTTCATTACCGCTGCCTGGCCAAGGAGCTGCCGCTGTTGACGAACTTCGCGGCGAGCTTGCCGCCGGCCCAGTTCACGCCCGAACGCAAGAGCGGCCTGGCGCAGGCGCGGCGCGGCGTGTTCACCAGCTTCGTCGGTATCGCCCGTTCGTCGGCGGAGACGGCACTCAGCCTGCGCAACCGGCGCGAAATGTTCGCGGTGATGACCGAGGTCGCGCCCCAATACATCCAGGTGCTCGACCTGGCCACGCGCAAGCAGGCGCACGACTATTACAACTCGCTGGCCAGCGCCATTCCTGGCGAATTCGACAGCCAGTACCGCAAGATCGCCAAGGATCTGGGCGCGGTGACCTGTGAAGGGCTGTGCCGCCTGTAAGCGGGCTGTCTGGCGTCCCATCTGCGCATTGAATTGTCCTGGCAGGGTCTGTCGCAGGCCCCGTGCTGGGACTGCGCACGTCCGCACCACGCGAAATCTTGCTTGCAAATATTGCTTGACATTAAATTCCACTGATCCTAAAGTGATATCACTTTGATGTCTAACTGAAGGAGTTCTGGAATGAGCGCTGCACACATTCGCCGTGAAACGGCATTTTCGTCGATCAATGGTTACCTGGCCGCGCTACTCGGCGTCGGACTGTTGCTGGTGGGCGGCGTCAGCTTCTTCATCGGTCTGGGCAACAACAACCACGGCGGCTTCTACTTCCTCGCTTGCATCGGGGCCGTTATCGTTGGCGCCCTCAGCCTGTCCGGCCTGTACATGCTGCAGCCGAATCAGGGCGCCATCCTCACCCTGTTCGGCAAGTACATCGGCACCGACCGCAGCGAAGGCTTGCGCTGGGCTTTCCCGCTCTACATCAAACGCCGCCTGTCCCTGCGCGCCCGAAACTTCAACGCGCCGACATTGAAGGTCAACGACAAGCGCGGCAATCCGGTCGAGATCAGCGCGGCGGTGGTGTGGCGTGTGCGTGATACCGCCCAGGCGTTGTTCGAAGTCGACGATTTCGAGCGTTATGTGGAGATCCAGGCCGAGGCGGCGCTGCGCCACCTGGCCTCGCAGTACGCGTATGATGAAGGCGACGATCTCGATTCCGGCGAGACCACGCTGCGCGCCGGCATGGACGTGGTCGCCGAGGCGCTGAAAGTGGAACTGCAGGCGCGTTTCGAGGCGGCCGGCGTGGAGGTGCTCGACGCCAAGCTGACCCACCTGGCCTACGCCGCCGAGATTGCGCAAGTGATGCTGCGCCGTCAGCAAGCCGAGGCGATCATCAGCGCCCGCGCCAAGATCGTGCACGGCGCAGTGAGCATGGTGGAAGCGGCGCTCAAGGGCCTGGCCGAGCGCGACATCGTCGAACTCGATTCCGAGCGCAAGGCCGCGATGGTCAGCAACCTGCTGGTGGTGTTATGTTCGGACAAGGAAACCCAGCCGATCATCAACACGGGCACTCTTTACAACTAGCGGTCGCGCAGCATGGCAAGTCCTGGAAAAAAAGCTTATCCATTACGAATCGACCCGGCGCTGTGGGAGCAACTGCAGCGCCTGGCCGCGCGCGACCTGCGCAGCGTGAACGCGGAGATCGAGTTCCTGCTGCGCGAGGGGCTGGCCAGGCGCGGGATCAAGATCAGGGATGACGGTGATGGCGGGCACGAGCCGGCCCAAGGCGAATCAGCCGACAGTTGACGAGCCCGAACCGGAAACGATTTATACCCCGTCCGGCGCCGGCGTCTTCGGCCGGTACTCGCACAGGTCGGCGATGATGCAGTTCCAGCACAGCGGTTTGCGGGCGATGCAGGTATAGCGCCCGTGCAGGATCAGCCAGTGGTGGGCGTCGTGCAAGAACTCCTTCGGCACGAACTTGAGCAGCTTCTGTTCGACGATATCGACGTTCTTGCCCGGCGCGATATTGGTCCGGTTCGAGACCCTGAAAATATGCGTGTCGACCGCGATGGTCGGCTCGCCGAACGCCGTGTTCATCACCACGTTGGCGGTCTTGCGTCCCACCCCCGGCAGCGCTTCGAGCGCTTCGCGCGCGCGCGGCACCTCGCCGCCATATTGATCGACCAGGATCTGGCAGGTCGCCATCACGTTCTTGGCCTTGGTGTTGTACAGGCCGATGGTCTGGATATAGGTTTTCAGTTCATCGAGCCCGAGCGCGAGGATCGCCGCCGGCGTGTTCGCCACCGGATAAAGTTTGCGCGTCGCCTTGTTCACGCCGACGTCGGTCGACTGCGCCGACAGCAGCACCGCGATCAATAGTTCGAACGGCGTGGTGTATTCAAGCTCGGTGGTCGGATGCGGATTGGCTGCGCGGAAGCGGGTGAAGATTTCAAGGCGTTTGGCTGGATTCATGTCAGGATTTTTCCGGCGGTCTTTCTACTGGCGCGTCGGTGCCATCCTTGGCCGGCGCCTGAGCACCGGCAGCCTTGAGGCGCGCCCGTTCCATCGCCGCCGCGATGATGGCGCGCTTGCGTTCTTTTTCGGCCAGCTGTTCCGGCGTGTTGGTTTCCTCGGCCGTCACTTCGCGCATTTTGGCGACCGCCTTGGCCGCCAGCCTGGCGTCGTTTTCCTCGCGCTCGCGCTGCAGGCGGGCGGTGCGGAAGTCGTGCCGCGCGCGCGCCGCGTCGGCGTCGGCCTGCGACCACGCGGCCCAGCCGGTGCGCTCGCCGCTGATGGGCGCCATCACGATGCAGTCGACCGGGCAGGGCGCCACGCACAGGTCGCAACCGGTACACAGGCTCGGCAGGATGGTGTGCATCTGCTTGGCCGCGCCCATGATGGCGTCGACCGGGCACGCCTGGATGCACAGGGTGCAGCCGATGCAGAGCGACTCGTCGATGAAGGCAACCGCGCGCGGGCGCGCCATGCCGTTGGCCGGATTGATGGGAATGACCGGCCGGCCGAGGAAAGTGGCAAGGCGCAGCACGCCTTCGTTGCCGCCCGGCGGACACTGGTTGATCTCGGCCTTGCCGTCGGCGATCGCTTCGGCGTACGGCCGGCACGCGGGATAGCCGCACTTGGTGCACTGCGTTTGCGGCAGCAAGTCTTCGATCTGGTCGGCGAGGGTTCGGGTCACGGCAGTGGTCACATGCTAAAAACGTATTATCCGACAAATGGCGGGGTACTGCTGATAACTTCATGCGTTGCCAAGCCCGGAGCACGTCGGTAGACTTGTTATCCGATCGGCCATTTGCAAAGGCGTTTTGCATGCTTGAGACGACCACGTCGACCACCGCGCTCGAGATTCGCCCGGCCCGCTTTCCGCAGGACCTGGCGATCGTCCGCGCGCTGTTTCTGGAGTATTCCGAGGAGCTCGGCATCGACCTGTGCTTCCAGGATTTCGAGGCCGAGCTGGCCGCGCTGCCCGGCAAGTATGCGGCCCCGGCGGGGCGCCTGCTGCTGGCGTGGCAGGGTACGGAGCCGGTCGGTTGCGTCGCGCTGCGCCCGGTCGACGCCGATACCTGCGAGATGAAACGGTTTTACGTGCGCCCGCAAGCGCGCGGCCGCCGGCTTGGACGCGTGCTCGCCCAGCGCATCTGCGACGAAGCGCGCGGGGCAGGGTACGCCAGGATTTGCCTCGATACCCTGCCGGTGATGCAGGCCGCTGTCGCGCTGTACACGGCGATGGGATTCGAGCCGGTCGCGCCCTACGTGTTCAACCCTTGGCCGGGCGTGATGTTCCTGGGCTTGCGCTTGTGAACACGCGTGGTCGGCGCGCCCGGCCGTAGTAAAAACGCTTCACGGTCCGCCATGAAAAAATGCCCCGGATGTCGATTCCCGGGGCATTTTTTGCGTGACGCGCTTCGAGCTTAGCGATGCTGCTCGATGAACTGGCCGATCTTCGGACAGATGATCTCGCGCCAGCGGCGGCCCGAGAAAATACCGTAGTGGCCGGCGCCCGGCACCACGAAGTCTTCCTGCATCTTCGCCGGAATGCCGGTGCACAGTTCGTGCGCGGCCTGGGTCTGGCCGGCGCCCGAAATATCGTCGAGCTCGCCTTCAACGGTCAGCAGCGCGACGCTGGTGATGTCTTGCGGACGCACCAGCTTGCCGCCGACTTCCCAGGTGCCGGCCGGCAGCTTGAACTCCTGGAACACCGTCTTGATGGTGTCCAAGTAGTACTCGGCCGGCATGTCGAGCACCGCGTTGTACTCGTTGTAGAACTGGCGGTGGCTCTCGGCCGGCTCGTCGTCGCCCAGCACCAGGTGCTGGTAGAACTCGCGGTGGCTCTGGGCGTGGCGGCCGGGGTTCATGGCGATGAAGCCTGCGTGCTGCAAAAAGCCCGGGTAGACCCTGCGGCCGGCACCTGCGAAATTGTTCGGCACCGCGTAGATGACGGTGTTTTCAAACCACGAGAACGGCTTTTCGGTGGCCAGGTCGTTGACCGCGGTGGGCGACTTGCGCGGGTCGATCGGGCCGCCCATCATGGTCATGGTTTTCGGCAGCTTCGGATCCTTGGCCGTGGCCATCAGCGAGATGGCGGCCAGCACCGGCACCGTCGGCTGGCACACGGAAATGACGTGCAGCTCCGGGCCCAGCAGGCGGATGAAGTCCTGCACGTAATAGATGTAGTCGTCGAGGTGGAACGGTCCCTCCGACAGCGGCACCATGCGCGCGTCGGTCCAGTCGGTGATGTAGACATCGTGATGGGGCAGCAGCCCGCGCACGGTGTCGCGCAGCAGGGTCGAGTGGTGGCCCGACAGCGGGGCGACCAGCAGCACCGTCGGCTGGTTCAGTGTGGCGATGTTTTGTTCGCTCAGGTCCTTCTTGAAGTGCAGCAGGCGGCAGAACGGACGGGTGACAACCGTGCGTTCCATGATGCCGACAGGCTCCCCGTTGATCTCGGTGGCGTTGATGCCGAACGCCGGTTTTTCGTAATCCTTGCCGAGTCGGTACATCAACTCGTAGCCGGCGGCGATGCGTTGGGAAAACGGCGAATGGGCGAACGGCGAGACTGGATTGGAGAACAGTTTCGACGAGGCCTCGGCCCATTGCATCAACGGAGTCAGGAAGGAGCGTTGCATTTCGTGCAGTTGATAAAGCATAATTTTTCCTTCGTGTGATCCGGGTGGCGCAAACATTTGCGCACGACGACCAATTAATTATAGGCTATTTGGCTGAACGTGCTGCAATTCGACGTGCTTCGTAGCAATTGCTGAGTACGCTTAAAGAAACACTTCCCACGCACTCGGCTTATCAACTTTTTATCATAAAACGCGCGCAAATGTCCGTTATGTGCAAGACAGAACGAAAAAAATACCCCGGCAGAGCGGGGCATTTCGTGGTGTGCGCAGTACAAAAAGCTTAGTCGAAGACCGGGCTCTCGACGCCGAGGATCTTGTGCAACTTCGGCGAGGTGGTGGTGTATTGCATGTGGATCTTCTTGTCCGGGAAGATGTACGGCGCCGCGCCGAAGGCGGCCAGCGCCGCTTCGTGGAAGCCCGACAGGATCAGCTTCTTCTTGCCCGGATAGGTGTTGATGTCGCCGACCGCGAAGATGCCCGGGACATTCGTCTCGAACTTCTCGGTGTTCTGCACCTTGAGCTGGCGGCGCTCGATGTCGAGGCCCCATTCGGCGATCGGGCCAAGCTTCGGCGACAGGCCGAAGAACACCAGCAGCATGTCGAGCGGCACGCGGCGCGTCACGCCGTCCTGGCCGGTGACCTTGACTTCGCTCAGCTTGCCGTCCTTGGTGTCGAAGCCGGTGACCTGGCCGATGATCAGCTGCATTTCGTATTCGTCGCACAGGGCCTTCATCTTGGCCACCGACGCTGGCGCGGCGCGGAAGTCGTCGCGGCGGTGCAGCAGCACGACCGACTCGGCCTTGCCGACGAAGTTCAGGGCCCAGTCGAGCGCCGAATCGCCGCCGCCGCAGATGACCAGGTTCTTGCCGTCGAACTGGGCAGGTTCCTTGACGCGGTAGTGCAGCTGGCTGCCTTCGAACACTTCGATACCGTCGACCTTGATGGTGCGCGCCTGGAACGAGCCGACGCCGGCGGCGATGAAGATGGTCTTGGTGATGAAACGGGTGCCGGTCGAGGTTTCGACGTTGAAGCGGCCGTCGTCGCGCTTTTGCACCAGGGTCACTTCCTGGCCCAGGTGGAAGGTCGGCTCGAACGGCTCGATCTGCTTGAGCAGGTTGTCGGTCAATTCCTGGCCGGTGCACACCGGCACGGCGGGAATGTCGTAGATCGGCTTGTCGGGATACAGCTCGACGCACTGGCCGCCGACGGCCGCCAGCGAATCGATCACGTGGGCTTTAATTTCCAGCAGGCCGAGTTCGAACACCTGGAACAGGCCGACCGGGCCGGCGCCGATGATCACCGCATCGGTATCGATCGCGCCCGAAAACGCGCTGCTGGCTGCTTCGTTGGGGGAACTGATTGTCATGCGCTTACTTCCTGTTGATGTTTGATGAAGGGTCGAGCCGCGCCGCCGGCGCCATGGGGCGCGCGGCGGCGGGCAGGCGGCGGACCCGGATGCGCCTTAGCGCACCAGCTGGTCGAGCTTGTCCTTGACGTCTTTCCACTTGTCGGCGTCGGGCAGGGCCGGCTTGGTCTTGGTGATCGACGGCCAGTTGCGCGCCAGGTCGACGTTGATCTTGATGAACTGCTGCTGGTCGGACGGCACGTCTTCCTCGGCGAAGATGGCGTTGACGGGACATTCAGCCACGCAGACGGCGCAATCGATGCACTCGTCAGGATCGATCGTCAGAAAATTCGGGCCTTCCCGGAAACAATCTACCGGGCATACATCGACGCAATCGGTGTAGCGACAGCTGATGCACGATTCGGTGACAACGTGGGTCATAACAGTCCTATCAGTGAATGGGTGCTGCAGCATTGACGGGCACGCGGGCGCCGCCAACCATAGCAAAGCACTGTATTTTAAGGCAATTCGCTTATTCCCACAAATCCCACTTATACACAATCCACATAAGCAAATATGGTCGAGCGGGCTGATGTTGCCTGAAAATTAAGCAGAAAAGGCTGGGTTGGGAGGGCGCCCGCAGTTGCTGGAGGGTAAAAAATGGCACGCCCAGCCAGCCTCCGGGCAGCGGTCTCCGCACAGCATGGAGGCGGCTTCCCGCCCGCTCGGCGCCGTCGCGCCGCGCTACCGTTCGCATGGCCGGCGTCGCCCGATTGCCGCGTTCGCTGGTCCGGTCCGCGCCGCCGCGCTGCCATTGCCGCCCACGTTTTCGGCGCCGCCGCGCTGCCGCTGCCGCTCAAGCGGTCGGCGCCGCCGCGCTGCCATTGCCGCCTTCATCGGGCTGCGGACCGTTGCGGCCGTGTTCGGCGCACCAGCGCGCCAGCGCCTCGGCCTCCTCGTCGAGGATGTGGGCCACGTTGTAGTACTCGGCCAGGTTCATGGTGCCGCAGCAGGCGCGGCGGTCCTGGACCACCCCGGGCGGGTCCTGCACGCCGGGCGCCAGCACGGTGCCGGCCACGTGGTCCTCGGTCAGCGCCACCGGCGATTCGACCACTTCGCGCACCGCGAAGCGGTTGCGGATGGCGTTCAGGTAGGCGACCGGCTTGGCGTCCTCGGCGGCGATGCGCAGCATCTGGTTGACCACGTCGGCGTAGGTGGCGGCGCGCTCTGGCGCGGCCACCAGCGCGCGCAGCACCAGCGCGCGCAGGTAGGCGCCGACGCTGTGCAGCACGGCGGCGTCGTCGCGCAGCATGGGGTCGCGTTCGAGCGCGAACAGGTCGGCCAGGATGTCGTAGATGGCGCCGGTGAACACTTGCGACAGCGCGTGCACCTCGTTGCCGGCTTCGCTGAGGGTGAAATCGTTGTCGGCGTTGCGCAGGCCGGTGGGCGCGCCGAGCGCCAGGCCGAACTGCTCGGCGATGTCGGCCAGGAAGGTCTTGTCGTGCAGCCGCGCCTTGGTTTGGGCAATCACCGCCTCGCACTGGTCGAGCTGGGACAGGGCCAGGAAGATCGCCGTCAGGTCGCCGAACGATTCGTGCAGGCCGCCGGTCTGCGGGGGATTGTCGGCTTCGAGCCATTCGGGCTTGAGGCCGTCGAGCACGGCGTGCCCGGTTTCGTGCGAGACGATGTCGAACGAGCGGCAGGTGAACACCCGCTCGCTCTGGCCGCTGGGAACGAAGTCGCCGAACTTCAGGCAGCACTGGGTGCGGCTGTAGAACGCGTTCATCACGTTCGGCAGGCCGTAGGGGAACAGTTGCAGCGGCGCGGTGTCGACGCTGCTGTTCCAGTGCCACGGCAACGGCATCTGCTCGCCCACGCTCGACAGCGCGCGCTGGTACATGGTCAGGGTCTGGCGCACCACGGCGAAGGTGTGGACCGCGTCGAACTGCGGCGTGTCGGGCGTGGTGACGAAGTCGCCGAAGGCGTTGGGACTGACTTCGGCGATGCCGGGCTGGCCCGACAGGATGCGGGCGTCGCGCGGGCCGTCGAGCACGATCCCCGGCAGGAACGCCTTGCGGGTGCCGATTTCGCTGACCGAGGGGTCTTGCTTCCACATCAGCACGCGCGCGCCAAAGGCGAACGGCAGCGGCACCGGCGAGGCCAGCTTAGAGCGCGGGCGGCCCGGCTGGCTCAGCAACTGCGCAGCCTTGCGGTGGGCGCGGTAGGGTGCGCTCGGGGTGGGGACAAAGCTGACCGGCGCTGCTTCGCGCTCGCTGACGGATACGGCGGGGAGGGGGACGACGCCACGGGTTTCCATTCATTCTCCTGAGCTTGAAATTGCCATCCGAAAATAGTCGCTTAATCAAGCTGAGACCGATTGATGCATATCAAGCTCGGCCGCGTCGGCGGGGCAAGTGTGGCGCCGAGGGCCCGACATTGCTGGCGTTGGACCACACGTGCGCGGCTGTCGCTTCCAGATGGAAATGCGCGTGGGCGGGATAGCTCACGCCAACCGGGGCGATTTTTTTCTTTATCGTGGAAAATCGGACAAGCGGTTTGACGTCGCACTCGGCATGAATCTACAATGTATCAACATGTGGAGGTCTTATGGAATTATCAATTCAGAAATGGGGCAATAGCGCGGCAGTGCGTTTGCCTACCGAGTTGCTGGGCATTCTCAAGGTGAGTTTGGGAGACAAGCTCAGCGTGAATGTGCAGCCTGAGGGCGTGCTACTGAAAGCTGCGCGTCCATCGTTTTCGTTGGCTGATTTGGTGGCGCAATGCGATCTTTCCGCGCCAGAGCCTGCCGATTTGGCGGCTTGGTCCCAAGTGAAGCCCGTGGGGCGTGAAGCGTGGTGAGCCGCAGTAAATTTGGACGCGGCGACATTGTCATGGTCAACCTTAATCCGACTGAAGGACACGAACAGAGGGGCATGCGACCCGCACTGGTGTTGTCGGCGGCTGCATTCAACGCTTTGGGCGTCGTGCTGGTTGCGCCGATAACGCAAGGCGGTGACTTCGCCCGTCATGCTGGCTTCGCGGCTTCGCTGTCAGGTGCGGGCACGAAGACCCAAGGAGTTGCATTGGTCAACCAGATTCGCATGCTGGATTTGGAAGCACGGAAGGCAAAGCGAGTTGAGACTGTACCGGAGTTCGTTGTTGAGGATGCGCTGGCTCGGCTGCGCGCGATTACCGACTAAAGGAAAATCCCAACAGCTTCACCCTACCGGGTTGCCGACCAAATCACGGCCGCGAAGAGCGCGAGCAGCGCGCTGCTGATCATCTCCGACACGGACGAACGCTACCCGACCCGCCCCTCAGCTAATCCTGGACGACGCTCTGCGTGTTTCTCCCCACACTGGCGTTTCGCCAATCCAGCTGGCATCATGTCGGATTGTTCAGAGATATGTTTGAGGGAAACACTTAATGGCTGAGATCAGCTTCGTGCAGCAACATCAACTGTCGCCGGAAAGCGCGCGCGCGGCGGCGCAGAAAGTGGCCGAGCGCATGGCCCGCGACTTCGATCTGGCGTGTGAATGGGATGGCGATGTGCTGCGCTTCGGCCGCAGCGGGGTGGAAGGGGCGCTGACCTTGCGGGCGCAGCAGGCGGCCCTGAACATCAAACTCGGTTTCATGATGAGCATGTTCGCCGCCAAGATCGAATCGAAAGTGGCGGAAAACATGCGCAAGGTATTCGCCACGCCGGCCTGAACCTGCCCGCGCCGCAGCTACGGCGACGGCGCGCCGGGCCGCGCGCGGCCTACTCGTCCTTCAATTCCTCGATCAAGTCGACGTACTGCTGCATGGCGTCTTCCTTGCTCACGCCTTTCAGACCGTCCCAGGCGTCGAACTTGGCGCGCCCCACCATGTCGGTGAAGCCCGGCCGCTCGCCGGTGGCGTCGCCGCTCGACGCCTGCTTGTACAGGCCGTAGATCTTCAGCAGCGTCATATTGTCCGGCCGCTCGGGCAAGTTCTTCGAGTCAAGCTGGGCCTGATTAAACTGTTCGAGCAAACTCATGACGCCTCCTTGGATGATTAAACCGCCAGCAGTTCGACGTCGAAAATCAGGGTCGCGTTCGGTGGAATGACGCCGCCGGCGCCGCGCGCGCCGTAACCGAGGCTGGCCGGAATCGTCAGGCGACGGGTGCCGCCGATCTTCATGCCTTGCACGCCTTCATCCCAACCGCGGATGACCTGGCCGCCGCCCAGCGAAAACGCGAACGGATCGTTGCGGTCCTTGCTGGAATCGAATTTCGCGCCGGTGCTGCCATCGTCGTTGCGCAGCCAGCCGGTGTAGTGCACGGTGACGTGCTGGCCGGCCTTCGCTTCGGCGCCTTCGCCGACGACGGTGTCTTCGTACTGCAGGCCGGAATCTGTGGTGATAGTGGACATGGGTTTTCCTTGTTCGGTCGATGTGATGGGCGATTGTAAGCCAAGCAGTGTCAAAGCGCCATTGACGCATTGTCCATCCTGTTGTGCCGCGTCGTCGTTCCCTGGCGAATATATGGGGAAGCCCGCGCGATCCCTGCATTTCCACGTAGAATGGATACTTTACGATCCCACGCGAAATCACTGCCATGTTGCGTCGTTTTTCCCGGTTTGTTTTCTCCGCTTGCTGCCTCCTGCCGCTGGCCGACGCCGCCCAGGCCACGGTGGTGGTCGTGCTCAATTCGCGCGACGCCACCGTCAAGCTGCTCGACCAGGCAACCTATGCCGAAACGGCCAGTTTCCCCGTCGGCAAGGAGCCACACCACCTGATGTCCACGCCCGACAACAAGTCGCTGATCGTGGCCAGCTCGGTCGGCAACGAACTGATCTTCCTCGACCCGGTCACCGGCCAGATCCAGCGCCGCGTCAAGGACGTGCAAGACCCCTACCAGATCGGCTTTTCGCCCGACCAGAAATGGTTCGTCTCGGCTTCGCTGCGGCTCGACCGGGTCGACATCTACAAGTACGACGGCGCCAACATGACGCTGGCCAGCCGCATCCCGCTCGGCAAGCTGCCCAGCCACATCGCCTTCAACGCCGCCAGCACGCTCGCCTTCATCACGCGC
>JBDSTZ010000586.1:0-4630 GCA_039927975.1 Massilia sp. | reverse complement strand
AAGTGTGGAACATGTCCAAGCCGCGCGGCGCCAGCACCGGCTGGGTGCTCGCTGGCATCCAGCAACTGTCATAATATTGAGTAAAGTTCCTGTGCTGCCGGAAATGTGCCCGGCAAACTGGTAAGATCGAAACCGCCCGTCTCGACCGGGCGGTTTTGCTATCTAAGGTTCCTCCATGTCTACCCACACATTCCAGCGCGCGAGCCTGATGACGCCGGCCGTCGCCGCGATCAACCATCTGCTGGCGCAGAAAGCGCCGGCGCGGCGCGCCTTGTCGCTGCACGCCGGCAAGCTGGCGCTGATCGACACCGGCGCCGTCACGCTGCGTTTCAAGGTCGCGCGCGACGGACTGATCGAGGCGGGTGCGCTTGATGAGCCCGCCAACGTCACCATCCGCCTCAAGCTGGCCGACTTGCCGCTGATGGCGCAGAACCGCGAGCGCGCCTTTTCCTACGTCAAGATCGAGGGGGATGCCGAGTTCGCCAACGCGATCTCGCAGGTCAGCCGCGGCCTGCGCTGGGAAGCCGAGGCCGACCTCGAACGCTGGATCGGCCCGATCGCCGCCACCCGCCTGGCCGGCGGCGCGCGCGCGGCGGTGTCAACCTTGCGCGAGGGCGGACGCAAACTGGGCGAGAATGTCGCCGAATATTTGCTCGACGAAAAATCACTGCTGGTGCGGCCGGCCGCCTTGGACGACATGGCGAGCGAAGTGAACCGCCTGCGCGACGACGTTGAACGGGCCGCCAAGCGCCTCGCCAAACTGGCGCAGCGGATGGCGCCGGCCGCCCCCGCCGGCGCCGGCAACGCGACGACCACCCGCGCGAACGGGCAACAACCCCTGGATATTTGATGATATTGAAATTTCTGCGCTTTCTGAAAATCCTCCGCGTGGCCACCAAGTATGGCCTCGATGAGATCGCGATTTCCGGCCTGAAAGTGCCGCGCACCGCCAAGCTAATCGACACCATTATTTTCTGGCGCGACATTTCGGCGCCGCCCGGCGTGCGCCTGCGCATGGCGCTCGAAGAACTAGGACCGATCTTCGTCAAGTTCGGCCAGGTGCTGTCGACCCGGCGCGACCTGATGCCGCCCGACATCGCGGACGAACTGGCGCGCCTGCAAGACCGCGTGCCGCCGTTTCCTTCCGAGCTGGCAATCGCCCAGATCACCAAGTCGCTGGGCGCCCATCCGGACCAGCTGTTCGCCAGCTTCGAGCGCACCCCGGTGGCCTCGGCCTCGATTGCCCAGGTCCACTTCGCGACCCTGCGCAACGGCAAGGAAGTGGCCGTCAAGGTGCTGCGTCCCGGCATGAAGAAATCCATCGACGAAGACGTCGCCCTGATGCACATCGCCGCCGACTGGATCGGCCGCGTGTGGGCCGAGAGCAAGCGCCTGAAGCCGAAGGAGGTGGTGGCCGAGTTCGACAAATACCTGCACGACGAGCTCGACCTGATGCGCGAGGCCGCCAACGCCAGCCAGCTGCGGCGCAACTTCGCCAATTCGACCTTGCTGATGGTGCCTGAGATGTACTGGGACTATTGCTCCAGCAGCGTGATCGTGATGGAACGCATGCACGGCATCCCGGTGTCGCAGATCGACCGCCTGGCCCAGGCCGGGGTCGACTTGAAAAAGCTGTCGAGCGACGGCGTCGAAATCTTCTTCACCCAGGTCTTCCGCGACGGCTTCTTCCACGCCGATATGCATCCGGGGAACATCCTCGTGTCGGTCGCGCCTGAAACTTTCGGCCGCTACATCGCGCTCGACTTCGGCATCGTCGGCACCCTTAACGATTTCGACAAGGATTACCTGTCGCAGAATTTCCTGGCGTTTTTCCGGCGCGACTACAAGCGCGTGGCCGAGGCCCACATCGAGTCCGGCTGGGCGCCGCGCGAAACCCGGGTCGACGAACTAGAGGCGGCGGTGCGCGCCTGCTGCGAACCGATCTTCGACCGTCCGCTCAAGGACATTTCCTTCGGCCAGATCCTGCTGCGCCTGTTCCAGACCTCGCGCCGCTTCAACGTCGAAGTGCAGCCGCAACTGGTGCTGCTGCAAAAGACCCTGCTCAACATTGAAGGCTTGGGCCGCCAGCTCGATCCGGACCTCGACCTGTGGAAGACCGCCAAGCCCTACCTGGAGCGCTGGATGGGCGAGCAGGTCGGCATTCGCGGCCTGTTCGAGCGCCTCAAGGCCGAGGCGCCTCGCTACACCCACATCCTGCCGCAACTGCCGCGCCTGGTGCATCGGGCGTTGACGCAGGCCGGCGAGCCGCGCACCGAGGATACTGTGCTGCTCAGGCAACTGCTGGAGGAACAGCGCCGCACCAACCGCATGTTGGGCTTCGCCGTGTATTTCGTCGGCGCGCTCGGAGTAGGGCTGGTGCTGGTGCAGGCGTATGCGTATTTCAGGCTGGGGTGAATGCCCCTTGATCCTCGGCGGCCTGGCGGCAAGCAGTAGCGTCCGGCGCCACCCGCCCGCAGCGCCCATGGCTTCGGCTCTCTGCCGCTAACTTTCAGGCTCGCCGGTCGGCGGCCAGACGAAAAAAAGCCCGCTTGAGCGGGCTCCTTAAGTACAGCATTCTTGTATGCCTTGCGGCGATCAGGGATCGCGCAGGATTCTGTTTCTTACACCGGCACGCACACGAACTGGTGGTCAACAAGCTGTTGAGTGATGCTATTTAATCAGCTTAGTTGGTAGTCGGCAAATAGAATATCGCCGGATCACCAGAAAAACAACAGCTGACCTCGCTTACCACCGTTTCAGCAAAGGCCGCCGCCTCGAAGGCGGCCCCGGCGGTTTTGGCCGACAATGGTCAACCTGCGCCGTAAAAGCTTTATAATTCAGGGTTTTGACGATTTTTGTGGAGTTTCGAGATGCCGATTTACGCTTACCGCTGCGCTGAATGCGGTTTCGCCAAGGATGTGCTGCAGAAAATTTCCGACCCGGTCCTGACGGTCTGCCTCTCCTGTGGCAAGGAAACGTTCAAGAAGCAGTTGACGGCCGCCGGTTTCCAGCTCAAGGGCACCGGCTGGTACGCGACCGACTTCCGTGGCGGCACCCCGCCGAGCACGGCCGTGGCGCCCGAGACCGGCGCCGCTGCGCCGGCCGCGCCCGCCGCTCCGGCGACGGCGTCGGCTTCGACTTCGACCTCGACCTCGACCTCGGCGGCCACCCCGGCCGCGCCCGCCAAGCCGGCCGGCGGCGGTACGACCTGACCGCCCCGCCTCCGCACGTTCACCCTACCGAGACATCGATGCGTAAATATTTCATTACCGGATTGCTGGTGCTGGTGCCGCTGGCGATCACGGTCTGGGTGCTGAACCTGGTCGTCGGCATGATGGACCAGTCGCTGCTGCTGGTGCCGTCGCAATGGCGCCCGCAGCTGGTGCTGGCCGGCGTCAAGGTGCCGGGCCTGGGCGCCATCCTCACCGTGCTGATCGTCTTCCTCACCGGCCTGCTGACCAACAACCTGGTCGGCAACTACGTGCTGCGCCTGTGGGAACGCCTGCTGCAGCGCATTCCGGTGGTCAGTTCGCTGTACGGCAGCGTCAAGCAAGTTTCCGACACCCTGTTCTCGTCGTCCGGCAACGCCTTTCGCAAGGCCGTGCTGCTGCCTTACCCGCACGCCGACAGCTACACCATCGGCTTTCTGACCGGCACTCCCGGCGGCGACGTCAAGAACCACCTGGTGGGCGACTACGTGAGCGTGTACGTGCCGACCACGCCGAACCCGACCTCCGGTTTTTTCCTGATGATGGAACGCAGCCGGGTTGTCGAACTCGACATGACGGTCGACGCCGCCCTCAAGTACATTGTCTCGATGGGCGTTGTCGCGCCCGACACCTTGCCGACCAAAATTCCGGCCGCCTGAGCATTCAGCGGCCCTCGCATTAACCAACCTGATTGAATCCTATGTCCTCCATGCGTACTCACTACTGCGGCCTCGTTACTGAACAACTGCTGGGCCAGACCGTCAGCATCTGCGGCTGGGTCCATCGCCGCCGCGATCACGGTGGCGTGATCTTCATCGACATGCGCGACCGCGAAGGCCTGGTGCAGGTGGTCTGCCATCCGGACAACGCCGCCGTCTTCAAGGCCGTCGAGTCGGTGCGCAACGAGTACTGCCTGCGCATCACCGGCGTGGTGGTCAACCGTCTTGAAGGCACGGCCAACGCCAACCTCAAGTCGGGCAAGATCGAAATCAACGCGACCGACGTCGACGTGCTCAACGCCTCGGTGGCGGTGCCGTTCCAGCTCGACGACGACAACCTGTCCGAGACCACCCGCCTGACCCACCGCGTGCTCGACCTGCGCCGTCCGCAAATGCAGAACAACCTGCGCCTGCGCTACAAGGTGACGATGGAAGTGCGCAAGTACCTCGACGAACTCGGCTTCATCGACATTGAAACCCCGATGCTGACCAAGTCGACCCCGGAAGGCGCGCGCGACTACCTGGTGCCGTCGCGCGTGAACGCCGGTAAATTCTTCGCGCTGCCGCAGTCGCCGCAGCTGTTCAAGCAGCTGCTGATGGTGGCCAACTTCGACCGCTACTACCAGATCACCAAGTGCTTCCGCGACGAAGACCTGCGCGCCGACCGCCAGCCTGAATTCACCCAGATCGACTGCGAAACCT
>JBDSTZ010000585.1:0-2537 GCA_039927975.1 Massilia sp. | reverse complement strand
CGACGTGCAGATTTCGCGCCTGCGCAAGCTGATCGAGCCAGACCCGTCGAGTCCGCTCTACATCCAGACCGTGTGGGGACTCGGCTACGTCTTCATCCCTGAAGGACAACCGCGCTAGTGCGATCGCATGCCCTGTCGAGTGCGCCCCGGCTGAGATGGTTCAAGAGCGGCCTGTTCTGGCGCACCTTCCTGCTGCTCGGCCTGCTGATCTCGCTGGCCATGGCGTCCTGGATCGGCATGATCAGCTACGTCCAGCGCGGCCCGCAAGTCAAGACCACCGCCGAGATGGTGATCTCGGTGGTCACCATCACCCGCGCCGCCCTCACCCACTCGGCGCCCGAGCTGCGCCGCGAGCTGCTGTTCGAGCTGGTGAGCAACGAGGGCATCCGCATCCAGACGCTGGAGAACACCGACACCGTCGATCCGCCGCCCGAAAAGGAATTGATGCCGGAGATCGAAGCGCTGGTCAAGGCCAAGCTGGGCGCCGACACGCGCTTCTCGGGCCGGGTCAACGGCGTTTCCGGTTTCTGGATCAGCTTCAATATCGACGACGACGCCTACTGGCTGATGCTCGAGCGCGACCGGCTCGAAGTGACCGGGGTGCAGTGGCTCGGCTGGGCCAGCGTGGTCGGGCTGCTGCTGATGCTGGCGGCGGCGCTCATGTCGAGCCTGGTGAACCTGCCGCTGGCGCGCCTGACCGCGGCCGCGCGCGCGATCGCCCAGGGCAAGCGGCCACCGCCGCTGCCCGAGAAAGGCGCGCAGGAAATCATCGAGGCCAACCGCAGCTTCAACCAGATGGTCGACGACTTGCAGCGGGTCGAATCGGACCGCGCGGTGATTCTGGCCGGCATTTCGCACGACTTGCGCACGCCGCTCGCGCGCATGCAGCTCGAAGTGGAAATGGCCAGGCTGCCGAACGAGGCGCGCGAAGGCATGCACGCCGACATCGCGCAGATGGATGCGATCATCGGCCAGTTCCTCGATTACGCGCGGCCGACCGAGGCGGCCAGCTTTGTGCCGGTCAATATCAGCGAGCTGCTCGGCGAGATCGCCCACCAGACCCAGCGCCGGCCCGGCATGCAGGTGTCGACCAATATCGCGCCGGACTTGCACGTGATGGCCAACGCCACCGACCTCAGCCGCGTGTTCAACAACATCATCGAGAACGCCAGGCGCTATGGCAAGAAGCCCGGCACCGATCTGTGCGAGATCGATATTTCTTGCCAGTTGGTGTCGAGCGGCAATGTGCGACGCGTGCAGATCGAGCTGCAAGACCATGGCATCGGCGTGCCGCACGACCAGATCGAGCAAGTGCTCAAGCCGTTTACGCGGATGGATTCGGCGCGCGGCCAGGCCAACGGCGCCGGCCTGGGACTGGCGATCGTCGCGCGCGTGGTGCATCGCCACAATGCCGAGTTGCAGCTGGCCAATCGCGATGGCGGCGGCTTGCTGATCCGCCTGCTGATGGTGCCGGCAGGCTGAGCGGAACCCATCGCGCCGCGCCCCTTTGATTCGATGAGCGCGCCACAGCGGCGCCGCACGATGCCATTAACAATTGTTACTTGGCAAAGAGCGTCAACGCACATAACTTTTCCGTTCGCGACCTTATAAAGGAGTCCTACACGAACCGAACAAGGAGAATGTCATGTTCAAGAAAATATTGCTTGCCTCATTGGTAGCCGGCTCGCTCGGCAGCGTTACCGTCGCGTCGAGCGCGGCGGTGGTGGTGGTGCGCGAAGCGCCGCCGGCCTTGCGCGTCGAACATACGCCGCAGGCGCGTCGTGGCTACACCTGGGTCGCCGGGCACTGGGACTGGCGCCGCAACCACTACACCTGGGTCAAGGGCACCTGGGTCCGCGACCGCCACGGCTATGTCTATCAACAGCCGAGCTGGGAAGAGCGCGACGGCCGCTGGCACATGAAGGCTGGCGCCTGGCAGCGCGGACAGCGCGACCGCGACGGCGACGGCGTGCCGAATCGCGTCGATGACCATCCAAACAATCCAAACCGCAATTAATCAATCGCGGGAAATTGGTGACACGGCGGCCCCGCATCTGCGGCGCCGCCGTGTTGCATTTTGGATGGGCGAAACGCGCATGGACCACATCGCACTTGCCACCTTGACCTGGGGCCTCATGACGGGACTTGAGCGCATCAACTTGCGGTTGGCCCGTGCGGACGTGTGGCACCGAACAGATAACAATTTGACACGGCGGCATGATCACTTCACACCCCATGCAGGAGTACGATCATGCAACTCAAAAAAATCCACAAGGCCATTCTCGTCGCCAGTTTGCTGGCCGCCTCGACCGCGTTCGCCGGGTCCGACATTTACAAGTGCGTCGACCAGGACGGTCGCACCACGCTGACAGACGAGCCATGCGAAAGCGGCTCCAAAACAGTGGTGCTGGCGGCGGGCGCCGAGTCGCCTGCGGTGATGGCGGCGGGCGCAGAGTCGCCAGCGATGCTGGCGCCCACGCCGGCGCGTGCGGCGGTCGCCTCGATGGCACGCTTCGGCGCCCGCGTGGCGCCGCCAT
>JBDSTZ010000584.1:0-8097 GCA_039927975.1 Massilia sp. | reverse complement strand
TTCCCTGCCGGGCTGCAGAATTCTCTTGTTGCGATATCGCAACAGCGTGCCGGCCGCCTTGCACGGCGCGTCAATGTGTGCGCTTGCGCTCCGCGCAGAAGTCCAGCACCAACTGCTCGCCTTCGGCCCAGGCACCGAAGCCGCTGGCGCCATTGATATGCCCGGCCTCGCCAATCTCGACCAGCTTGCTGCCCCATGCTCCCGCGAACGCGCGCGCGCGACCGATCGAGACATACTCGTCATTGGAACTGGCTACCACCACACTGGGAAACGCCAGCTTCTCCATCGGCATCGGCGCAAATCCGACCGCCTCCCTCGGATAGCCGGGCGCGTCGACGTCGCTCGGCGCCACCAGTACCGCGCCGGCCACGTGCAGGTTCGAACCCGACTTGGCCCACTGCGCCACCAGCGCGCAGGCCAGGCTGTGCGCCACCAGTAGCGGCGGCCCCAGTTCGCTGGCCGCGATCGCCGCGTCCAGCTCGGCCACCCATTCCTCGCACGTCGGGTTGGTCCAGTCGCGATGCGGCACCCGCTGCCAGTCCGGGTGCTTGTGCTCCCACAAGATCTGCCAGTGCTGTGGGCCGGAATTCCACAGCCCGGCCAGGATCAGAACATTGCAGTCATCTTTGCCGTCCATCGCGCCTCCAGTGGTCGAAAAATCATCGCAATGATTGTACGTCGCCCGCGAAAACCGCAACGCCAGCCATGCCTTCCGTATAGTGGCTTCCATGGTGGCTTCCTTGGTGGCTTCTACAGTGGCTTCACTTGACAAATTTTCTGTCGACCCGCCTAATGATGCCCTGGATTGTCTGACAATTAACGCGACGAAAGTAATTCCATGCGATACACCCGCTTCCTCATGCTGAGCCTGGGCTTGGCCGGCCTGGCAGCCGCTGCCGGCGCCGGCGCCGCGCCGCTCGCCGGCGAAACCTACTTCAAGAAAAACTGCGCGATCTGCCACAGCGCCGATCCGGCCGTGCCTTCCGGCGCGGGACCGGGCCTGGCCGGCGTCGTCGGCCGCAAACTGGGCGGCGCGCCCGGCTACAATTATTCCGACGCGCTGACCCGGGCCGGCGCCAAAGGCAAGGCCTGGACCGCCGCCGATCTGGACGCCTTCCTCGCCGACCCCGCCAAAACCATCCCCGGCACCACCATGCCGCTCAACGTCCCCGCCAAGGCCGACCGCGACGCCCTGATCGCCTACCTGGCCACACTTCACGCGGCGCCGAAAAGCGCGGCTGCCGGCGCGCCCGTCGTCGGTACCGGCGGCGACCAGTGGCTGCAGGACGCGCCCGGCAAAACCTACCACCTCACGCCGGACCAGCTGGCCAAGCCCTTCGCCAGCGCCAGCGCAGGCAATGCGCCCAAGCTGGTGGCGCGGCCCGACGGCGCGGCGCCGCGCGTGCCGGCCGGCTTCAAGGTCAACCTGTTCGCCACCGATCCGGACAAGGGCCGCCTGATGATCCGCGCCGCCAACGGCGACGTCTTCATCTCGGAACCAGGCAAGGGCCAGGTCAAGGTGCTGCGCTCGTCCACCGGCGAGACCGCCGACACCATCAGCGTATTCGCCTCTGGCCTCGACCGCCCCTTCGGCATCGCCTTCTACCCGTCCGGGCCGAACCCCAAATACCTGTACGTCGCCACCGTCAACCAGATCGTCCGCCTGCCGTACAAGAACGGCGACCTGCAGGCCACCGCTGCGCCCGAAGTGGTGGTGCCGAAGCTGACCGCCGAGAAGGGCGCCCACAGCAGCCGTACCATCGCCTTCTCCGGCGACGACAAGCTGCTGTTCCTGTCGATCGGCTCGGCCACCAACGTCGCCAACACCATGACGCCGACCCCGCCGATGCCCTTGCCCGAGTGGGAGGCCAAGCAGGGCCTGGGCGCGGCCTGGGGCGACGAACTCGATCGCGCCATCGTGCTGGCCTTCGACCCGGACGGCGCCAACCGCCACACCTACGCCACCGGCCTGCGCAACTGCGTCGGCATGACCTTGTACCCGCCCACCGGCGAACTGCTGTGCAGCGTGAACGAGCGCGATGAGCTGGGCGATAATCTGCCGCCCGACTACCTCACCCGGGTCAAGAAAGGCGCCTACTACGGCTGGCCGTGGTACTACATCGGCGCCAATGAAGACCCGCGCCTGGCCGGCGCCCGGCCGGATCTGAGGGCCAAGGTGAGCGTGCCCGATGTGCTGATCCAGGCCCACTCGGCGCCGCTCGGCATGGCGCCGTACGTGACGCCCAAGGGCGCCAAATTCGCCTTCCCTAAAGCTTACGAGGGCGACGTCTTCCTCGCCTTGCACGGCTCCTGGAACCGCGCCACCCGCGCCGGCTCCAAGGTCGTGCGGGTTCGGATGAAGAATGGCGTGCCGACCGGCGAGTACGAGGATTTCCTCACCGGGATGATCGTCAGCGACAGGGAAGTGTGGGGCCGGCCATCGTCGGTGCTGGTGGCCGCCGACGGTTCGCTGCTGGTCGACGACGACGCCAGCGGCACCATCTGGCGGGTCGTGCCCAGCCAGCCGTAAGCGATGCGGGCCGCGCTCGCCGCGCGGCCTGATTCGTTCTACGTAGGACGATACCTACATGTGCATCTGTCATTACCTTACATTCCGACAAGCGTAATTCCAATAGAATAGCTGAGTATTTTCCTCTTGCCGTTGCCTATACCTTCCAAGGCAGCAAGGCCATTTCTACTGCCGGGAAACATCTTGAAGGTATATCAGGTCCTCTTTCTCTGCTCCGGTAATTCCGGCCGCAGCATCATGGGCGAAGCGATTCTCACCCGGGTCGGTGGTGAACGGTTCCGCGCGTGCAGCGCCGGCAGCCACCCGACCGGGCGGGTCAATCCGCTGACCTTCAACGAACTGACGCGGCGCGGCTACCCGCCCCATGGCCTGACCAGCAAGTCGTGGACCCAGTTCAGCCACGCCGACGCACCGCAGTTCGACTATGTCATTTGGGTCTGCGAGAGCGCCGCCGGCGAAGATGCGCCAGTCTGGCGCGGCCGCCCGCAGCACCTTCACTGGCAGTTGCCCGCGCCGGGACAGGTGAGTGGCAGCGACCAGAATATCCGCGCCGCGTTCACCAGCGTCTGCGCGCAAGTCGAGGAAGCCGTCACCCGCTTCGTGCACGAAACCCTCGCCACCGAACCCGAGACCGCGCTCAGCGCCCGCTGATCCAAAACTAGCGGCGCGCCGTCGCCAGCGCCTCCCCGCGCACCTCGAAGCGCACCGACGTCACCATCTTGTCCTGCGCGTCGAACAGCGCCAGTGCGTATTTGCCGGGCGCCGGCTTCCACGCGTACTCGCGTTCCGCTCCCGCCAGCGTGGCGCCATTGAGCCGCCACGTCAGGCCCTTGCCGTCGGCGGCCCTGAACATCACCCGCTGCATCGGCTCCGGAATATCGGGATCGGTGGCGATGATACTGCCATCTACCGGATACAGAATCGTGGGCGCATCCGCCGTTGACGGCGCCAGCGTCACCAGCGCCGTCTCGGTGCCGGCGACGAACCATTCGGCGCGCTCGGCTTCGAGCGCCGGCTGGAACGCGATCTGCCGGCGCAGCACGCCTTTTGGTGGCGCTGGCGCGCGGCTGGGCAGGTGCTGGTGCAGGTAATCCATCAGGTCGCGCCACACCGGCGCCGCGCCCGTCACGCCCGACACGTCCCACATCGAACTGCCGTCGAAATTGCCGACCCAGACACCGACCGTGTACCGCTCCGAAAAGCCCATGCACCAGTTGTCGCGCATGTCCTTGCTGGTGCCGGTCTTGACCGCGCTCCAGAAGCTCGTTCCCAGCTCGTTGCGCAGGCCGAAGGTGAGGCTGCGCGCGGCGCGGTCCGAGAGGATGTCGGCGACGATAAAGCTGGCGCGCGCATCCATCACGCGTTTGCCGGCGCCGGCCGGGCCGGGCCGCAGCCGGGTCTCGCTGTAGACGCCCTGATTGGCCAGGGTGCGGTAGGCGTTCGCTAGTTCCAGCAGATTCACCTCGGCCGAGCCGAGCGCCAGCGAGTCGCCGTAATAGTCGGCCGCTTCGGTCAGGCTTGTCAGGCCGACTTCGCGCAGGCGGGTGTGAAAGCGGTCCTGCCCGGTCAGCACCAGCGTGCGCACCGCCGGCACGTTGAGCGAGCTGGCCAGGCTGGTGCGCGCGCTCACAAAACCCTTGAACTCGTTATCGTAATTCTTCGGCACGTACAGCCCGCCGGCGGTGGCGATGCCGATCGGCGAGTCGTCCAGCAGTGAGGCGGCGGTCAGCAGGCCGCGCTCGAACGCCAGCTCGTAGAGAAAGGGTTTGAGGGTGGAGCCGGCCTGGCGCAGCGCGGTCACGCCATCGACCTCGCTGTCGCCGGTGTTGCCGACCCAGGCGAGGATCTCGCCGCTGGCGTTGTCGATCACGATCGCCGCGCCATCGCCGACATTCCGCTCGCGCAGGACGGCCAGGTGCTGGCGCAGCGAGTCCTGGGCGAAGCGCTGCAGGCTGGCGTCGAGCGTGCTGCGGGTGCTGCTGCCGGCCGCGCCCAGCAGCTTGCGCGCCACCTGCGGCGCCGGCGTCAAGATCGCCAGCGCGGCCGGACGGCCCAGCGCGACTTCGGTCTGCCATTCGATCGGCGCGCAGGCTGCTGCGGCGTCGAGTTCCTTCGCCAGCGCGCAGGCCCGCTTGGCCACCAGGCGCGGCGCGGCGACCGGCGCGCGCAGCAGGCTTGCCAGGATCGCCGATTCGGCGCGGTCTAGCCCGCCCGGCACTTTGCCGAACAGGGCGCGCGAGGCGGCGCCCACGCCGATCAGCTCGCCGCGAAACGGCACCATGTTCAGATAGGCTTCGAGAATCTGCTGCTTGCTCCAGCCGGCTTCGAGCTCGCGCGCGGCCATCGCCTGGTCCCATTTCTGGCCCCAGCTGCGGCCACCTCCGGCGCCGCGCAGCGCCGGGTCGAGCAGCGCCGCCAGTTGCATCGTGATGGTCGAGGCGCCGCGCGCCTTGCGGGCGAACAGGTTGTCCCACGCCGCCTGGCCGACCGCGCCCAGGTCGACCCCGCCGTGCTGCATGAAGTGCTGGTCCTCGGCTTGTAGCACCGCCGCGCCGAGCACCGGCGAGATATCGGCCAGCGCCACCCAGCCGCCGCGCCGCGCGGTCAGGTCGGCGCGCGTGGATTCGATCGCCACGCCATGGCGGTCGAGCAGGGTGGTGTCGGAGGCACGCCATGCCGCCTTGACCTGCTCCGGTCCCGGCACCGCCGCGCGGGCGCCGCCGGCGCCTAGCGCCAGGATCAGGAGAACGATCGAGGCAGGACGCTGCATCACGGCTTCACATTGACCGGCTGGTTCGGCAGCATGCCGAACATCTCGGGGCTGTACATCGCCTCGACCCTGGTGGCGGGCAGGTTGAAGCTGCCCTGGTTATTCAGGCGCACCGTGTACTCGACGCTCCATTTGCCTTTCGGGACAAACGAGAAATACGAATGAAAGGCGTCGAAGGTGCGTTCCTCGAAGGCCGGGCTGACCCAGCCGCCGCGCTGTTCCTCGCCCTTGCGCATGATCTGCGAATCGCCTCCCAGACCGCTGCCGAGGATGCTGGCGCTGGCCGGCACCGGATCGTCGACCACCACCCAGGTCATGTCGGACTGCGCTTCGAGGTCGAGATGGACGCGGTAGATATCGCCGCGCGACCACGCGCCTTTGACTTTCTGCTCCACCGGCGTGATCGTCTTGCTGATCTTGTAGCCCGACGACAGCGGCGCCGTCAGCGGAATCGCCGCCAGGCTTTGCACGATCGCCCATGGCTTGCCGCTGCCCGTGTGGCGCAGCGACAGGGCCTGGGCGCCGGCCGGCCATGGCTGCATCACCGCGCTGTTGGCGGCGGTGGCTGGCCAGCTCACGCTCTTGCTGGCGCCCGCCAGCGTGGCGCTGCTGCTGCCGGTGACCGGTTCGGACTCGAACTTTGCCGAGAATTTGTCGATCGCCAGCACGCCCCAGGCGTTCGCCAACGTCGTGCCCCAGCGGCCCTGTTTCTGGCGTCCCAGCGTGCCGCGCGCCAGCCGGCCCATGTCGGCCTGCCACGCCGGATTGTCGAGCATGGCCAGCAGCAGGCGGTTGGCGTTGACGTCGGCCGACGCCATCAGCCACCACCAGTTGTCGCTGCGCTCGGTCGAAAAGCCCATCGTTGTGCCTTGCAGGTTCAGGCGCGCGCGCAGGACCTGTTCGGCCTGCGCCATCTGTTCGGCGCTCCGGGGCAGGGCAGGCGTGCGCTTCAACACCAGATACCAGTCGATCACGGCGGACGTTGGCCACAGGTTCGGCGCGATGCTGAACGATTCGAGCATCGGCGCCTTGACTTCGGTGGTGCGTGACAGGGCTTCCAGCGCGGCCATCTTGCGGATCGCCAGGTCGGTGGTGGCGAGCGCGGAACCGCGCACGATCTTGCCCTCCACAAAAGCGCGCAAGCCTTGTTCCATCCGCTCGCGCAGGTTTTGTGGAATGGCGTAGCCGGCTTCGCTGGTGGCCGACAGCACGTAGGCGGTCAGGCTGTCGCTGCCTTCCCGCATCATGGCGAAGTACTTGACCAGGCCGTCGCTGTCGAGATACGCCGGCAGCGACGCGGCGTTCGCCTTCCACAGCGCGGCGTCGTGCAGCGCGATGGCGCGCGAAGTGGTCTGCTCGAAGCAGGTGTAAGGGTAGGCCTGCATGTATTCGCGCACGCCGGGCAGGTCGTTGGCCAGGCGCGGGCTGAAGGTGGTCAGCAGGCCGCCACGGCCGGCGATCGCGTCGGCGGGCCGTTCGACCGTCATTGCGCGCGGCGCGTCGAGCTGGAGCAGGGTGGCTTGCATGGTGCGCACCGGGACGGCGGCGATCACCTTTTGCGACACCTTGAGCAGGTCGGACGCGCCGCCGTCGGCGCGCGCGCCGATCTGCCACGCCAGCTTGTTGACGGAGAGCGGGGCCTGGTAATCCCAGCCCAGGTCGCGCGCCTCGCCAGCGCCCAGCGTAAGGTTCTGCGGCGCCAGCGCCACGGTCTTGGCGCCGTCGGCGCTCACGCTCGCATTGACCTGCACCCTCAGTTCGCCGCCCGACATATTGCGCACCGTGGCGCCGGCGCGGAAGCGGTCGCCTTCGCGTGCCAGCGCCGCCAGACCCGACATCAGCATCAGGTCCTGCGAGGTGCGTACCTCGGTGGCGCCGGTGCCGAACAAGCCACTGCGGGCGCTGGCGATCGCCACCATTCGGAAGGCGCTGAGCGAATCGTTGAGCGGCACTTCGACACTGGCCTCGCCGTTGGCGTCGAGGACGACCTTTGGATTCCAGTACAGCAGCGTCTCGAACAGTTCGCGCCCGTTGCCGCGGCCGCCGCCGCCGCCATGCGGAAAGGCCTTGCGGCCGAAGTGGCGCTTGCCGATCACCTGCATCTGCGCCGTCGAGGTGCTCACTTGCAGACTGCGCTCCTGCATCATCGCCTCTAACAGGTTCCAGCTCGTGTTGGGCTTGAGTTCGAGCAGCGCGGCGTCGACCGCCGCCAGCGCGATCTCGGCGCCGGCCGGCAGCGCGCCGCCGTCGGCGCGCGTGACCTTCACCTTGACGCTGGCCTTGTCGCGCACTTTATAGACCGGCTTGTCGGCGCTGACCTGGACTTTCAGTTCGTGCCCGGCCCAGCCAACCCGCATCGGCGCGATGCCGAGTTTATAGGCCGGCTTGCCCAGATCGACCAGCGCGCTCGGTCGCACGCCGGCCACGCGCCCGCGCACCACCATCGCCGAGACGAATACATTCGGCGCGTAGCCCGGCTTGACCGGAATCGTGAACACCGGCTCGTGGCCCGAGAGGTGGCGCACGTAGGTGTCGAGAATGCCTTCGCGCTCGACCGTGATCAGCGCGGTCGCTTCGCGGAACGGGCTGCGCACCTGGAAGCTCGCGTTCTCGCCGGGCTCGTAGCGTTTTTTCGACGGCAGCAGATCGATGCGGTCGTTGTCGGTGACGTTAAACCACCAATCGGCGCTGCCTGCCACCCACACGTTGCGCGCGGTGCTGGCGGCGCGCTGGGCACTGTCGGCGGTCTTGGCCCGCAAGATCAGGTTGCCGTCGGCCGGCGACTTGACGTCGCACA
>JBDSTZ010000583.1:0-11406 GCA_039927975.1 Massilia sp. | reverse complement strand
CAGCACCTGTTTCAGCTGCACGATCGCGGCCTGGGTATCGTCCATCACGCCGTTCTTGCCGAATACCCGCTGATCGGTCTTGGCCAGCAAGCCATCAACCCGCTGCAGCGTTTGCAGCAGCTTGCGCGCCTCTTCATCGCTGCCGAGCGCGCTGCCCAGCAAGCCATACTTGCCACCCAGCTTGCCGGTGACCGCCTGCACATTGGCCAGGCTGGCGTTGATGCTCGAATCGCTGCGCGTCATATTGTCGAGGTTTTCCAGCAGCGCACGCGCGCTCGCCACCAGGCGCGGAATCTCCGCCCCGGTATCGCCGCGCAGCACATTGCGCACCGCGCCCGGCTCGATCGGCGGATCGGTCAAAATCCCGCTGAAGGCCTTGATGCGGGTCTCGCCCACCAGGCTGCGCTCCATCGTGAACACGCTGGACGTCTTGAGCCACTTGGCTTCCTTGCGCGGCACGTCGACCAGGATTCTCACCTTGCCGTCCGGCGCCAGCTCGACCCGTTGCACCCGTCCCACCGGAAAGCCGGAAAAAGTGACGTCCATGCCCGGGATAACGCCTTCCGAATCGTCCGTCATCAGCACCAGCCGCTGGGTGCTCTCGAACACGCCGCGCGCGTACATCACGTACAGCAGGAAGGTGGTGATCAGGGCCGCCATCAGAATCAGCAGCACCACCGCCTTGACTTCGACGTTGCTGACCGGCTCAATGCCCGCCTCGGCCTTCGGTTCGCTCATGCGCGCATTCCTTTCAAACGTTGCGGGTTGGATGGCAGCTTCATGGGGTCAGATATATTTGACGGCCAGCGAGGCCGCCTCGATGAGCAGCAGGACGAACAACAAGCGCACCGCGCCTGGTTGCACGGTCGAATCCGAGTGGCGCCCGTAGCGCTGGGTCTCCAGGATGGCCGCGCTGGGAATTACCGCCACCGCCAGTCCGAAGCAGGCCGTCTTGAGTGCAAACCCGATGGTCACCACCGGGTCGAAAATGCGGCCGACCGTCCGTGTATAGTCGCCCACGCCCCACGGCGACAGGCCGTACACGCTGACATAGGCGAGCAGCAGCACGATCACGCTGCTGACCATGGCCAGGCTCAGCACGGCAAAGGCGTTGGCCAGCACCTGCGGCACCAGGTCCTGGCGCAATTGCTGCTGGGCGCGGCGCGAGCGATCGGGGGTGGAAGCGGCCGCCAGCGCCCGCGCGTCGCCGGCATTGAAGGCCAGCCCGGCGCGCAGCGCGACGAACATGGCAGCAGTGAGGGGAATCAGTTCGAGTACCAGCACCCGCACCACCATTTCAAGCGCGTAACGCGACAGGCCGTAGCTGACCGAGGTCACCACCACAATGCGGATCAGCACCAGGCTCACCAGCGCGGCCAGCACGGTGAACCACGGCAAGGCTTGCCAGGTGCTGGTGTAAATCGTGCGCGCCATGGTGATGCGGTTGGCCCGGTTGTAGCTCGATAGCGACATGGCCATCACCAGCGCCACCGCACCCAGGTGCACCATGTACCACCAGCTGCCCAGGTAGCGGCGCACCGGCCGGACCCATTGGCCAGGCTTGGTGCGAAGGAGGGATGGTGGGCGCATCAGCGCATCATACCGAGTCGGCGCGCCATCGCCATTATTTTGATGTCACGGTCCGCCGCCCGAACAGGCCGCAAGCCTGCCAGGCCAGGCAATACAGCAGGCTGGCGCCGAGCATCATCTTGATGCCGCCGACGACGGCAAAGAACAGGCAGCGTTCGAGCCGCGCCCAGTCGCTGACGGTGTGCCAGCCGGTCCAGGCGCCAAGAACACCAAGCGCGACGATCGCCAGCAGCACGCCGTTTCTGAGCTGGGCGGCGAGCACCGGATAGGCCGGCAAACGCGGCGAAGGCTTTTCGGGCCGCCGCATCCAGGCACGCAGCGCCAGCGCCAGCACCGCCAGGCCGAACACGCTCGAGACATGCTGCAGCAATTTGTAGAGCAACAGGTCGGGCCAGAACGGCAGCGGCACAGGGCTGAGCAGAATCGGAAACGCCATCACGATCGCGCCGTCGCGGTGGGTGGCGCCGTCCCACCAGATATGGGTCAGTCCGCCGATGACCAGTGCGGCCAGCACCGCCAGCATGTTGCCGAACGTCAGATCGGCGCGCCCCGGCAGGCTCGGCGCAAGCCGGTCGGCCAGCGCCTGCGGCAGCATCGCCAACACCGGGCGGCTGAGCAGCAGATGAAAGATCAGGTACACCAGCAAGGCCAGCGGCGCGCACTGGGTCAACACGCCTTCGACCGTGTGACTCATGCGGCTGGGCAGGCCCAGGTTCAGAAAGTAGCCGAAGTCCGGCGCCATGCTGCCGATCGCCAGCGCCGACAGCGGCAGCCGGTACCGCGACCAGCGCCCGAGCGGCAACACGGCCGCGATATGCGAGACGGTAAATGGCATCAGTTCCGCCGCGCTTCCTGCACGCCGCTCACTTCCATGATGGCGCCGAGCGCCTTTTGCAGTTGCGCGGTCGAGCCGATCTCGGCGGTGAAGGTCATGCGCGCCTGGCCCTTGGCGCTCTGGGTGTTCACGCCGATCACGTTGATCTTCTCGCGCGAAAACACCTCGGAGATATCGCGCAGCAAGCCCTGGCGGTCGCCGGCCAGGATGAACAGGTCGACCGGGTAAACGGTGTCCTGGCCGGCCCTGCCCCAGTCGGTGTGGATGACCCGCTCGGGCGCCTTGTCGCGCATTTCGGCAAAATTCTTGCAGGTGGCGCGGTGGATCGAGACGCCCTTGCCGCGCGTGACGAAGCCGACGATGCCGTCCGGCGGCGCCGGCTTGCAGCACTTGGCCAGCGCCGTCAGCAGACCTTCGGTGCCGACCACCAGCACGCCGGACTTGGCGCCCTGCTCCACGCTCGATGCGCGGCTCTTGCTGAGCACGACGGCGTCTTCCGGCTCGGCCGGCGGCGCGCCCGTCTCGTGCAGGGCCAGCTCGACCTGGCGCAGCGAGAATTCTTCCTTGCCGACCGAGGCGAACAGGTCGTCGACCTTGGCGAACCCCAGCTTGTGGGCCAGCGCCTCCAGGTTGACGGCGGTCTTGCCTTCGCGCTGGAGTGATTTTTCCACCATCGCGCGGCCATGTGCCAGCGTCTCTTGCAAGTCGATGGCGTGGAACCAGGCGCGCACCTTGGAGCGCGTGCGGCTGCTGACCGTGTAGCCGGGACTGAGCCAGTCGCGCGACGGGCCGGCGGTGCCGGGCGCACCCTTGGCGGTGATGATCTCGCAGGTCTGGCCGTTGCGCAGCGGCGTGTTGAGCGGCACCATCACGCCGTCGATCTTGGCGCCCCGGCAGCGGTGTCCGACTTCGCTGTGCAGGTGGTACGCAAAGTCGATCGGCGTGGCGCCGACCGGCAGTTCGAGCACCCGCGCCTGCGGCGTGAGCACGAAGATGCGATCGTCCAGCGTGGCCGACTTGAGCTTTTCGACCCACTCGCGCTGCCGGTCTTCCTGGCCGACCACGGCGTCGGCGACGTCGGTCTTCCAGGCCAGCAGCTGGCGCAGCCAGGCAATCTTCTCGTCGTACTTCTGGCTCTTGAAGTTCGAGCCGCCCTCTTCCTTGTAGCGCCAGTGCGCGGCGATCCCGTACTCGGCGAAGTTATGCATTTCCTGGGTACGGATCTGGACTTCGAGCGGACGCCCGTCGTCGGCCGTAACGACCGTGTGCAGCGACTGGTAGCCGTTGGCTTTAGGGCGCGAGATGTAGTCGTCGAACTCTTTCGGAATCGGCGTCCAGATATTGTGCACCAGGCCCAGCACGGTGTAGCAGGTCTTGTCGTCGGCGACGATCACGCGAAAGGCGCGCACGTCGTAGAGCTCGTTGAAGTCGAGCTCCTTGCCGCGCATTTTGTTCCAGATGCTGTAGATATGCTTGGGCCGGCCGAACACTTCGGCCTCGATGCCGGCCGCCGCCAGCTCGTCCTGCAGGCGTGTGATGGCGCTGTAGACGAAGCTTTCGCGCAGCATGCGCTTTTCTTCGAGCATCTTGGCGATGCGCTTGTAGGTGTCGGGCTCAAGAAAGCGGAACGACAGGTCTTCCAGTTCCCACTTGAGCTGCCAGATCCCGAGCCGGTTGGCCAGCGGCGCGTACAGGTCGAGCGATTCGCGGCCGTAGGCCCGGGTCATCTCGTTGAACAGCTTGATGTCGGCAAAATAGCGCAAGGTGGTCACGCAGGACGCCAGGCGCACGATGACGACCCGCATGTCGGTGGCCATCGCCAGCAGCATCTTGCGCAGCGTTTCGATTTGCGCGACCGCTTCCTGCGCGGCGTTCTTGCCGCGTCCGAGCGCCTGCTGGCCGTGGCCGACCGTCATGTCGCGCAAGCGGATCAACTGGCGCACGCCCGACACCAGGTCGGTCACTTCCTTGCCGAAGCGCGGCTCGAGGCCGGCGGCGGCCTTCGGCTCGATCACCGTCATCTCGAACATCAGGCCGGCGATGCGCGTCTCGGCATCGGTGCGCAGGAAAGCCAGCGTGCCGGCCACGCCGACCGCGAAGTCGAGCGCGTTCTGGCCGGAACTGCAGACCTTGTCCTGGTAGGCCTCGGTGGCGTAGGCGAGCGCCTGCTCGACCCGGACGCAATCTTCCGGCCCAAGGCCCTGCACCAGCTGGCTTGTTTCGCTTCCCAGCGCGGCGATGGCAACCATGATGGATCAGCGCACGGCGGCGGTGACGACGATCTCGACCAGGCAGGCCGGGTTGGCCAGGCGGGCCTCGACGGTGGCGCGCGGCGGCGTGTGGCCGGACGCCACCCAGGCGTCCCAGACGCTGTTCATGCCGGCGAAATCGGCCATGCTCGCAATAAAAATCTGGCACATCAGGATGCAGGTCATGTCGCTGCCGGCCTCGGCCAGCAGACGGTCGACATGGCCGAGCACCTCGCTGGTCTGGCCTTCGATGCCGGCCGTGGTGTCGTCGGCGATCTGGCCGGCCAGGTAGACCGTGCCGTTGCTGATGGCCACTTCCGACAAGCGGCTTCCTACGTGCAAACGCTTAATTTCCATAATGTCTTTCACTGCTTCGGTGCTTAAAACTTGTGATCAATCGTGTCATCTATTCATTCGGCCAGCAGAAACTGGCGCGCGATCGCGATCTGTTCCGGCTGGACGAAGGTCGGCGCGTGGCCGGTCCGGACAATCTCGACCAATTGCGGACGCGGGCCGCGCTGGAGCATTTTTTCGGCCGTCTGGCGCGACAGCAAATCCGATTGTTCGCCGCGCACCAGCAAGGTCGGACAGCGGATCGCATCGTACGCCGCCCACAAGGCCGCCTCGTCGGCCTGCGCGCTTTCCACCGTGGTACTACGAAACGGCTGGGCCAGGCCCATGTCGTAATGACGCGTCCATTGCCCGTCAGGAAGTTCCCTTAGCACATCCGATGCCAGCTTGTGCCATTGTTCGTCGGTATGCTCGCCGAACGACGCCGAGACTTCGCGCACGAAGGTGGCGGCCGCCTCGAAGCTGGGGAAGCGCAGATCCTGGCCGATGTAGTCGCCAATCCGCACCAAAGCGGTGCGGTCGAGCGTCGGTCCGATATCGTTGAGCACAAGCTTGCGCACCGGATTGTCCGGCAGCGAGGCGAGCGCCATGCCGATCAGTCCGCCCATCGAGGTGCCGAACCAGTCGACCTTGCCGTCTGCGCCGTCGACAGCCGTGACGCGGGCGATCAGGGTCACCATGTCGGCCACGTATTGCGGAATGCCGTACAGGGCAGGATTGGCCAGCTTGCCCGAGCGTCCGCGGCCGACCACGTCGGGGCAGATCACGCGGTAGTGGTCGGCCAGCGCGGGCGCCAGCGCATCGAAGTCGTCGCCGACGCGGGTGACGCCGTGCACGCAAATGAGCACGCGCGGATTGTCGGGCGCGCCCCATTCCTTATAGGACATGCGGTGCAATCCGGCGGGCGAACAGCACTGGACGGACTTGATTCTGGCTTCAACCATGTGAACTCCGATTCTTCGATGTATGCTTCGACACTGATCATTCAATGTTGACCACACCCGCCATTTTACCGGGCGCGGCGCCGACCATGCTACCTGAGTGTGATCTACGGTGCTTCGCTCAATTTTCCAGCACATTTACGAAAGAGGACACAATGAAATCGAGCATGTTAAGCGGCAAAACGGCCCTGGTCACCGGCTCCACCTCCGGCATCGGCCTGGGCATTGCGCGCGCGCTGGCCGAACAGGGCGCCAACATCGTCTTCAATGGCTTCGGCGACGCCCAGCAGATCGAAAAGCTGTACACCGACATCGGCCAGGAATTCGGCGTGCGCACCGCTTATCACAATGCCGACATGTCCAAGCCGGCCGAAATCGAAGCGATGATGAAATTCGCTGCCGACAAGTTCGGCGGCGTCGACGTGCTGGTCAACAATGCCGGCATCCAGTACGTCGCCAACATCGAGGACTTTCCTGCTGAAAAATGGGACGCGATCATCGCCATCAACCTCAGCTCGGCGTTTCACACCAGCCGCTTCGCCCTGCCCGGCATGAAGCAAAAGAACTGGGGCCGCATCATCAATCTGGCTTCCGTGCACGGCCTGGTCGGTTCGGAACAGAAGTCGGCCTACGTGGCGGCCAAGCACGGCCTGGTCGGCTTGACCAAGGTCACCGCGCTCGAAACGGCCCACACCGGCGTCACCTGCAACGCGATCTGCCCAGGCTGGGTACTCACCCCGCTGGTGCAAAAACAGGTCGACGACCGCGCCGCCAAGGAAGGCATCAGCAACGAGGCGGCGAAGAAGGCTTTGCTCAGTGAAAAGCAGCCTTCGGGCGAATTCGTCACGCCGGAAGAACTGGGTGCGATGGCGGTGTTCCTTTGCGGCCCGGGCGGCAACCAGGTGCGCGGCGCCGCCTGGAACATGGATGGCGGCTGGGCGGCCCAATAAGGGCGGCACAATAAGGGGGGGGCGCAATCAGGCGGCGCGGCACAATCGCGGCGTGCGCGACATGGCCCGCATCAATGGTGCGGGCCGATTCATGTGGAAAACCACAATTGAACGTCGTGGCGGTTTGGATAATCATGAGGACATCATCACTTTCCCTCTGAAAGCCCGCCATGAAAAAGCCATTCTATAAAGTCTTATACGTGCAGGTGCTGTTCGCCATTGTCTGCGGCGTGCTGCTGGGGGTGCTCGACCCGCTGCGCGCCGTCGACATGAAACCGTTCGGCGACGGCTTCATCAAGCTGATCAAAATGATCATCGGCCCGGTCATCTTTTGCACCGTGGTCGCCGGTATCGCCGGCATGCAGGACATGAAGAAAATCGGCCGGGTCGGCGGCAAGGCGCTGCTGTACTTCGAAGTCATCTCCACCCTCGCGCTGGGCATCGGCCTGCTGGTCGCGAATATCCTCAAGCCTGGCGCCGGTTTCAACGCCAACCTGGCGACGCTCGACACCAAGGGCATCGCCGAGTTCGTCAACAAGAAACCGGCCGGCACCGTCGACTTCCTGCTCAACATCATTCCGACCACCTTCGTCGACGCCTTCGCCAAGGGTGACATCCTGCAAGTGCTGCTGATCGCCATCCTGTCCGGTTTCGCCCTGTCGATGCTCGGTGAACGCGGCCGTCCCGTGACCAAGCTGATCGACGAAGTCTCGCACATGATTTTCGGCGTGGTCGGCATCATCATGAAGGCCGCTCCAATTGGCGCGTTCGGCGCCATGGCCTTTACGATCGGCAAATTCGGCATTGGCTCGCTCGTCAAACTCGGCTTCCTGATGGGCTGCTTCTACCTGACCTGCGCGCTGTTCGTGTTCGTGGTGCTGGGCATCGTGGCGCGGCTGACCGGTTTTTCGATCTTCCGCTTCATTTCCTACATCAAGGAAGAGCTGCTGATCGTACTCGGCACCAGCTCGTCGGAAAGCGCGCTGCCCGCCTTGATGCGCAAGCTCGAAAAACTCGGCTGCTCGAAGCCTGTCGTTGGCCTGGTGGTGCCGACCGGCTATTCATTCAACCTCGACGGTACCAATATCTACATGACGATGGCGGCCCTGTTCGTGGCGCAAGCGACCAACACCGAACTGACGCTGATGCAGGAATTGACGATCCTCGGCGTCGCCATGTTGACCTCGAAGGGCGCCTCGGGCATCACCGGCGCCGGCTTCATCACCCTGGCCGCCACGCTGGCGACGGTGCCGACGATTCCGGTGGCCGGCATGGCGCTCATTCTCGGCATCGACCGCTTCATGAGCGAAGCGCGCGCCCTGACCAACTTCATCGGCAACGGCGTGGCGACGGTGGTGGTGTCGAAATGGGAGAATGAACTCGACCATGACCGCTTGGCCAGCGAACTGAAACATCCGACCCACACGGACGACGACCGCGAACTGTATCCGGTGCGCGAAGCGGCCTGATACCTGCAACAACCAGCAACACCGGGCGGCCCGCCAGGCCGTCCCACATGACGCGCCGGCCCCGAGCCGGCGCTTTTTATTTGCGCGGCAGATTCGCCCGCCCTTACTCGCCACTGCGGACCATGGCGTCGACCGACCGGCTCAGGGTCATCACGGCCGTGAAAAAACCGTGAACATGAAACTCCCGACATCATGTAGATACCTTAGTCTATATAAAAAACAGCGCTTTCTCGTAGGGGAAAATATTTTCTTCGATTATTGTAGACAAACAGATCTAGAAAGACTACCTTTGTCAATACCGCAGCTTACACAAAGGATTTCCCGATGGCTTCCCGCCCCTCCCTGCCGAAACCGACCTCGGCCGAACTGGATCTGTTGCAGTCGCTGTGGCCGCTGGGCGCCGCCACCGCCAAGCAACTTCACCAGGAAATCCAGAAAACGCGTCCCGACGTGACTTACGCCACCGTGCTGCGGCTCATGCAGATCATGCACACCAAGGGATTGCTGATCCGCGACGAGAGCGAGCGCGCCCACGTGTACGCGCCGGCCCAGGCCCAGGACTCGCTGCAGGCCAATCTGCTCAAGGACCTGATTCAGAAGGCGTTTTCCGGCTCGGCCAAGGCGCTGGTGCTGGCGGCCCTGCGCAGCGGCATCTCGAAAAAAGAGCGCGACGAAATTGAAGAAATCCTCAAGGATGACAAACAATGAACCTGCTATCGCCCGCGCTGCATAGCGCCATCGGCTGGACCCTGATCCATTTCGTCTGGCAAGGCGCGCTGCTCGCCTGCGCCATCGCGCTCGCGCTGGTGGCCCTGCGCAATGCCCGGCCCCAGCTGCGCTACACCCTGTGCTGCACGGCCCTGCTGCTGTGCGTGCTGTGGCCCGCTGTCGAGCTGTGCTCGCGCCTGAGCAGCGGCGACGCGCTGGGCGCCGATGTCGGCGTCACCGCGCGGATCATGATGCCGGAACGGACCGCGCAGCCGCTCGACCTGCTCGGCTGGCTGCAACTACAGCTGTGCTGGATCGTCGCCTTCTGGGCCGCCTGCGCGGCGGCGCTCGCCCTGCGCATGCTGGCCGGCCTCGTCTGGATCGATCGCCTCAGCGGCGGCAAGGCCACTAACGCCGCGTTGCAAGAGCGCCTGTCCGCGCTGGCCGTGCGGCTCGGCGTCGATCGCGCGGTGCGGCTGGTGGTGGTCGATTCGTTGCCCAGCCCGGTCACGGCCGGCTGGTGGCGCCCGGTGGTGCTGGTGCCGGCCTCGCTGCTGAGCGGCATGCCGCCTGAGCTGCTGGAAGCCTTGCTGGCCCACGAGATGGCGCACGTCAAACGGCTCGACTACCTCGTCAATCTGGCGCAGAACGTGGTCGAAATCATGCTGTTCTACCACCCTGCCGTGTGGTGGATTTCGGGCCGCATCCGTGTTGAACGCGAGCTCATTGCCGACGACATCGCCGCCAATGTGCTGGGCGAACCGCGCCGCCTGGCGCTGGCCTTGTCCGAGCTTGAACGCCTGCAATTTGCGTCGCCCCACCTGGCGCTGGCGGCCAATGGCGGCGAGTTGATGAGCCGGATTACGCGGCTGGTGCGGCCGGGACGGCACACCCTTGGCTGGACCGCGGCGCTGCCGCTGCTGGGCATGGCGGCGGCCTGCCTGTCGCTGTATGCCAATGCGCAGGCACCGGTGGCAGGCAAGGTGACGCTTGAGAAGGCCGCCGGCGATATCGTTGACGGCAGTTGCAGCGCGCCGGCGCCGGCGGCAAATTTCCACGGCGCGGTCGGGCTCGTCTATCTTGTCGAGGCGGATGGCCGCCAGCAAGACAGCCGGATCACCGCATCGAGCGGCAACGCTCGGCTCGACCGCGCCGTTCAGACTTATTTCAGCAGTTGCAGGATCACGCCGAACAGTACCGGCGGTGTGGCCCAGCGCGGCTGGGTGGCGCTTCGGTACGCGGGCAAGCTGGACGTGCAGGCGCAAACCGTGCCCACGCAGCGCGCGACCGGGACGGCAGGCACGAGCCCGGCACCATTGCTGACCGCGAAGAGCGAGCAAGTCAGGATGACGCTCGCGACCAAGCCGGATCTTAAGCGGGAACTTAAGCCGGAAACCACGATGGAGACCAAGTCCGAGACCAGGCCCGTCCAGTCCGAAGCCGATGAGGTGCCGCCCATCGCCAAGGACACCCCCCTCCTTGCGCCAGCGCCAGTCGCGCCCATTCGTATAGCGGCCGTGGCCGATTTTTCGACCTGCGCCAGGCCGGAGTATCCGAAAGAAGCGCGGCGTTACGAGCACACTGGCCGGGTCACGCTCGGTTTCCTGATCAGCAAGGGTGGCACGGTGGTCGACGCGAAAGTGATCAAGTCGAGCGGCTACGCCGAGCTTGATGGAGCGGCGCTCACCGGCATCAGCAAGTGCCGCTTCCGTCCGGCGTCTGAAAATGGCGTGCCGGCCGAAGCATGGATGCAGATGCAGTACGTGTGGGTTCTCGGGCCCGCCAGGCAGGAAAAACCGGCCGACACCGCCGCGCCGTTGTAGCTTGCGCGGCAAGGCGGGACAAGGATTTATTCAAGCAGTAAAACAAGGAGACAGTATGAAAATTCGTATCGGCACTACGTTATCGCTCTTGTTGCTGGCACTTTCCGGCAACGCCCTCGCGCAAGGCCCGGCCCCGGCGGCGGCCACTGCGGTCAGCGGCGTGCGCAGTGGCGCGCTGGCGGACTTCAAGACCTGCGCCAAGCCGGTCTATCCGAAGGACGCGCTGCGAGACCGCCACGTCGGCACCGTGACCCTGGGCTTTTTGATCGGCAAGAACGGCATGGTGCTTGACACCAAGATCGACAAATCGAGCGGACATATCGAGCTCGACGAAGCGGCGCGCGACGCCATCATGCTGTGTCATTTCAAGCCCGCCACCAAGGACGGCGAAGCGCAGGAAGCATGGACGAAGATGCAGTACGTGTGGACCCTGAATTAAACTAGGCCATTGGCGAAGCGCCGCCCCGAGCGGGGCGTGCTGGAAAGGACG
>JBDSTZ010000582.1:0-8710 GCA_039927975.1 Massilia sp. | reverse complement strand
ATTTGGCCGGCATTGGCGTGCTCTGCCTGTCCGGCAAACGGGCCCTGATTCAAAATCGCCTCACCGCATGAATCGGTGTCGAATAATTTTCAACCAATTTAACCCCGAAGTCGCGTCAGCACCGTTCAATAACAGAAGCCGGATCTCCCGGCGCTCTGGAGTCAATCATGCTGATGCGCCTTTTCGCCATGCTGGCCGCCCTTCTGTTGGCGGCCAACGCGTACGCCCAATCCCTTGTTCCATTCCGTCTCATCACCAGCGGCCAGGTGGAGACGCCCATCGCGCTGCAGCGCCTGTCGATCGGCGCGGAGCTGTCCGGCGCGCTGGCCGAAACCACCGTGAAGATGGTTTTCCATAACCCGAACGGTCGCCCGCTCGAAGGCAATCTGCAATTTCCCCTGCTCGACGGCCAGCACATCACCGCCTTTGCGCTCGATATCGAAGGCGAAATGCGGCCGGCGGTGCCGGTTGAAAAAGCCAAGGGCCGCGCCGTGTTCGAGGCGATCGAGCGGCGCAATGTCGACCCCGGCCTGCTCGAAGTCACGCAAGGGAACAACTTCAAGCTGCGCATCTTCCCGATTCCGGCGCATGGCACCCGCACGGTCGAGATCAAATATGCCGAGCCGCTCACGCGCCATGAGCGCCAGTGGGAATATCGCCTGCCGCTCGCCTACGGCCAGGTGGGCGATTTCGAACTGGCGCTCAAGGTCAACGGCGGCAGCGCCCAGCCGGTGGTGCGCGGCGGCTTGTCCGACCTGCGCTTCGAGCAGGCCGAAAAGGGCTGGCAGGCGCGTTTCAGCCGGCAGTCGTTCGCCGTCGCCGGTGTGCTCAACGTCGGCGTCGATGCGAGCACCGCGCCGCGCGTGTATCGCCAGCAGCGCGCTGGCGTAAGCTACTTCCTCGCCGAAATCCCGGTGGCGTCGACACCGGCGCGGCGCGCCGCTCCGCGCACGATCGGCCTGCTGTGGGACAGTTCGGGTTCCGGCATCAACCGGGCGCGCGAGGCCGAACTGGCCGAGCTTGACCGCTACTTCCGCGCGCTCGGGCAAGTCGACGTGCGTCTGATCCGCCTGCGCGACCGGGCCGACAAGCCGCTCAATTTCCGCATTCGTGGCGGCGACTGGAGCGCACTGCGGCGCGAGCTCGAGGCGACCGTCTACGATGGCGCCAGCGCGCTGGCCGACTGGCAGGCGCAGTCGGACGTCGATCAGTACCTGCTGTTTTCCGATGGCTTGGTCAACTACGGCGCGGCGCGCTTCCCGACGCTTGGCGCCAGCCAACGCCTTTTCGCGCTGAACTCGTCCGCGTCGGCGGACAGTGCGCGGCTCGCCGCAATCGCCGCGCAAGGCGGCGGTGCGCTGATCGAGATCGATCCCGCCAAGCCCGGCGCTGCGGCGCGCGCGCTACTTTACGAGGAAGCGCGGGTCGACCAGTTCAGCGCGACCGGCGCAACCGACCTGGTGTTCGAGTCGCGCAATGCGGTCGGCGGCATGCTGCGCGTGGCCGGCCGCCTGCTGTCGCTGCCAGGCCAGTTGTCGCTGGGCGTGGTCAATGGCGGCAAGACCGAACGTATCGAGGTGCCGTTGGACAGCGCCATGCCCGACCATCCACTGGCCGCGACCACCTGGGCCAACTTGAAACTGCGCGCGCTGGAAGCCGATTTCGAGGCCCATCGCGGCGAAATCGGTAGGCTCGGGCGCCAGTTCGGCATTCCGACCCGCGAGACTTCGCTGATCGTGCTCGAACGCCTCGACGATTATCTGCGTTACGACATCGAGCCGCCGGAGAAGTACGCGGCGGCCTACAAGCAGCTGCGCATGGTGCGCGGTAACGGGCTGGCACAGAACCGCAGCAAGCATATCGAGTCGGTGCTGCGCATGTTCGAGCAGCGCGTGGCGTGGTGGGAGCGGCCATTTCCGAAGCAGGCGCCGAAACCGGTCTTCCCGGAGATGAAAATGATGGAGCGATCCAACTCGCGGATGGTGGTGGACTCGGTCGTCGCGGAGGATGTCGGCGCTATGCCATCGATGGCGATGTCGCTGGCGGCGCCCCCACCACCGCCATCGCCAGCGCCAGCGCCACGCGCGGGATATTTGGCGGCTGAGCGGGCCCCGGCGGCGGCGCGCATGCGCAAGTCGAGCCAGGCGGAGCCGAGCGAACCACAAATCGGCGTGAGCCTGACCAAGTGGGTGCCCAACGCACCCTACATCGCCCGCCTGCGCGCCGCGCCCGCCGACAAAGTGTACGCGCTGTATCTCGACGAAAAACCGTCCTATCCGAACAGCAGCGCCTTCATGCTCGACGTGGCGGACATCCTGATCGACAAGGGCCAGCGCGACCTGGCGCTGCGGGTGCTGTCGAACCTGGCCGAAATGGATCTGGAAAACCGCGCCATCCTGCGCATTCTCGGGTATCGCCTGATGCAGGCGGGCGCGCCCGGGCTGGCGGTGCCGGTGTTTGAAAAGGTGCTGCGCCTGGCCGAAGAAGAGCCGCAGTCATGGCGCGATCTGGGCCTGGCGCAGGCGGCGGCGGGCGAGACGCAAAAAGCGGTCGACGCGCTGTACGAGGTGGTGCTGCGGCCGTGGGATGATCGCTTTCCGGAGATCGAAAACATCGCGCTCGCCGAGATGAACGCGATCATCGCCGGCGCCAGAAAGCCGCTCGACGTCAGCCGCATCGATCCTCGCCTGCGCAAGAATCTGCCGCTCGACCTGCGTGTTGTTCTCGCCTGGGACGCCGACAATTCCGACATGGACCTGTGGGTGACCGATCCGGACGGCGAGAAGGCCAGCTACGCCAACCCGCTGTCGCGCCAGGGTGGACGCATGTCGCGCGATTTCACCCAAGGTTACGGACCGGAAGAATTCTCCCTGCGCGAAGCCAAGCCGGGCAAGTACCGCATCGAGGCGAATTATTACGGCAACCGTCAGCAGGTGCTGGCCGGCGCGACGACCTTGCAGGTCAAGCTGTTCAGCGCATTCGGCACGCCGCGCCAGAAGGAGCAGGTCATCACGCTGCGCCTGAAAGACCGCGGCGAGACCGTCTACGTCGGCGAATTCGAAGTGCCTACTTCCGCGCCGCGCTGATTCTCGCGTTCAGCTCCAGCGGTATCGGATAGGCCGGGTGGACCAGGCGGAACCTGGTCCATTCCGCGACCGCGTCGGCGCGCAAGCCCGCCTTGAGCATCTCGTCGATCAAGGCCAGCCACTGCTCGGCGCCGGGATCGGCAACAACGACCGGCGCGCCGTTCGACTTGTCGGCCAATGGCGGCAACTGGCCCACATCTTCCGCCACGATCGCATCAACCGGGATCGCCGCCTTGTGGCCGGCCAGAGGCTCCTTGGCGGTGTATTTGAATTCGTTCCGGCCCTGCACCGTCACCGTTGGCGCGCGCGGTGCGAACATCGGCGCGCTGTTCGAAGGAGCACGCGCTTGCGTTGTCGCTAGTGGTGCGAACGGCGATGGCGGCGCTGCGACCGGTGCCGCTTCCGGTGCGGGTGGTGGCGGCGGCATGGGGACTGCCACTGGCGCCGGAGCGTCGGCCATGGCGGCGACCGCCCCTGGCACAGGCGCAGGTTTTTCCCGGCGTCTCTCCGTCGGCGCGACTTCCGGCTTGATCTTTTTCGCCTCGATTGCCAAGCGCGGAGGCGACTCCACGGGCGGCGCTCCAAGGCTCGGCATCGAGGTCTGCGGCGCCGGCATCGGCGGCGGAACTTCGAGCGCAACCGCAGCGGCGGGAGCGCGATACTCCATCGCCTCATGCTGGTCCGCGCTCTGCCAGCTCTGCTTGGCCAGCACGCCCACCAGCACCGTGGCGGCGATCCCGGCCGGCACCGTCCAGCGCGCACTCAAACGGCGCATCGGCGGCGCCGCGTCGGCAGGCGCCGGATCGTTGGCGGCCTGGCGCGCCATGGCCAGCGTTGCGTGGCCGAGAATGGCGGCGTCGAGCGCGGCCGACGGCGCCTGCTGCGGCAGCGACTGCAACTGGCGCGACAGTTCGTCCTCGCCATTGAGGAAGGCGTCGAATTGGGCGTCGTTCATGTCGTCGCTGTTCATTGAGTTTCCCCTTGCGCCATGTGGGACCGCAGCTTCTGCATCGCATAACGCAGCCGGCTCTTGACGGTTTCGGCCGGCACCTTTGACAACTGCGCGATCTCCTCGATGCTTAAACCGCTGAACTGCTGCAGCACCACCGCCTCTTTCTGCTCGCCGGGCAGCGCGGCCAGTGCCGCGTGCAGGCTGCCGGCGCGCTGGCGCGATTCAAGCGCGGCCTCCGGCGTGACACTATCCTGCACCGCATCGGCCAGCACGTCAAACAGATCGCGGCCATGCGTGGCGGCGCCCAGTTCGGCGGCCAGCAGCGGCTGCTGCTGGCGCAACAGGTCGAGCAGGCGATTGCGGGCGATCTGGTAAAGAAAGGTGCGGAAACTGGCGCTGTGCTGATAACGGGAGCGGGCGTCGTGCAGGTTCGCCCAGGCGTCCTGCACCACTTCGTCGACCCATTCGGCGCGTGGCGAGCGCCACGCGATAAAACGGTAAAGCCCGAGCCGATGGCGGCTGTACAACGCTTCGAAGGCGTGCAAGTCGCCCTCGCCATAGCGAAGCATCAGCTGTTCATCGGTCGGTTCGGTCTGCATGGCGGCCCATTGTAGAGCGGCGCCATGCAAACCGCAATCAGTCGCCTGTCACCAGGCGCCGCCGATCGAGCGGATCAGGGCGACCGTGGTCACCGCCTGGCTGCCGCGCAGCTGCACCGCGCCGCGTTCGACCGCCGCCAGGTTGCGCTGGGCGTCGAGCAGGTCGAGATAGCTCGACCGCCCTGCCCTGTACAGCGTCTGCGCCAGGTCGGCCGAACGGCGCGCCGATACCACGGCGGCCTCGACCTGCTCGCCCTGGCTGGCCAGGATGCGCAGGCCGGACAGATTGTCCTCGACCTCGGCGAAGGCGGCCAGCACGTTTTGGCGGTAGGTGGCGACCGATTCCTCCAGCACCGCCTCGCTGCGGGCGACGTTGGCCTTGTTGCGGCCGCCGTCGATGAGCGGCATCGACATCAGCGCGCCCAGCACCCACGAACGGCTGCTCCACTTGAACACGTTCGCGAAGGTGTCGGACTCGCCGCCAAAGCCGCCGTTCAGGTTCAACGCCGGGAACATGGCGGAGCGGGCCACGCCGATGCGCGCGTTGGAGGCGACCATTGCGCGCTGCGCCGCCGTCACGTCGGGCCGCCGTTCAAGCAGAGTAGATGGCAGGCCGACCGGAATCTTCGGCAGCGCCGCGACGTCGATCGGGGCGCCGGCCGGCGCGCTGAAGGCCGCCGCTGGTTTACCGAGCAAGACCGCCAGCGCATGTTCGAGCTGGGCGCGCTGGCGTTGCAAGCCGATCGCTTCGGCGCGCGCGGTCGACAGTTCGGTCTTGGCGCGCGCCAAGTCGAATTCGCCGATGTCGCCGTTGTCGAAGCGGCTCTGGTTGATCTTCACGCTTTGCGCGCGCAGGTCGGCGGTCTGGTTCAGGGTCGCCAGTTCGGCGTCGAGCGCGCGCAGTCTGAAATAGGTCTGGGCGACGTCGGCCTGCAGCGCCAGCAGGACCGACTTGTACAGCGCGTCCTGGGCTGCGGCGTCGGCCTGGGCCGCCGTGATGCCGGCGCCGACGCGGCCGAACAGATCGAGTTCGTAGCTGGCCGTCAGTTTGGCCTGGTAGGTATTGACCGGCGCCGGTCCGGTCAGCTGCGAGACGCCGCGCTGGGCGCCGACGCCGGCGCCGACCTGCACGCTGCGGTCGGCTTCGGCCAGGCCAGCCAGGGCCCTGGCCTGCTTGACGCGGGCCGCCGCCACCGCCAGATTGGCGTTCGCTTGCGTGGCTTCGTTTACCAGGCTGCTCAGGGCCGGGTCGTTGAAGGCCAGCCACCACTCGCCGCGCGGCTGGGATTCGGCCGGACGCGCCACGCGCCAGGTCGAGCCGTCGGCGGCGCGCACCGGGTCTTGCGCTTCCTTGAAGGCGACCGGCACGTCCAGTGCGGGCGCCTTGAGCGCCGGCGTGGTCGAGCAGGCCGACAGGATCAGCGCCGCCAGCAGGGGGGCAATGATGCGTGTGCTGTTCATGACAGGGTTCCTTCCAGTGCGGGTGCGGCAGGTTGTGCGATATCGACTGCGGTTGTCTTCTCGAAGCGCTTGGCGAAGCTGCGCAGCAGGACGTAGAACACCGGCGTCAGGAACAGGCCGAAGAAGGTCACGCCGAGCATGCCGCCAAATACCGCCACGCCCATCGCGTGACGCATCTCGGCGCCGGCGCCGCTGGAGAACACGAGTGGCACCACACCCATGATGAAGGCGATCGAGGTCATCAAGATCGGACGCAGACGCAGGCGGCAAGCTTCAAGAGCGGCTTCCAGCACGCTGCGGCCGTGGTCTTCCAGTTCACGCGCAAATTCGACGATCAGGATGGCGTTCTTGGACGCCAGGCCGACAAGGACAAACAGGGCGATCTGGGTAAAGATATTGTTGTCGCCGCCGGTCAGCTTGACGCCCACCAGTGCGCACAGGATCGACATCGGCACGATCAGGATCACCGCCAGCGGCAGGGTCCAGCTTTCGTACTGGGCGGCCAGCACCAGGAACACCAGCAGCACGCACAGCGGGAACACGTAGATCATGGTGTTACCCGACAGGATGTCCTGGTAGGTCAACTCGGTCCACTCGAAGGTCACGCCTTTCGGCAGCACTTCGCGGGCGATTTTTTCCAGCGCGGCCTGGGCCTGGCCGGACGAGACGCCCGGTGCGGCGCCGCCATTCACGTCAGCCGAGACGTAGGCGTTGTAGCGCTGTACGCGGTCCGGGCCATAGCTGTCGCGCACCCGCATCAGCGAGGACAGCGGAATCATCTCGCCCTTGTCGTTGCGGACTTTGAGCTGGGCGATGTCTTCCGCGTGCGAGCGGAACGGCGCGTCGGCCTGGACCCGCACCTGGTAGGTACGGCCAAACTGGTTGAAGTCGTTGACGTACAACGAACCCAGATTGATCTGCAAGGTCTGGTAGATGCTGGCCAGCGGCACGCCAAGCTGCTTGGCCTTGGTGCGGTCGACGTCGGCGAACAGCTGCGGCACATTGACCTGGAAACTGGAGAACACGCCGGCCAGGTTCTTGTCCGCCCATGCCTTGCCCTGCAGCGCCTGGATGCCCTTGTACAGTTCATCGTAGCCGACGTTGCCGCGATCTTCGACCATCATCTTGAAGCCGCCGATGGTGCCCAGGCCGTTGACCGGCGGTGGCGGGAACACCATGATGAAGGCGTCCTGGATGGAACCGAGGCGCTTGTTGATTTCCTGCGCGATGGCGGCGCCGCTTTGCTCCTTGCCATGGCGCTGGTCGAAGGGCTTGAGCGTGGTGAACACGATGCCGGCGTTGGGCGCGTTGGTGAAGCCGTTGATCGACAGGCCGGGGAAAGCGACCGACGATTCCACGCCCGGCACCTTGGAGGCGATGTCGGACATGCGGCGGATGACGTCTTCGGTGCGGTCGAGCGAGGCGGCGTCGGGCAGTTGGGCGAAGCCGACCAGGTACTGCTTGTCCTGGGCCGGCACAAAGCCGCTCGGCACCGCCTTGAACATGAAGACGGCGGCTACGGCCAGCAAGGCGTACACCGCCACTGCGGCGCTCTTGCGCTTCAAGACCGTGTTGACGCCACCTTCGTAACGGGTCGATGCGCGGCCAAAGAAGCGGTTGAACCAGCGGAAGAAGCCACCGAAGATCTTGTCCATGCCGCGTGTCAGCGCGTCTTTCGGCGCGTTGTGCGGCTTGAGCAGCACGGCGGCCAGGGCCGGCGACAGCGTCAGCGAGCTGAATGCCGAGATGACGGTCGAGATGGCGATGGTCAGCGCGAACTGGCGGTAGAACTGGCCCGACAGGCCGGACACGAAGGCGATCGGCACGAACACGGCGCACAGCACCAGCGCGATGGCGATGATCGGGCCACTCACTTCCTTCATGGCCTGCACGGTGGCGTCGCGCGGCGACAGCCCCGATTCGATATTGCGTTCGACGTTTTCGACCACCACGATAGCGTCATCGACGACGATACCGATCGCCAGCACAAGGCCGAACAGCGACAGCGTGTTGATGGAGAAGCCGAAGCCAAGCATCACCGCGAAGGTGCCGATGATCGAGACGGGCACGGCGACCAGCGGAATGATCGAGGCGCGCCAGGTTTGCAGGAAGATGATCACCACCAGCACCACCAGCGCCACCGCTTCAAGCAGGGTGTGGATGACGGCCTTGATCGATTCGCGCACGAACTGGGTCGGGTCGTAGACCACGCTGAAATCGACGCCTTCCGGGAAATCCTTCTTCAGTTCGGCCATCTTGGCGCGCACGTCGGTGGACAGCTGAAGCGCGTTCGCGCCGGGCGCTTCGAAAACGGCGATCGCCGCCGCCGACTTGTTGTTCAGCAGCGAGCGCAGTGCGTAGGAGTTGGAACCAAGTTCCAGGCGGGCCACGTCCTTGAGCTGGGTGAGGGCGCCGTTGGCGCCGGTCCGCACGATGATGGCGCCGAATTCCTCGATCGAGGACAGGCGGCCCTGGGTGTTGACGGTGAGCTGGAATTCCGCGCCCTTGGATGGCGAGGCGCCGATCACGCCGGCTGCTACCTGCACGTTCTGTTCGCGGATGGCGTTCACCACGTCGGCCGCGGTCATGCCGCGCGCCGCAACTTTCTGCGG
>JBDSTZ010000581.1:0-2004 GCA_039927975.1 Massilia sp. | reverse complement strand
CGACTCGATCGAGTCGCCGGGCGACGATGGGGCAGCCGCGCCGAATCTCGCGCGATCGCTCACGGGTGCTCCGCGCGCGTCGCGCTGCCGCACGAGCATGCCGGCGGGGCCTGGCGCGATCGATAGGACGATTCGCCGTTGAATTCGCCAACGATGCCACCGGCTTCGGTCACCAGCAGCGAGCCGGCGGCGATATCCCACGGTTTCAGGCCTTTTTCAAAGAAGCCATCGCTGCGGCCGGCCGCCACGTTGGCCAGTTCCAGCGCGGCCGAACCGGCGCTGCGGATCCCCTGGCAGCGCTCGGCCATCAGGGCGTACATGCGCATGTATTCGTCGATCGCCTTGGGACCGGCGCCATGGCCCGAGGCCAGCAGGGCATTGGCAATGCGGTCGAGCTTGGTGACGCGGATGCGCTTGTCGTTGAGGAAGGCGCCGCCGCCCTTGCTGGCCGTATACAGGTCATTGCGCACCGGGTCGTACACGACGGCCTGGGTGATCACGCCCTTGTGTTGCAGCGCGATCGACACGCAGTAGTTGGCGTAGCCGTGCATGAAATTGGTGGTGCCGTCGATGGGGTCGATAATCCAGACGTATTCACTGTCGTCATTCAGGTTGGCCGATGCGCCCGATTCCTCGGCCAGGATGGCGTGGTCGGGGTAAGCCTTGAGCAAGGTCTCGACGATCGCCTGTTCGGCGGCCTGGTCGATGTCGGTGACGAAATCGTTGTGTTGTTTTTCTGTCACAACGATGCGGTCGACGTCGAAGGCGGCGCGGTTGATCACGGTGGCGGCGCGGCGGGCGGCTTTGATCGCCGTGTTGAGCATTGGGTGCATGGTAAGCTTTCGCGAAAGTACGGCTACGGTATAAAAACGCTAACGCCGGCGCGCCGTGGACGCACCACGGGCGAGAACGATAATGAATACGAATGAATTAAAGAGCGGTGCGGTGTGAACTGGCTGAGAAACTGGTTAAAATCGCGGGCCTCGGCTCACGCTCCAAACCGCCCGTCCAACGCGCGATAGCGCTATTTTAAATGAACCCGCAAGAAATCGACACGTCTCTTTTTTCCCGCCTGCGCTTCGTGCTGGTCGAAACTAGCCGAGCTGGCAACATTGGCGCGGCCGCGCGCGCCATCAAAACCATGGGATTCGGCCAGCTGGTGCTGGTCGCGCCGCGCTTTGCCGACGCCTTGCAGGACCCCGAGGCGATCGCTTTCGCCAGCGGCGCCCAGGACGTGCTCGAACGCGCACGCATTGTCGACAATATCGGCCAGGCGCTTGAAGGCTGCAACTTCGCCGCCGCCGTGTCGGCTCGCCTGCGCGAATTCTCGCCGCCGGTGCTGACCCCGCGCGAGTTCGGCGCCCACGTCGGCGGCCAGGCCGCGCTGACCCCGGCGCTCATTTTTGGCAACGAGCGCTTCGGCTTGCCGAACCAGATCGTCGAGCAGTGCAATGTGCTCATCAACATTCCGGCCAATCCCGATTATTCCTCGCTCAACCTGGCGCAGGCGGCCCAGGTGCTGGCCTATGAATGCCGGCTGGCCGCCACCGGCGACACGGCGGCGGCGCCGTCGGCGATCGGCTTTCACGGCGACGCCGCCAGCCTGGAGCAAGTCGAGGGCATGTACGCCCATCTTGAACAGGCCTTGGTGGCGATCGATTTTCTCGACGCGAACAATCCGAAAAAACTGATGCCGCGTTTGAAGCGCCTGTTCTCCCGCACCCAGCTCGAAACCGAGGAAGTCAATATTCTGCGCGGCATTGCACGCCAGATTCTGGCCAGCCGCCGCTAAGCTGCCGCTGAGCCGCCGCTAAGCTGCCGCTGAGCCGCCGCTGAGCCGCCGCCAAGCAGCCGCCAAGCGGCCGCTAAGTTCGCGCTAAGCCTCGCCTGGCGTACACTGGCGCCATGGACAGTTCTTCCTCCCAGTTTGCCGCCCGGCGCGGTCGCCGCGCGCTGAGCGCGCGCCGCGTCATGCAGCTCGTGCTGCTGGTCCAGGCCCTCGCC
>JBDSTZ010000580.1:0-2128 GCA_039927975.1 Massilia sp. | reverse complement strand
TACACGGACGGCGGCGCGAGCGGTTGCGGCTACCTGAATACGACCCGGCCGGCATCGGCCGGCATGACGGCCGGCATGCGCGGTCACGAATTGCAGGACGCCCTGCAATTCCAGCGCTGGGGTTTCGATTTCGTCAAGATCGACTGGTGCGGCGGCGGCGGCTTCGGCTATCAGAAAGTAGCGCTGGACCCGCGCGAGGCGTACGCCTTGATCAGCGAGGCGATCGCGCAGGCCAGCGCAGTGACGGGCCGCGCAATGACGCTGTCGATGTGCCAGTGGGGCCGCTACGAGCCCTGGAACTGGGCCCCGGGACTGGCGCCGATGTGGCGCACCAGCGATGACGTGATCTTCTGGGAAAAGCCGGCAGGCACGCCAGACGGCGCCGCCGCCCCGTTCGACAAGATGGGAATGCGGCCGACGCTGTCGAAGGCCCTGGTGAACTTCGACAAGGGCCTGCATCCGCTGGCCCAGCATACCGGCTTCGTCAACGACCTCGACATGATGATCGTCGGCAATGGCGTGGCCAGGGGCGAAGGCGCCGTCGACCTGACCGAGTCGGAAAACCGCACCCACATGGCGCTGTGGGCGATAGCCGGCTCGCCGCTCCTGCTTGGCAATGAGCCGAGCGTGATGAACGCGGCCACCAAGGCCATCGTGACCAACGCGGAAGTGCTGGCGATCGATCAGGACGGGCGTGGTTTGCAAGGCGTGAAAGTGGCCGAAGACGGCGCCGGCCTGCAGGTCTACAGCAAAGTGCTGAGCGGCAGCGGCAAGCGCGCCGTGATGCTGCTTAACCGCACGGGACAGAGCGCACCGATGACGGTACGCTGGACCGACACCGGTCTGACCGGCGCCGCCGCGCGCGTGCGCGACGCCTGGGCCAAGGCCGACCTGGGCCGCTTTGCCGCGTCGTATACGGCCACGGTGCCGGCGCATGGATCGATGCTGCTGAGCGTCAGCGGCAGCGAGGGCGCCAGCGTGCGGTATCGACCCGCTGCCGGTTCAGCGAGCGGCGAGGCGGCGGTATTCAAGGAGGTGAAGGCGGCCGCGGCAGGCTTGAAGCTGGCCAACATCGTGTATCGCAACGGCGACAAGACGGCGCGGCGCGCAAGCTTGCGGGTCAATGGGCAATTCCCCACCGTGGTGTCGTTCCCGCCCACCGGCGCAAGCGGCAAGATGGGCTCCGTGTCGGTGCTGGTGTCGCTGGCCAAAGGCGCGGCCAACACGGTCACGTTCAGCAACGCCGGCGGCCGCGCTCCCGACCTTGACGCACTGCTGATCCAGGACATCGCCGGCACCAATGGCGCCGCGCTCGTTGCGGCGCCATCGGGCCGCTGCATCGGCCTGCCCAACAATGTCACGCATCTGGGCGCCCAGGCTATCCTGGAGGATTGCAATGGCGGCCAGAACCAGACCTTCGCGCGCACCGCCCGCCATCAACTGGCGGCATACGGCAACCGCTGCCTGGTTGCCATGGGCGCCGCGCCGGCCGCCGGGGCCAAGCTCGGGCTTGGCGAATGCGAGGGCGCCACGCCAGCGGCCTGGGAATTTGCCGCCAATGGCGTGCTGACCATGAATGGTCTGTGCCTGGATGCGCCGGCCGGCGGCCAGCCGGCGCTGGCGGCCTGCGATGCCAATAGCCAGACTCAGCGGTGGACGTTTAGTCAGTAGACCCCGGGTGAGCGCCGCCGCCATTCCGTCGCTAATGCATGACTGCTCGAATCGCCCGCGCATCACAACTTGTATTGGCGAGTCGGCTGACGCGCAGCCTCTCGCACCTGGAGCTTGACCCAATCCACCGGGCTTAACAATGTTTTTAAACTTTAACTTGTATTGGCGGCTCGGCTGACGCGTCCTTAACCGGCTCCCTACAACACAGAAAGGTTGGCTGATGAGTTACGCGATTCGTTTCACGATGGCGCTTGCGGCGCTCTATCTCGATGCCTCCGTGAGCGCCAGCGCTCAGGAAGGCGCCGCGCCGGCGCCAAGCGTGGTCGTGGCGGGCTACAAAAGTCCTTCCAAATGGTTTCGCGCGGAAAGCCAGCACTTCATCGTGCTCTCCGACACCAGCAATGAGGAAGTGACCCAACTGCTGAACAACCTGGAAAAGCTGGACTACCTGCTGCGC
>JBDSTZ010000579.1:0-1789 GCA_039927975.1 Massilia sp. | reverse complement strand
CCAGAGCCTGCGCTGCCTCGCGCGCGGCGGCCGGCTGCTGCTGGTCGGTTTCTCAAGCGGCCAAATCCCGCAGATTCCGGCCAATCGGTTGCTGCTGAAAAACGCCTCGGCGCTGGGGGTGTACTGGTCGCACGACTGGAGTCTGCCGCAGGTGCAGCGCGCCACCGACGCGCTACTCGAACTGCATGCACGGGCGGCGATCGTGCTGGCGCCAGGGCGCAGCTACGAATTTGCAGAGCTGCCGCAGGCGCTGCGCGACCTGTCGAACCGAGGCACGGTGGGCAAGAGCGTGCTGGTCGTCAACCCTTCTGGAGAAACGCGATGAACGACCGGCCCAAACCCGCCACCGCGCGCCCGGTACGTGCGCCCCGCGGCGCCCAGTTGAACACCGCCAACTGGAGCATCGAAGGCGCGCTGCGCATGCTCATGAACAACCTCGATATCGAAGTGGCCGAACGCCCCGACGACCTGGTCGTCTACGGCGGCATCGGCAAGGCCGCACGCAACTGGGACGCCTACGAGCGCATCGTTGCCAGCCTGGAGCGACTGCGCGCCGACGAAACGCTGCTGGTGCAATCCGGCAAGCCGGTCGGCGTGTTTCGCACCCACGAAGGCGCGCCCCGGGTGCTGATCGCCAACGCCAACTTGGTACCGCACTGGTCCACGGCCGAGCACTTCAACGAGCTCGATCGCCAAGGCCTGATGATGTATGGGCAGATGACGGCCGGCTCCTGGTTCTACATCGGCAGCCAAGGCACGGTGCAGGGCACCTACGAAACCTACTGCGAGGTCGCGCGCCAGCACTTCGGCGGCGAACTGGCCGGCCGATGGCTGCTGACCTCTGGCTTGGGCGGCATGGGCGGCTCGCAGCCGCTGGCGGGCCGACTCGCGGGCGCCGCCGTCCTCGTGGTGGAGGCGCGGCAAAGCCGCATCGACATGCGTCTGCGCACCGGCTACCTCGATCGGCAGGCGCGCGATCTGGACGACGCGCTGGCGCTGATTGCCGACGCGAAGCAGCGCCGCATCGGCCTGTCGGTCGGCCTGCTCGGCACTGCGGCCAGCGTGTTGCCCGAACTGGTGCGACGGGCACTGGCCGGTGGGTTGTGCCCCGACGTGGTGACCGACCAGACCGCGGCACACGATCTGCGCAACGGCTACATCCCCGCGGGTTGGACCGAGCAGCAATGGAACGAACAACGTGTCGCCGATCCGGTGGCGGTCGAAAACGCAGCGCGCGCCTCCGTCGCCGCGCACGTGCAGGCGATGCTGGCCTTCAAGGACATGGGCGTGCCAGTGTTCGACTACGGCAACAACATCCGACAGGTGGCGTTCGACGCCGGAGTTCAACGGGCCTTCGACTTCCCGTCTTTTGTCGTGGCCTACGTGCGGCCGCTGTTCTGCAGCGGCAAGGGTCCGTTTCGCTGGGTCGCGCTGTCGGGTGATCCCGAGGACATTTACAAGACCGACGCTCGCCTGAAGGCGCTGTTCCCCGACGACAAACCCCTGAACCGCTGGCTCGAACTGGCGCGCGAACATGTGAAGTTCCAGGGCCTGCCCGCGCGCATTTGTTGGCTCGGCTTGGGGGAGCGCCATCTGGCCGGACTCGCGATCAACGAGATGGTGGCCCGGGGCGAGTTAAGCGCGCCGGTGGCGATCAGCCGCGACCACATGGATTCGGGTTCGGTCGCCAGCCCGAACCGCGAGACCGAAGGCATGCTGGACGGCTCCGACGCGGTCGCCGACTGGCCGATCCTGAACGCGTTGCTCAGCTCGGCCTGCGGTGCCTCTT
>JBDSTZ010000578.1:0-17248 GCA_039927975.1 Massilia sp. | reverse complement strand
CCGGCCATGCAGGGCGACACCCGGCTGGCACTGTTCATCGACCGCCTGGGCGGCGACCAGAAGGTGTATCTGAACGGCCGGCAGGTGCAGCCGAAAGAGGTCGACGGCGCGCTCGTGGTGGAGGTCGAGGCGGCCAGCCTGAAGGACTCGAACAGCCTGGCCTACGTGATCAGCACCCCGAAGGGGGGTGTGCAGGCCATGGTCGATGCCTCGGCCGGCACCAGCAAATGGGGCGTGCTGCGCACGACCGCGCCCGCGGCGCCGTGGCAGCGCAGCGTCTTTAACGGCTGGGCCCAGGTGATCGTGCAATCGACCGGTCAGCCCGGCGCGGCGACGCTCTCTGCGACGTCCGGTAAGCTGACTGAGACGGCGCTTCGCTTCGAGCTGCGCTAGCCGGTTCTCGGGGGGGCGCTGGTCGATCCCTAGCTAGTGCGGATCTTGAGCACAAGCATATTAGAATAGCGCCAGGCGCCGTCGATGTCCGCGAGGACCGCGTGGCGCAGCGCCGCTGCGCGCCATGTCGGCGGAACGAATCAATCAACCAGACACCATGAGGAGGACCCATGCAAGCAGTACACCCATGCCCACGCGGGTCGCACGATTCCGTGAGGCGGCAAATGACTATCCACCTTATGCAGTGCTGGAGATTGAATGAACACACACAACAACTCGGTCGCCGACGGCGTCCGCCAGGCATCCTTTGAATTAACGATCGCCGATGAATCCGTCGGCGCGGCCATCTGGATGCCCAAACAGATCCACCGGCCATTGCCGCTCTTGCTGGTCGCCCACGGCGGCGGGCAGCACAAATTGTTTGCGCCGCTTGCGGGCCATGCCAGTTTACTGGCGCGCCAACTGCAGTGCGCTGTCGTGGCCATCGACGCGCCCGGGCACGGCGGGCGCAGCCAGTCCGCCGACATGCGCGAACTCACCGAGATCCTGCAGCGGCAGGTGCGCGCTGGCGACGGGCCGAGTGAAGCGGTGCTCGATCACATGTTGCAGAACGCGGCGCAGGCGGCCGATGAATGGCGGCTGGTGCTCGACCACCTTCACGCGCGCGACGATGTCGACGAGCATGGCGCGGTCGGCTTCATCGGCATGTCGATGGGGGCGATGACGGGCATTCTGCTGGCGGCGCGCGAACCGAGGGTGTCCGCAGCGATTTTCGGACTGGCCGGCGCGCGCGATCCGGCGCGGCGGCTTGAGGTGGCCGCCCGTGAGATCCGGATTCCGCTGCAGTTCGTCCTGCAGTGGGACGACGAGTGGGTGCGCAGGGAAGATGGCCTTTCCTTGTTCGACGCGTTTGCATCGACCGAAAAAACCTTGCACGCCAATCCGGGCGGACACGCCACCTTGCCGCCGCATGAACGTGCGGGATGGAGCGCATTCTTTGGCCGGCACCTGATGACTTAGGCGCCAGACCAAACGCGGCGGGTGGCGCCGCCGTACTCTACGCGGCGCGGTAGGCGAAATTGGTGATCTTGATACTGCCGGCGCCGGCGCTGTAGAAGCCGATCCGCAGACTCAAGAAGCCGCCGAAGACGTTATGGTGAATGCCCGACACTTCCATCCGCATGCCATGCAGTTTCCAGGTGCGCCCCTCGTCATCCGAATAGTGGTAGGTGATGACGTGGTCGTTGTTGCTGATCTTCAGCCGTAGCTTGCGCGAGGTATTTGCCTGGCGCGCCCACGAATGTTCCTCGGCCGACTGGAAGACTTTAAGGTGCTCGGGTGTGAATCCGAGGCCGACGAAAGCCTTGTGGTTATAGAAGAGAATGAAGCCCCCCTCGGCCGCGCCAATCAGCTCGATTGTCGCCTCCGCCTCGTAGGAGCGGTCGCCGACGATGCACATCAGCGGCGAGCTGTCGGCAGGGGAGGTGCCGGCGCCGGCCAGCGTCATGGCCTTCGTGCCGTAGCTCAGGCGTGCCAGGTCGTTCGGCCTGGGATCATGAAACGCCCATTGGACGCCCAGGCGGTTCTTACTGAAGTCGTCCGACAGCGGGCGGCCCGATGGGCTGTGGTGCTTGGCCAGCGGCGCCGGTAAGGGTTTCGACAAATCCCCGCCCAGCGCGCGGAACCAGCCATCGGCAGTCCATTGGATCGGTTCGAGCAGCACTTGGCGACCCAGCGTGCGATAACCGTTTTCATAGGCGTGATACACCATCCACCAAGCGCCGCCGGGTCCCTCGACGAGGGTTGCGTGGCCGCGCGACCACCACGGTTCGGCCACGCTCTGGGTGCGCACCAGCGGATTGCGCGGGCAGTGTTCCCACGGACCGTGGATGGAACGCGAACGCGCCGCGATGACCATGTGACCGGTGACAGGACCGGCGGTGCCGCCGACCGCCGTGATCAGGTAGAACCAGTCGCCGCGCCGCAGCAGTTTGGGGCCTTCGGGGGCAAAGTTTTCCACCACCCAGTCGGCCGGATATTGCCACGGCGCGTAGGCCGGTTCGAGCTTGCCATCGGTGGCCAGGCCGTTGTCGGTAAGGCGGATCTTGCGAATGCCGTTGACGAACAGATAGCGGCGGCCGTCTTCGCCGACGATATGGCCGGGATCGATCGCGCCTGAAATGCGCAGGTCGATCGGCTCGCTCCAGGGACCGGCGATATTGTCGGCCCAGATGACAAAGATCGACCATCCGCGATCTTCAGGATTGGCCGGAATATAAATGTAATAGCGGTTGTTGTGCTTGCACAGGTCAAGCGCCCAGATGGTGCCGAGCGGCTTGAACAACGCCGGTCCGATCGGCGCCCAGTTAATCAGGTCGGTCGAATGCCAGATCACAATGCCGGGATAGGCAAAGAATGACGAGAAGGTCATGTAGTAATCATCGCCATCCTTGAGAATCGTCGGATCCGGGTGGTCGCCGCTGATAATCGGATTGCGGTAGGTGCCATTGCCCAGGTCGGCCTTGCGCTGGCCTTCGAGACTGTTGCCCCAATTCGCCGGTGCGGCCGGCACCGTCGTCTTTACCGCAGCGACAGCGTGGGTTGCGGGGAGGGCAGCGGTGCCCAGCATGGCCTAGATCACATTGCGTCGCGCGGGTGAAGTCATAGTGTTTCTGCTTTCGGTGATGGTCGTGCGGAAGCCCGGGCAAGCCTGGCCGATGCCGAGAGAATACGTGGGAAAAGCGGTATGGCTATAGCGAATGGCAGGCGAAAACTATGATCGTGCGGATTTTTTCATTGTCCGGGTAGTCGCTGTTAGCCTAACACCGGACGGGATACGCGGGCAGGTCGCGCACCTGGCGCCAGCGGCCGCCGAAGGCCGGGCGCCAATCCCCACGCTTGACAAATTATTCAGCGGGCTCCTGGATATTCTTGGTTATCACTTCGCGAAACGCTTTCGGCGTGCATTGATATTCTTCTTTGAACAGCTTATTGAAATAGGAGACGTTTTTATAGCCGACCGAATAGGCGATTTCAGCGATGCTGGCGTTGGCATTTTCCGTGAGCAAACGCGATGCTTCGGTCAGGCGCAGCTTATTGAGGTAGGTGCTGAAGGTATAGCCTAATTCCGCTTTCAGGATATCGTTAACCTTGTTTCGATTGACGCCGGTTTCCGCCACCACGGTTTCCAGATCAAGATCCGAATCACCATAACGCGTTGCCATTAATTTAAGGATGGCGCCTTTTTCCTTGTCGCGGTGCGGTTCGATCGACAATTGTTGATAGGCGACCAGTGGCAGATCCTTGCGCAGGCGCGATTGCACTTCATGCGACAGCGCGGCCGCATACTGGCGGAAGAACCAGATCGCAAACGAGCCCCATGCCAATACCAGAACGGCACCCAGGAAGTAGATGTAGCCATAGTCGCGGCCATGCAGCGTCAGCTGGGCGATTTCGACCCGCGTGGCGACGCCGGTGGGGCTGCGGCTGCTGCTGCCGAATTCGATCTGCGCCACCTTGTCGAGCGCGTACCCCTGCTGCGACAGGTTCAGCTTGAACATGTCGAACCACCACTGGGGGACCGACATGCGGGTCAGGTCGAGGTCGACGTGGGCGCCCGCTTCCTCGCACGCGATGAAGGTCGATGGCGTGCGGTAGGTCAGCAAGTCGCCTGGCTTGGAGACCCTGGGGTCGAACGTCGATATGCCGATCGACAAGGTGTTGGAGGGGTAGCATCTGGCGTCGAAACTGATGCTGCCATAGCGCGACAGGTCGATGAGCGCGGGTTTGCCGTCCGCCCCCGTAAACACAATGGCGGTGGCGGCGTAGGGATTGGAGGCGGCGGCATCGAGCGTGAAATCGATGAGCAGGCGCGTGGGCTCCGCCTTCGATCGCAAGATCGAATGCGCGTTCGCGCCAGGCGCAAAGGTCCGGTTCGCCAGCTGATACTTGAAACCCTCCGCCGCTGTGCCAATCAGGACGTCTTGCCGATAACTGCGGCTTACACATGCATAACTGACCACGCCACTCACGATCAGTAGCAAGACAAGGCGCAGCAAAGCCTTAAAATATAACGCGTGCATCTGAGTGTAAACCCTTGGAATCCGTGGTTTGAATTGGTGGCGAGGCCCGGGCGGCTGACGACGCGGGCTGGGCGCAGGCATGGAATTTACAGCATGCGGGGCCGCATGTCACCCGGGCAATACGATTTTAGGCGTTCGCGGCGCGCGCCAACGAGGTGGGCCGTCCGTGTCGGGCCGGCGCCTATTGCGCTAACATTGGCGTCATAATTGATAGAATTTTCTGCATTTTCATAGGGCTTTTCCTCCCCGTGCTACAAGTGGACCGCACTCTGGCTTACTCTGGGCAGTCGAGTGTGCCGGCGTCGCAGCCGCCCCTTCTCGTCGATCCATTTACTTTATTGAAAGATTCTGCATGCGTCTGAAATCCATCGCTTCAATGCTGCTCGGTGCTTTGCTGATCGTCTCCTCGCAAGCGTATTCGCAAAACCGCGTGATCGATCTGGCGGTTGATCAAACGCAGGGAAAATTAAACAAGACCTTTAATTTTACGATTGGCGCCGGCCGCGCGAACGAGGGCTTGCGGGCGGACTGGCAGCAGCAGCTGGCCGAAACCAAGCGCGATACGGGCTTTCGCTACATCCGCATGCACGGGCTGCTGAACGATGACATGGCGGTATTCAAATACGACGACCAAGGCAAAGAGCAATACAACTTCACCTACATCGATGCGCTGTACGATTATCTGCTCAGTATCGGCGTCAAGCCTTTCGTCGAACTTGGCTTCATGCCTTCGCCGATGGCCAGCGGCAACAAGACGATTTTTTGGTGGCGCGGCAATGTGACGCCGCCGCGCAGCTATGAACAGTGGGGCAAGCTGGTCAAGACCCTGACGGAACACTGGACCGAGCGCTACGGCCAGGCCGAAGTGGCGAGCTGGTATTTCGAGGTGTGGAACGAGCCGAATCTCGACGGTTTCTGGGCCGGCTCGCAAGACGATTACTTCAAACTCTACAAATACGCCGCGCTCGCGATCAAGGGCGTCAATCCGCAATACAAGGTGGGCGGCCCCGCCACCGCCGGCGCCGCGTGGATTCCGGAGATGATCGCCTACTGCGCCAAGAATAAGGTGCCGCTCGATTTCGTCAGCACGCATACCTACGGCGTGCATGAAGGATTCCTCGACGAATTCGGCACCAAGGGAACCGTGCTGGCCAAGGACCAGGGCGCCATCAGTAACGACGTGTTTCGCAATCGGAAGGAAATCGCGGCGTCCGTCATGCCAAACCTGGATCTGCATTACACCGAATGGAGTTCGTCGTACACGCCGTCCGATCCGTCCCACGACAGCTACCACCAGGCGGCCTATATCCTGCAAAAGCTCAAGCAGGTTGGCAACGCGGCGCAGTCGATGTCGTATTGGGTATTTACCGATATCTTCGAGGAAGCCGGTCCGCGCTTCGAAGCCTTCCATGGCGGCTTTGGATTGATGAACACGCAGGGCATCAAGAAGCCGGCGTATTTCGCCTACCAATTCCTGAATGGACTCGGGTCCACCGAGCTGAAGAACGGCGACGCGCAATCGATCGCGACCACCGACGACAAGGGCAATGTGCAGGTGCTGCTGTGGGACTACACCTATACGCTGCCGGAGAAGGTCAACAATCAGCAGTTCTTCATCAAGGATTTGCCGCCCAAGAGCAAGGGCCAGGTGGAAGTGAACTTGCACGGCTTGAAGAAGGGCAGCTATACCCTCACGCTGTCGCAGGTCGGTTACAAGAAGAACGACGCCTACACGGCATTTATCGGCATGGGTTCGCCGAAGCAGTTGAGCCGTGAGCAAGTCGCCAGCCTGAAGTCGGTTGCGACCGGCGCCGCTGCCGAAAAACGCGCGGTACGGGTGGGCGCGGACGGCAACTTCAAGCTGGCCTTGCCGGTGCGCGAAAACGATGTCTACCTGCTGAAACTGAGCAGCGCGAAGTAAGTCAGGGCGGACCGCTCAATCGCCGCCGGCCAGCAAGCGCGGCGACAATAACTGGTACTTCTTGATCTTGTCGTAAAGGGTCTTGCGCGGCACCCCCAGCTGTTCGGCCGCGCTGCTCACGCTGCCCGACGCTTCGGCCAGGGCACGGGTGATCAGCGCCTGTTCGAACTGCTCGACCTGGGCTGGCAGTGGGGTCTGCTTTTCGGTCGCGAGCGGCGCCGCCGGACTGCTCGTCGGGACAATATTCAACACCAGCCGCTCGGCAAAATTGCGCAGTTCGCGCAGGTTGCCCGGCCACGCTTGCCGCTGCCACTCATGCATCTGCTGCGCGCTCCATTGCGGCAGCGGGCGACTGAAACGGTTGGCGGCATCCTGCGCGAAATGCGCCAGCAGCAAGGGAATGTCGTCGCGCCGCTCGCGCAAGGGCGGCAGGTCGAGGGCTGCGACGCCGATGCGGTAGTACAGGTCTTCGCGAAACTTGCCCTGCGCCGCCAGTTGCACCAGATCGGCCTTGCTCGCCGCGATGATCCGGAAGTTGACGGCGATCGCTTCATTGCCCCCCAATCTTTCAAGCCGGCGCTCCTGCAGCACGCGCAGCAACTTGACTTGCAAGGCCATCGGCATGCTCTCGATTTCGTCGAGGAACAGCGTGCCGTTGTTGGCGTATTCGAGCTTGCCGATGCGGCGCTTCTGGGCGCCGGTGAAGGCGCCCGCCTCGTGGCCGAACATCTCGCTCTCGAAAATGGATTCGGGCAGCGCACCGCAGTTGATGGCGACGAAATTACCCTTGCGCTCGCTGGCGGCGTGAATCAGGCGCGCCAGCACTTCCTTGCCGGTGCCGGTTTCGCCGTTGATGAGAATGTCGACGCCGCTCGGCGCGATATTTCGCACCATCACCTTGAGCTGTTCCATCGCCGGGGTACGACCGACCAGCTCCGGCGTATCCGGATGGAGGGCCCAGGCGGCTTTCAGGCGGCGATTTTCCAGCACCAGGCTGCGCCGTTCGTGGGCGCGGCTGACGGCGCCCAGCAGTCTCTCGGCGTTGAACGGTTTCTCAATGAAGTCGTAGGCGCCGGAGCGCATCGCCGCGACCGCCATGTTCACATCGCCATGGCCGGTGACGATGATGACCGGCAGCTCGGCGTCGAGCGCCACCACGTGGGCCAACAGGTCCAGGCCCGAGCTGCCGCCCAACCGCACATCGCTGACGATCACGCCGTCGAAATCGGCAGAAAGCGCCGCTTGCGCCGCCTCGGCGCTGGCGTAGGCGTCGACCGTGAAGCCGCCCAGTTCGAGCGTCTGGGTCGTCGCCAGGCGCAGCGCCGCTTCGTCTTCAACCAGGATGGCGCGCATGTCAGAATCCTTTGTCGTGCATGGGAAGGCGGACCTCGAACTCGGCGCCGCCAGCTTCCTGATTGTAGCCGCGCAGCTGGCCGTTCATTGCCTGCACGATCGAGGAGGAGATGGCGAGGCCGAGGCCGAGTCCCTTGCCGGATGGCTTGGTGGTAAAGAAGGCTTCGAACAAGTGGGCGGCGACCTCGCCCGGAATGCCGGCCCCGGTATCGCTGATGCTGACCACCGCCCAGCCCTGTTCCTGACGCAGGCCGACGGTGACCCGGCGCAGCGGCGCCAACTCGACCGCGTCGAGCGCGTTGCGCAGCAGGTTGATGAAGACTTGCTCGATGCGCACCGGATCGCCGGCCACGGTCAGCGAGATTGCCGCGAGATCGTCCGGAACACGCAGTTCGGCGCCGACTCGCCGAAAATCGCTTTGCAGCATCAGCGTCGAGGCATGGATGGCCATGGCGAGGTCGACCGCGCCGACCGAATCGCTCTTGCGCGCGAATCCTTTCAACTGGCTGATGATGGCGCCCATCCTGGCGCTGGCGTCGGCAATGTGGCCGAGATTGGCGCTGGCCTGGTCGGCCTGGCCTCGTTCGAGAAAGGTCCGGGCGTTGTCGGCAAAGGCGCGGATCGCCGCCAGCGGCTGGTTCAGTTCGTGGGTGACGCCGGCCGCCATCTGGCCGAGCATGGCCAGCTTGCCGGCCTGGACCAGCTCGTCCTGGGTGGAACGCAGCACCAACTCGGTCTGCTTGAGCGTGGCGTAGCGGGTTTCGAGGGCGTCGTTGGCGGTACGCAACTGCGTGGTGCGCTCGGCGATGCGCAGGTCGAGCTGGTCGGCGGCGTCGCGCAGGGCGATGCCGGACGCGCGCCGCTCCTCCAGCCGGCGGCGGCGCTGATGCACGGCCCAGCCGGCCAGCGCCGCGCTGGCGAGCACCAGCGCGCAAGCGAGCGCCCACAAGGCCGCGTTGCGCGCCACGCGGCGCGGCGCCGGGAACAGCATGAGTTGCCAGCCAAGCCGGCCGACCGCCTGGGCCGCGTGCGGACCGACGCCGCCTTCAACCGGGGTGATCGGCATGCCGGCGTATTGCAAGGTGGCGGCCAGGTCGCGCTCGGTGATGGCGCCCAGGGCGCGCAGGCTGTGGTACTTCCAGCTTTTTCGGTTCGACAGGAACACCACGCCGGCGGCGTCGGTGAGCGCGATGGCGTCGTCGCTGCCGGCCCAGTTGCGCTCGAACTCACCCAGGCTGATCTTGACCGCGATGACGCCGGCAATGGCGCCGTCCGCCGTGACCGGCTGGGCAATGAAGTAGCCGGGTTCGCCCGAGGTATTGCCGATGCCGTAAAAACGCCCGGCGCCGCCATCCAGCGCCTGTCGGAAGTACGGCCGAAAGCCGAAGTTCTTGCCGACGAAACTGAGCGGCATGCCGGCGTTGCTGGCGGCGAGTGTGTTGCCCTGGCGGTCCATCAGGTAGATCGCCGCGACCTTCGATTGCTGCTGGATCGCTTGCAGGACATGGTTCAGGCGGGCCGCGCGGGGCGCATCGTCCGGATGGGCCAGCATTCCGGCCACGTCTTCCTGGAACGCCAGCGCGTAGGGCAGGGTCTCGAACTTGTCGAGCGCCGACTCAAGCTCGGGCGCCATCAGCTGGAGCTGACGGCGCCCCTGGCCCAGCACCTCGGCGGCGCCCTGCTCGGCGGCGCTGCGGTACACCAGCCCGACCAGCAGCGCGCCGGCGGCTAGCGCCATCAACCAGACGAACGAACGGTGCACGCGCATGAATGTTGCCCAAGGAGAAGTGGGGCCAATTCTACCGCTAGTCAACCGCGGCGGCGCGCATTTCCGCGTGGTGATGGCGCTGCTGTTCCTCCATCACCAGCATGCCGAGCTCGCGCTTGAGGGTGTTGAAGGCCGGCGCGGCCGGGTCGCGCAGGCGCGGCATGTCGACCATGATGTCGCGCTTGACGGTGCCGGGACGGTAGGTCATCACGACGATGCGGTCGGCCAGGTAGATGGCTTCCTCGATGCTGTGGGTGACGAAGATGATGGTCTTCTTCAGTTCGGCCCAGATGCGCAGCAGTTCGTCCTGCAGGTTGCGGCGGGTGAGGGCGTCGAGGGCGCCAAACGGTTCGTCCATCAGCATGATGGGCGAGTCGAGCGCCAGCACGCGGGCGATCGCCACGCGCTGGCGCATGCCGCCCGACAGGTCCTTCGGGAAGCGATGGCGAAAGTCGGTCAGCGACAAGGTGCCCAGCAGGCGGTCGACGGTGTGCTTGATCTCGTCCTTCGGCGTGCCGCGAATTTCGAGGCCGAAGCCGATGTTTTTCTCCACCGTCATCCACGGAAACAGCGCGTATTCCTGGAACACCATGCCGCGCTCCGGCCCCGGCCCGGTGACCAGCTTGCCGTTGGCGTTGATGGTGCCCGAGGACGGCAGCGAAAAGCCGGCGATGGCGTTGAGCAGGGTCGACTTGCCGCAACCGGAAGGGCCCAGCAGGCAGACGAACTGGCCGTCGGGAATGCTCAGATTGATGTCCTTGAGCGCGACGACTTCGCGCTCGCCGGCGTTGAACACCTTGTTCACTTGCTTGACTTCGATAGGCGATGCGGTCATCTCAGTTCTCCAGGCCGCGGTGCCAGCGCAGCAAATGATTGTTCAGTTTGTTCATGCCGATGTCGATGGCCAGGCCCAGCAGGCCAATGCTGATCATGCCGGCGATGATCTTGTCGGACCAAAAGTATTCGCGCGCCTCCAGAATGCGAAAGCCGAGGCCATTGTTCACGGCGATCATTTCCGAGACGATGACGACGATGAAGGAGGTGCCGATGCCGATCCGCACGCCCGACAGGATGTAGGGCACGGCCGCCGGCAGCATCACCTGCATGAACATGGTGCGCTGGCTGGCGCCCAGGTTGCGGGCGGCGCGGATGTAGATGCCGTCGACATGGCGCACGCCGGCGATGGTGTTCATCAGGACCGGAAAGAAGGCGCCGAGTGCGATCAGGAACACGGCCGGCGCGTTGCCGAGGCCGAACCAGAGAATCGCCAGCGGAATGTAGGCGATGGGCGGAATCGGCCGCAGCACCTGCATGAGTGGATTGAGCCAGGCGTACATGGCGCGGCTCGATCCCATCGACAGGCCGAGCGGCAGGGCCAGTCCCGCGCCGACGGCGAAGCCGACCACCACACGGTACATGCTGCCCAGCGTGTCGTGCACCAGTTCGCCCGAGAACAGCCAGGCGAGCCACGAGCCGGCGGCCGGATCGTAGGGGGCGAGCGGCATGGCGTACTCGATCCACTTGATGGTCACCGCGAGCGGCGAGGGCAGCACCTGGGGGTTGACCCAGCCGAGCATGGCGCAGGCTTGCCACAGGATCACGATGAGCGCGGGGACGGCCAGGCCGACGGCGCGCTGGCGCCAGAGAGTTATATTCATGATCGCTCCTTACGGGATCGACAAGGACTTCTTGGCCTGCTCGAGCAGGTCGGTCTTGACCCATTCGGTGGCGACCGGCGGCTTGCGCATCTTGCCGGTACCGGTCTTGGCCATCACGTCGGTGGTGGTCTGGATATGGGCGGCCGTGATGTCGTAGGTGTAGGGCGAATTTTCGATGGCGTCGGCGAAGTCGTCCTTGGTGATCTGGTTCTTGAACATTGTTTCGCGCACATACTTTTCGGCGACTGCCTGGTTGTCGATGAAGAGCTTGGTGGCCTTGACGAAGCAGGTCATGAATTTGGCGGCCGTGGCGCGATTTTCCTTGTAAAACTTCTCGCTCATGACGAGCGTGCGGACCGGCAAGCCGATTGGCGTGTCGTAGGGCTTCATTACTTCCACGCCATAACCCTTGTTGATGGCTTGCGAGGCTTGCGGCTCGCTCTGCATGATGGCGTCGAGGTTCTTGCCGAGCAGCGCCTGGTTGAGGTCGGCGAAGGCGAGGTAGATCACCTGGACGTCCTTGCCCGGCATGTCGGACACGCTGAGGCCATGCTGGGCCAGTTCGGCGTTGAGCAGCACCTCGTGGATGCCGCCGCGCGTGACGCCGACTTTCTTGCCCTTCAAATCCTTGATCGACTTGATGCCGCTGCCGGCGCCGGCCACCAGCCGCGCGCCGCCCTTGGCGAAGCCGGCCACCACATAGATCGGGGCGCCGTTGGCGCGGCCGGAAATGGCGCCTTCGGAAGCGGTGGCGCCGACGTCCAGCTCGCCGGCAAGGATGGCTTGCATCACGTCCGGACCTTTGGCGAACATGTGTTCCTCGACCTTGATGCCGCACTGGGGGGCGATTTCCTTGATGTAGGAAACGGCGCCGTAGTGGGCGAATTTCAGGTTGCCGAGGCGGACCACGGCTTCATCGGCGGCGTGGCTGGAAAAAGACAGGAGGGCGCCTGCGGCGAACCCGAGGATGGCGAGTGGTTTCATGGTTTGTCTCCGTTATGGTGGATGCTGCGAAGGGAGGTATTGCAGCTTCCGTGCCAGGGATGGTTCACGGGCGTGGCGGCGGTATAGCGGGGCGAAAGAGGAGGATTTGTGCGGGAAACCGCCTGGGACGGGAACGATTTGTCCGGGAATCCGCACGGAGGGCGGGCAGGGCGGCCCGGCCTGCGCTGGAACCTGGCAAGCGCCCTATAACTGGTTCCGAACGTATTTTAAATATACAATGCTCCACGACTAAACGATGCACGGCGGACAGAGCCACACCGTTTTAGCGATGCGAACACAGGAGACATCGGATGCAATTCAGGCTCACCTCACTCATGATTGTGGTCACGGCGCTTGGCGGCGGCGCCGGCGCGATTGCACAGGACGGTGGCGCGAAGGTCAATCCGGAACAGCCACGTGCCGCTACCGGCGCCGTCGCGCTCGGACCGGACGACGTGCGCGCATTTCCTGTCCCGCCGGCCGGCTTCGCGGACGTGCAGTCCGGCGTCGCGCAGGGAAGGGTGGAAGCCTTCGCTTACGACTCGCCCGTCACCGGCACGCGGCGCACGGCGAGCGTGTACCTGCCGGCCGGCTACTCGTCCGAACGGCGTTACCCGGTGCTGTACCTGCTGCACGGCATTGCCGGCAACCAGGACGAATGGCGTGGTTACGTGCATGCAACCACCATTCTCGACAATGTGATCGCCGCCGGCCGCGCAGTGTCGATGATCGTCGTCATGCCGAATGGACGCGCGCTGGCCGACGACCGTCCGCCGCCCGGCGAGCGCACCTTCACCCCCCAGCACGTGGCAGGCTTCGCCAAGTTCGAGCGCGAGCTGCTCGACACATTGATCCCGGCCGTCGACAAGCGCTACGCGACACTCGCGGACGGCCGCCAGCGCGCGATCGCCGGCTTGTCGATGGGTGGCGGGCAGGCCTTGAACTTCGGGCTTGGCCACCTCGACACCTTCGCCTGGGTCGGCGGTTTCTCGTCGGCGCCCAATGCGAAGACGGCGGGCGAATTGCTGGGCGGGCGCGCCGACGGCAAGTTGCGCTTGCTGTATCTGTCGTGCGGAAACAAGGACGGCTTGATCAAGGGGTCTCAGGCGTTTCATCGCTACCTCAAGGCGCACCAGATCGCACACGTGTGGAACGTCGACGAGTACGGCCACGACCGCGAGAGCTGGACCGAGAATTTGTACAATTTCGCTCAATTGGTTTTTAAGTAGGTTCCCACGCCAGTGATGGGCCGATCGCCATTTGGCGCGGCACCAGCCAGCTGATGCGAGGCGATCCGTTATCGATACCAGTTTAGGTATCGCGAAGGGTGGAAATATGATCATTACGTAAAGTGAGGCGTAGTACACTTCGCCAACGGCGCGTCCGGCATGATCGAAACGCGCCTGGCGCCGGCACTCAGGCGCCCCGCGGGGCGCCGGAGCCGCCCGCAGTCACTGGACGAACAATCAATAACAAGGACAATCAATTGCAGAACTCAAATTTATGGCCGCTCGCCGGCCGTGCGCTGTGCACCGCCGCATTCGCCCTGACGCTCGGCGCCTGCTCGACCGCGCAGCAAGCGGCCCCGGCGTCGGCGCCGGTCGGCTGGAACAAGCCGATCTCGCAGCGCTTCAATGCCGACCCGTCGCCGCATTTCTTCGCCGGCCGCTACTATGTCTACGCCACCGATGACGCGTCCAACACCGGCAAATACTGGGACTCGACCACCTGGCGCCTCTACAGCTCGCCGGACCTGAAGAGCTGGACCGACGCCGGCATTCCGCTCGATGTCACGGTCTTCAAATGGGCCCGCCCGGACGCCAAGGCGTGGGCGCCGGAAGCGGCTTATCGCAACGGCAAATACTATTTCTACGCGCCGGTCGGCGGCGACAAGATCGGCGTGGCCGTGTCCAACCGTCCCGATGGCGGTTTCGTTGACGCCCGCGTCGACGCGCTGGTCGACAAGGCGCGCGACGCCAACGCCGGCGATGAGCCGATCGATCCGGCCGTGTTCGTCGACAAGGACGGCCAGGCATACATGTATTTCGGCACCCGCGTGCCGAAGATGGTGAAGCTCAAGGCCGACATGGTCTCGCTGGACGGTCCGATCCTGAATGTGGAACTCAAGGGCCTGCCGGCAACCGACCCGAAGAAGAAGTACGGCGAGGCGCCGTTCCTGCACGAGCACAACGGCAAGTACTACTTCACGTTCTCGACCGGCTGGCCAGGGCAGATCCTGTACACCACCGCGAGTTCGCCGCTGGGCCCGTTCACCTACGGCGACGTGATCATCGACTATCTGCAGATCTCGACCAACCACCAGGCGATCATCGAGCATGATGGCAAGAGCTATATCTTCTATCACGACAATCTGCTGCCAGGCGGCGGTGGCTACCGCCGCTCGATCGCGGTGGCGCCGCTTGAGTACGACGCGCAAGGCGGCATCAAGCCTGTGCAGCGTTAAGGGTTGACGGCGGCGAGGAATGTGCCGGGGAGGGCGGGGCGGCGTGCGCCACCGTTCCCGCAACGACAGTGACGGCTTGACCGGTTGCTTCGCTTACGCGCCGGCGAGGCGATCGAGCAGACGGTCGAGCGCTTGCCGATATTGCTGGTGGAGCGCCTCTGCGCGTGGCGGATCGTCGCGGGCCGAGGCGAGTGCCAGACCGCTGCCGTGGGCGTGGTCCACCAGAATGTCGCGCCACAGGACGGGTTCCGCCGTGCTCTTGGAAAGCAGCGTCGTCAGGCGCTCGGTGATCTCGCGGGTCACGCCATTCAAGGCGTCTGGCGTAGCGAAGAGCGCCAGTGTGAGTTGGGGATGACGGCCAACCGCCCAGTGATAACGGATCAGCAGGGTTCGGATTGCGTCCAGGTGTACGTCGATACCGGCGCTGGCATTGAGCGCCTCGGCAAAGACCCGGTCGGACAGCGCGCGCAGTAATTTAGCTTGATCACCAACGTGGCGGTACAGGCTCATCGGGGTCACCCCGAGTCGGCTGGCCAGTGCGCGCATTGTCAATCCTTGCCCAGCGTCTTCCTCCAGCAGCGCCAGAGCGGCGTTCATAATGTCTTCGGGCGCTATCCCGTGTCCCTCGGCCGGACGGCCACGCGGCCGCGTCATGGCAGCAGCTTATAGCGCGATTGCACCAGACCTGAAGAAAAACTGCGGCTCGACACGAGCTGCAGATCGATGTCGTTTGAAAGCGCACCGAACAAGGGGCGTCCCGCGCCGAGCAGGACGGGAACGGTGGTGATCACCATATCGCTCACCAGGCCTTCGCGCAGGAATGATTGCACCAGTTGACCGCCGTCGAGATAGATTCGACGCACATTTTCCGCCGCCAGCAACGCCAGCGCCTCCTTCGGAGTTGCGGATGAAAACCTGACCTTGCCCGCCAGCGCATCAGGTACCGGCGACGCCGCCAGTTGCGTCGATAGCACCAGCACCGGCAGGGAATAGGGCCATGACGAAAAAGTCGCAACCTTCTCATAACTGCCGCGCCCCATCAAGATCAAGTCCTTGTCGGCGATGAAGTCGTTGTAGCCGTGATTTTCGCTCGGGTCGTCCCGGCGCAGGAGCCATTCGATATCGCCATCCTGGCGTGCGATGAAACCGTCAAGACTGGTAGCGATGAAGACGTGGGTAGTAATCATGAGATCGGCCTTTTAAATATACATTGTATATTATGTGGCCGGGTCGCGGCGAAAACAAGGGTGATCCGTCCTTCGCCGCGCCGACTACGCCAAGCTCTTCGAAGGCGAGGACGCAAGCAGAGAAGGAGCGCGCAGCCTGCCCGCTTCGTCGGGCTACTTCAGCGATGAGCCGGGAAGTTAGCACCGGACAATGCGACTAATCGAGTAGCTTATTGCGAGGCATGTTGACGGAGAAAACGCACCCATGGCCAGGAATGTCGCGCACGGTTAGCTCGCCGCCGCTAGCACTAACGCTTTCCTTCGCGATCGTTAAACCAAGCCCGATTCCCGATCTATTCTCCCCCGATTGAGAAAATGGCCGGAACATTGTTTCTGCTACTCGTTCGCCGAGTCCGCCGCAGTGGTCCTGCACGTCTATCAGAATCCGATCGCCGGCGGCATAAGCGGTCAGTGATACTTCAGTACCGGCCAGTGTAAATTTGAAAGCATTCTGCAGCAAATTTGCTACCGCTGCGATCAGTAAATCGCGTGCGCCGGTCAGCGCCAGTTCCGCGTCAACGACTGGAACTCGCAAGGTACAACCATGCATTTTTGCGGACAGGGCGGCGGCATCACCAATCTCGCTTATGAAAAGTGCAAGAGAAAATGCGTCCAATGAAGCTGAGCCAGCGTTTACGCTTCTGACTTCTTCGATTGAGTTCGATATCAATTTCTCAAGACCATTTAGGCTTCGTTCCAGGATCGAGCCAGTCGCCCCTTTCAGACTCAGATCGCCGACTTTGGCCGCAGCGAAGGCTAGTGAAGCGGTGCCAAGAAGATTTCGCAGTTCATGGGCAAAGAAGCCCATCCGTCTGTTTGTTTCAGTGTCATTTTTCGCTGCTGTGAGCGCATCACGTTGATAGCTGAATTCGGTGACCGCATCAGATATGGCATTGTCCAGACACCGGTTCAATGTGCGAAATTCATCTACTTCGAATGGGGCGTCGCGTTCAACAGCCAGATCGGTTATCGCTTGGCAAAGGTCGCCATAGTCATGTACAACCTGATCGACGGTTAGACCAAGAAGCATCAGATCTTTACCGTGCTCAGCCGCCGATACGCTGACATCTGAAAGCGCTGCTGCACCTCCCGCAGGGCCAGAGATGCGCCGACTCTCATAGGGATGATCAGTCTGCTCGATCCGGAGTGTGCGGATGAGCTGTTCAAGAAAAAGCGGGATACCGTTCGCCAGCTGCTCCTCGGTCGCGGAGCGGCCAACCCGGTTGCCTACCTTGACACGACACCGCTGCGTCAATTCCTCTCGATTATTACTGGAGGGTGTAAATAATTTTGTGTAAACGGTCATTTGGCAGGACACTGCCGCCATCAAGGAGAAAAAATGACCGTTGTAAAGCGTAACAAGCGTGCCAAGCCCGATCCGGAACTGCTCAAACTGGCC
>JBDSTZ010000577.1:0-17077 GCA_039927975.1 Massilia sp. | reverse complement strand
CCCTGATGGCGCTGCCGTTGCTGCGGCTGCTGTACGGGGCGCAGTGGGATGCCGCTGCTCCCTTGATACGGATCATGTGTTTCTCATCAGCAATCTATAGCATGTCCAGCATGGCCCGCTACTTCTTTGTCGCCACCGGCCGGGTCAAGACCCAGGCCCGGCTCGACGCTTTCACGGTCCCGGTGCGCATCGCGCTGCTGGTGGCCGCGGCGCCGTTCGGCCTGTCGATGGTGGCCTGGGCGGTGGTGCTCGGCACGGCGTTCCGCGCCTGGGCCACGCAGCGGCTGCTCTCGCGCATGGGCGGCATCGACGCCGCCGGCGTGGTGCGCGCCAGTGCCAGGGGCGCGCTGCTGGCGATGATCAGCGCGCTGGCGCCGGCGGCGGCGCTGCTGACCGGCGCGATCGATGCGCGCGGAATCGCGGCGGCGGCGGCCGGCGCGCTGCTGTTATGGCTGTCGGCGATCATCGTGTTGCGCCACCCGCTGCGCGACGAACTGCACCTGGTGCGTCTGAAGCTGGCCGCGGTCAGGTCACATTGAGATGGAGCGAGTGATGCGCGTTGGCCTGCTGTCTTATCCGATGCTGTTCCAGCGCGACGGCGGCCTGCAAGTGCAGGTGCGCGAAACCCTGCTTGCCCTGAACCGGCTCGAACGGGTGCCGGGGATCCCGCTGATGCAGGCCGAGCTGGTCGATCCCTGCCGCACCCGACTCGACGACTACGACCTGATTCACGTCTTCGCCGCCATTAACGGCAACCACCGGATTGTCGAGGCGGCGCGCGAGATGGGTGTGCCGGTGGTGCTCTCGCCGCTGGTGCCGCCTGGCTGGAACCGTTTTTCGGGCGCGCGGGCGCGGCTGGCCGAGCGGGCCCTGGGCCGCCTGACCGGCTGGGAACTGCACACCAGCTATGCGCAGATCCGCAGCGCCCTGCAGCTGGCCAATGTGCTGATCGCGCTGGGCGAGGCCGAACAGCAGGCCATCTGCGCTGCGTTCCGGATCGAGGCGGGCAAGGTGCGGCGGGTAGCGAACGGGATCAGCCCGCATTTTTTCAACGCCAGCGCCGCGCTGTTCCGCTCGCGCACCAGCATTGAAGGGCCGTTCGCCTTGATGGTCGGGCGCATCTCGCCGTACAAGAACCAGCTCGGCATGGCGCGCGTGCTGGCCGAAATGGCGCTGCCGTTCGTGGTGATCGGCGAGGCCGAGGCCAGCGATGGTGACTATCTGCGCACGCTGCGTGCGATGCCGGGGGTGACCTGGCTGGGCAGCCTGCGCCACGAGGACCGCATGCTGGCCAGCGCCTTCGCGGCGGCGGCGGTGTATGTGCTGCCGAGCCAAGGTGAGGTGGCGCCGTTGACAGTGCTTGAGGCGCTGGCGGCCGGCACGCCGGCACTGATGACGGCTGACAGCGCGCTCTCATTGCCGGGCAGCGAATTCGCCTTGGCCAAGGTACGCTGGGACGACACCAGTGCGCAGAAACGCGCGCTGCTCGCGCTGCTCGATACGCCGCCGGACCGCGCACGTGTGCGCGCGCTCGTGCAGGGAAACACCTGGGACAGCGTGGCGCGCCAGATCGCGCAGCAGTACCAGGAGGTGCTGCACGGGGCGCGCGGACTGGGCGCGGCGCGCGCGGTGGCGAGCGTCTGATACAACGGCCGGCTAGCGACGCCGGCGCCGCTCGAGCAGCTTCTCGTAAAGTGGCGCATAGCGCGCGACGCTGCTGTTCCAGGTGCGTTCGTACTCGACGAACCAGCGGGCGCCGGCCCGCAAGCCTTGCCAGCAGGCGCGGTCGGCCAGCAGGCGCAGCACTGCTTCGGCCAGGGCCCCGGCGCTGCCGGCTTGAAAAAGGAAGCCGGTGCGCCCGTGCTGGATCAATTCGCGGTGGCTGCCGACGTTGGAAGCGGCCACCAGGTGGCCATGCGCCATCGCTTCGAGCGGCTTGATGGCCGGGACCACCTCGGCCAGCGGCAGCGGCAGGCGCGGGTAGACCAGCAGGTCGATCAGGCTGTGATACAGGCCGTTGTGGCGGCGCGCGACCAGCCCCGAGAACACTACCTTGCCGGCCAGGCCAAGCTGTAACACTTGCTGGCGCAGCGACGCCTCCTCGGGGCCGGCGCCGACCAGCAGCAGGCGCAGCGAGGGCAGGCCGGCCAGCAGCGCCGGCATTGCGCCGACCAGCAGCGCCAGGCCCTCGTGGGCGTAAAAAGGACCGACAAAGCCGATCACCGGACCGTCGCCAAGACCGAGCCGGCGCGCGAGGCCGGCGTCGCGCGCCGGCACCGGATCGAATTTGTGCAGGTTGACCGCGTCGGGCACCACGATGGCACGGCGCACGCCGCGCTCGCGCATGTCGACCCGCATTGCCTCGCTGCTGGTGGTGACGGCGTCGGCGCGCTGGGCGACATAGGTTTCGGCGGTGCGGGCGATGGCGCGGGCCAGGCCGCCGGCCGGATCGCTCCAGCCGGGACTGGCCTCGTACACCACCGGCAGGCCGAGGTCGCGGCCGACCCGCAAGGCGGCCAGGCCGTTTTGCGCCGAGGCGTGCGCGTGCAGGATGTCGGGGCGGGTCAGTTTGGCGACCGCGCGCAGGCGCCGCGTCAGGCAGTTCAAGGAGGCCATGCGGGCCAGCAGCTGGCCGCCGAGCAGGCTCGCCTCGGGCGCCTCGGTGCGGTAGAAGTGCCAGCCGCTGCGGTTGCGGTCGACCTCGACCTGGCCCTGGCGCGGACCGGTCAGCTGGATGGTTTGCCAGCCCAGTTCACGCTGTTGCTGGAGGATCGACATGGTGCGCAGCGAATAGGGGCTGCGGCGCGGCACCGAATGGTCGAGCAGGTGAAGGATGCGCATGGGCGCCTCACGCCTGGCCCGGCGCGGCGCCGTTGCAGGCTTTGGCGCTGAGGGCGTCGTAGACGGCCAGGTAGCCGCGCGCCATGGCCGGCAGGCTGTGATGGGCGATCACCTGGCTGCGCGCGCGCATGCCGTGGCGCGCGCCCATTTCCGGGATGCGGCAGTAATCGGCGATCGCGGCGGCCAGCAGGTCCGGCGACTTGGGGGGCACCAGGATGCCGGTGAAGCCGGCGTGTACCAGTTCGGTATTGCCGCCGACTGCGGTGGCCACCACCGGCAGGCCGGTCGCCATCGCTTCGAGGATGGTGTTGGAGCTGCCTTCGGCCAGTGAGGGCAGCACGAACAGGTCCATCGCGCGCAGCAGTTGCGGCACGTCGGTGCGTTCGCCGGGCAGCCAGGCGCGGTGCGAGGCGCCGGCGCGGGTGAGCATGTCGAGACACTCGGCGCGGGTGGGGCCGTCGCCGACGATGAGCAGGCGCAGGCGCTGGTGGGCCGGATGGGGCGAGGCGATCAAGCGCAGGAAGGCTTCGACCAGGGTGGCGTAGCTTTTGACGTCGGTCATCTGGCCGACGCTGCCGATCACGAACACATTGTCCTGCATGAAGCCGGCCGGGCCGATCGCCGCCGGCGGGCCGAGGCGCGGGTGGTACTGCACGCTGTCGACGCCATTCGAGATTTGCGACACGCGCGCCGGCTCGGCGCCCACCGATTCGATCAGCCAGTGTTCGAGGTCGGAGCTGACGGCGATGAAGTGGCCGATCAGGGGACGCAGCAAGCGGCGCAGCAGCTTGTATTTGAAGCGGCGTCCATACAGGTCGCTCATGTCGCGGCCATGTTCGCCGTGCACGCGCAGTTTGACACCGGCCAGCGCCGCCACCAGCTGGCCTTCGAAGCCGCACAGGTTGCGGGTGTGGATCAGGTCCGGATGGAGCGCGCGCAGGGTGCGGAACATGCGCAGGTAATGGCCGAAATCCTTGCCCTCGCGTTTGTTCAGACTGATGATCTCGACCCCGCGCGTCTTGAGGTGGGCGTGGTAGGCCGAATAGTCCTTGAGGCAGATGATGGCATGCCGGTAGCGTTCCGGCGGCATGTGCTGGATCAGATTGATAAGGCCGTTTTCAAGGCCGCCGACGTCCAGCTGGTGAACCAGATGGACTACCAGGCGCGGTGCTGCGGTTGTCGCTGACATGATCAACTCCGGACAGATGAATGGACCGCTTCAGGCGAAGGAAGCAGGACAGCGCGGCAGCTGTCCGTTCCGGTGTAGTGCTGTGGTGCCGTTGATGCGCTTGCGCGTGCGGGTAGGGCCGCTTCAGGCGCTGCTGGTTTCGCCCATGTGGCCGGCCGCGTCGAGCAGCCCGCACAGCGGCGCCAGGCGCTCGCTCCAGCGATAGTCGGCCAGCATGCGCACGCGCGCGGCAATCGCTTGCGCGCGGCCGTCCGGATTGCCCAGCGCGGCGTCGATGTGGGCAATGAACTGGGACGCGTCGTGCGCCTCCAGCACGTCGGCGTGGTTGGCCAGGCCGAGCGGCGCCAGGGCCTGGGGCGAGGCGACCAGCACGGTCTGCATGGCCATCGCCTCGCGCAGGTACTCGGCGCGGGCGACGCCGCGCTGGAGCGGCGCCACCGCCAGCGCCGCGTGGGCCAGCCAGGGCCGCAGGTCGCCGAGCGCGCCGGCGGCGATCACGCCGTCCTGGCGGGTTAGACGCGCGATGCCGGCCTCGCGCCCGCCGCCGGGGAAGTAGCAGCGCAGCGCGGGATGGCGCGCGCGCAGCGGCGCAAACACCTGGCGGACGAACCATTCGGCAGCGTCGATCATGGCGCCGTCGTTCAAGGGACCGACGAGCAGCAGGGCGCGAACACCAGCCGGATAGGGACTGCGCTGGATGATATGCGGCGAAAAATAGTCGGCGTCGACGCCGTCGAGCAGGGCGGCGCTCTTGGCGGCCGTCGCCGGCCCCAGTTGCGCCAGGCCGGCGGCGTCGAGCGGGGCGCCGAAGGTCAGGCTGTCGAACTGGCGCGCGATCTCGCGCCGCAGATCGAACAGCGCGGCGGCGCGACGCCGGCGCACGGGATGGAAGCCGCGGACGACCGGTGCGCCGGTGTCGGCCGCGCAAAAGTCGGCCACGCGGCGCAGCGACGGGTGGGGCAGCAGATAGGCGCCGGCCGGCGCGCCCATCGCCAGGGCCGCGCGCACCGGCTGGCGCACGAGCAGGCGCGCCACCCAGTGGCTCAGGGTGCCGTCCGGGCGCTGCGGGGTGCTGGCGTTGCCGAGCAATGGCGCGTGCGGCACGAAGCAGGTCTCGTAGCAGAGCGGCTTGATTTTGCCGAGCAGTGCGAGCTCGCGGCGCGGGTGGTAGAAGCAGCCGACATGCACGCGGTAGCGCGCGCCCAGGTAGCGCAGCATATGGAAAGCGCGCACCGCCTCGCTGTCGCCGGCGGGGTCGGGCACGCGGCTGGCCAGCACGAGCAGGTCGTCGACCGGGGCGAACAGGCGGCTGTCACAGTTCACGAGCGCACCGGATGGCGGTGAAATGGATGGCGCAAGCGCTGCATGGTTCCCCCTGGCGGCCGGCGCGCTCCGGAATCGGATCGCCGCTGCCGCTCCGACAATATGCGCGGCTGGTGGCAGATACTTTTGAGGCCGCGCAGAGAGCGGGGACGCCGGCGCATTGGCCGGCCATGTCAATCGTAGTAGCCATAGTAGTCGGCGCCACCGAACGCCTGGGTCTTGTTGCAGATCAAGCTGATATGCGGACAATTGTCGAGCCGGCGCAAGGCTTCCCTGACGGCGCGCTGGGTGGTGGTCTCCGATTCAACCACCAGCACGACCTGGCCCATTTGCGCGGCCAGCACGTTCGCCTCGGTGGTGAGCAGCAAGGGCGGCGAATCGAAGATGACGATGCGGTCCGGATAGCGCCCGGCGATCTCGTCGAGCAGCAAACTCATGCTCTGGCTGGCCAGCAGCTCGGTGGCGTGCTTGTTGCTGCGTCCGGCCGGCAAGAGGCTCAGGCTGGCGATATTGGTCTTGAGGATCAGCTCGGAGAGCTGGCGCCGGTCCGACAGCAGCACATCCATCAGGCCGGGCGCCGGTTCCAGGCCCAGCACCCGCAGCACCGAGGGGCGGGCGACGTCGGCGTCGACCAGCAGCACGGTGTGGTCCTTCTCCATCGCGATGCTCATGGCGAGGTTGATCGCGCAAAAGGTCTTGCCTTCGCCCGGCAGCGCACTGGTGACGACGATCAGGTTGCCGTTCCTGGCGCCGGCGCCGACCGCGGCCATGGCCTTGCGCAGCAAGGGCCGCTTGATGATGCGGAAATCCTCGGCGGCCGGGGTGCGGCCGCCATCGTGGGTCACCATGCCCATCTGATGCAGGCGCGCCAGGTTGATGTCGACGTCGGGCACTTGGGCGGCGCGGGCCGGGCCGATGCTGGCCAGGTTCAGAGGCAGGGGATCGACGGGCATCATGGCGGCCTCAGGGTTTGACCAGGCCGGAGGCGAGCACGCCGCCGTACAGGCACAGCAGGGCGACGAAGCAGGTACCCAACACGACCTGACCGTGGCGGCGCTTGACAGTCTCGGCCAGCGTCCAGTTCATCTGCACGGTGCCGAGCACCACCAGGCCGGTGATCTCGCGCATCATGGCCGGGCCGTCGAAGGTCGGACGGGCCTGGCTGATCGACCACGCGCAGGCAGGCCCGGCCAGCAAGGCGGCCAGCAGCACCAGGCTGTAGAGCAGCGGACGGTTCGGCCCGATCGGCGCGACCGGCATGCTGGGCGGATCGATGATCTTGAAGGTCATCATCTCGGTCGTGGTGCTCAGTTCGCCCGAGATCTTGGCGGCCTCGCGCCGGCTGATCAGCTTTTCATAGTTGTCCTTGTTGATCAGGTAGTCGCGATTGAGCTGGGCCAGCTGGCTCTCGACCTCGGGCACGGCATTGCTTTGCGAGAGCAGGCGCGCGTGGCGGGTGCTGTATTCATTGACCCGCACGCCGATCGCTGCCACCTTGGCGTCCGCTTCGATCAGCGCTACCTTGAGCTGCTGGAGCATGGGGCTGAAATACTTGCCGGGATCGCCCTCGGCCACGTGCACCTTGGCTTCCTCGAGCTTGCGCGCTTCGAGCTGCTTGAGCAGGCGGCGCGCGGCGATGATGTCGGGATGCTGTTCGGTGAACTGGAGCAGCGAGTTGTCGAGATTCTTGTTGACGGCGGCAATGCGGGCGTCGAGCTCCGGATGCGACATGGCGGCCGCGCGCGCCTCCATGGTCGGCACCGGTTCGTCGCCGCTGACCTGGGCGCGGATGGCGTTGCGGGTTTGCTCGGCTTCGAGCAATTCGAGGCGCGCGGTGCCGAGCAGGTCGGCCGAGGAGGCCAGCTGGGCGCTGTAATCGACGCCCTGGCGCGGCAGCAGTCCGCTGTGGCGCAGCTTGAAGTCCTTGAGCAGGTTTTCGGCCGTGACCAGGCGTTCCTCGTAGCCCTTGATCTGCTCGTCGATGAATTGCATGGCTTGCTGCGAGTCGCCTTTCTTGCCCTTGAAGCTGCCCTCGACAAAGATGGTCAGCAGCGACTGGACGACGTCGCGCACCAGCTTCGGATCCTTGTTATTGTAGGAAATGGAATAGATGTCGTAGGTGCTGGTGCCGCTGATCTTGATGCGGGCCATCAGTTCGTCGACCTGCTGCTCGTGCTCGCGCGGGGTGCGGGCGTGGACGTCGAGGTCGACCATGCGCATGACGCGCTCGACGTTCGGACGGCTGAGCAGGGTGCGGCTCATGATGGCGACCTGCTGTTCGACGTTGGGAAGGGTGGTCATGCCGGCCATCAGCGGCTTGAGAATGCTCTGGGTGTCGACGAACACGCGGGCCGAGGACTGGTAATCGTCAGGCGTGCTCAGCACCCGGGCCCAGCCGACCAGGGCCACCAGCCACATCACGCCAATGCCGAACCAGCGGTATTTCCAGATACCTTTGATGCTCGACAGCAGCTGGCTGATGAAGTCCTCCATTTTCCGCCGGTCTCCCTGGTCGCGCCGTGATCGCAGCGCGCGCTGCCCGCCGCGCGCCTCGTATTGATTATATGGCTCGCAAAACAGCGACATTCCGCTACCCATGCCGCTATTGACTCTGATCAATTCCCCTGTCGCGCTTGTCGTCTGCGGCGCGCCAGCCAGGCCATGGCCAGCAGGCCGGCGCCGCTGCAGGCCAACGTCGCCGGCTCGGGCACCGCCTGGTTCTGCCCCGCGAAGACGCTGCTCGACTGGCTGATCGTCAGCTGGTAGCTGTCATTCATGCTTAGCAGATCGCTGGTGACACTGAAGAACATCTGGCCAGGATCGTAGGTCATGGTGCCGTCGACGCCGGCGCTGCGGCTCACGCCCGACCAGGCATTGAGCGCCTCGGGCGCGAACGACAGGACGGTGGCGCCGGTACTCAGGTCGACGATCGTCACGCTCCAGGACAAGGCGGCGCTGGCTTGCGCTGCCGCGCCGCCGCCCGGCGCGAGCGCAGCCTGGCTGAACGGCGTGGCGTTGAAGGCGATCGTCATGTAGTCGTCGGTGCCGAGAGAAAAGCGAAACTGCGATGTGGCGTCGAATCCGGCGCTGGCCCCGGCAGCGCCGACTCCGTCGAATGCTGCATCGGCGCGAGTTTGGCTGCTGGCGCCGTCGCCGAAGAGCTTGCCGACGATGCGTTGATCAGCGCTGGCGCGCGCGCCGGTCTGGCCGGCGGCCGCGCCGAGCGGCGTAAAGACGTTTTCCTGGCGCACGGCACCGCCCACCGCTTGCTGGCGCAAATCGATGGCCAGGCCGCCGCGCGCGTCGTAGCGCTGGGCGTCGCTGGCGAAAACACCATTCAAATCGGCGGCCGCGCGCGCCGCCTGGGTGCCGCCGACAAGGGCCAAATCGGCGCTGCCATACGGCGTGCCGTCGGGGTGGATCAGACGGAAGTTATCGATCGACAGGATCGCTTCGGCAAAGGCGTCGGCGCGCACCTGAGCAGCTGGCGCGCAGCCCAGGGCGAGCACGGCGGTGATGCGGGCGAGGTGGGCGCGGGGGCGCGGGACTGGATGCATGAGGGCTCCTAGTGGTCGTGAACGCGAACTTGAAGAACTCATAGCATCGGCCGTGCCAGCGGCGTAAGGGCTGGCAAATCAAGCACTTGCGCTCGGCCTCGGCGCGCGTCTTCCGCGGGACGCGCGGAGTGGAAAAAATTCCGACGCCGGTGCACCCGGGCCCGCCATTTAACAAAGAGCAAACAATGTTGAGCTCGCCGGAACTTGCTTACGCATGACTCTGTCTGACCTGCACAACAATTCGCTGGCCCCAAGCCAGGTTGGCCGGCGGTTCACGCTGGAGGATGACAAGATGCTTCAAGAAGAGCTACCGATTGCCACTTTCACCGCCCCGCTTGGCGCGCGCGACTCCGGCTTCGACGCGCGCGACCGCGCCGCTCTGCTGCACGCGCTGGACGTCCAGACCTTTCATATCCGGCTGGCCAATTCGGCCGGCCGGCGCGAGGCGGCCAGCATGCTGATCCGTAAAATGTACGACTGGCGCGGCTACGCGGTCGAGACCAGCGTGCCACACGAGCCGAACAAGATCACCCTGTACGCGGAAACGGGCGGAGTGGTGGTGGGGACCATGAGCCTATGCCTCGACAGTCCCATCCTGCTGCCGGCCGACGAGAATTTTGGCGACCAGCTCGACCTGCTGCGCGCCGACGGCCGCCGCCTGTGCGAGCCCTCGCGCCTGGCCATCGACAAGGGCGTGACCAAGCGCGTGTTCGCCGCCCTCATCCATATTTCCTACCTTTACGCGCGCAAGATCCACGGCTTCTCCGACTACGTGATCGAAGTGAACCCGCGCCACGTGATGTTTTACCAACGCATGCTCGGCTTTAGCGAATACGCAGGCGAACGCACGTGTTCGCGGGTTGGCGCGCCCGCAGTTCTGCTGCGTTTGCCGCTCGACGTCATGGGCGCTCAGATCGCCAGGTTCGGCGGCTTGATGGAAAAGCATGGCGCGGAACGGTCCTTCTATCCGTATTTCTTTCCCAGCCAGGACGAAGCCGGCATCACCGCGCGGCTGTCGGCTGGCAATCAGCAAGGAGCACACCATGATCGCTATTGACATGCTGGAATTGAAGGCGCAGCGCCACGCGCAACTCATGCAGGCGATGCGCCAGGCCATCGGTGACGCCCAGGTGCGCGACGACGAGGCCACGCGCGAACGGTACGCGCGCAGCACCGCCTCGCGCGGCACCATGCCGCTGGCGGTCGCCAGGCCGCGCAACGTCGACCAGGTGGCGGCGCTGGTACGCATCGCCGCGCAATTCCAAACGCCGATCTATCCACTGAGCACCGGCAAGAACTGGGGCTATGGCGATGCTTGCGCCGTTGGAGAGGGGCAGATCATCGTCGAATTGTCGCGCATGAACCGGATCATCAGCGTCGATCCGACCCTGGCCTACGCCGTGATCGAGCCGGGCGTCACGCAACAGCAACTGGCAGACTTCCTGAGCGACCATCAACTCGATCTGTGGGCCGACTGCACCGGCGCCGGCCCTGACACCAGCTTCATGGGCAATATCCTCGAGCGCGGATTCGGCCATTCGCCCTACGGCAACCGGCTTCAGCACGTGGCCGGCATGCAGATCGTGCTGGCCAGCGGCGAACTGCTCGAGACCGGCTTCGGCCACTACCCGAACGCGCGCACGACTCATTTGTTTCCCTACGGGGTGGGGCCCTTCCTCGACGGCCTGTTCACGCAATCGAATTTCGGCATCGTCACCCGTATTGGCCTGTGGCTCATGCCCAAGGCCGCGTGCCTGAATCATTTCATGTGCACCGTGCCCCGGCACGAGGACATTGGCCCGGTGGTGGACGCCCTGCGGCCTTTGAGGCTCGATGGCACGCTGCGCAGTGTCCTGCATATCGGTAATGATCTGCGCGTGATCTCGGGCGCCGGGGTCGCGCCGCGCCAGCCGGACGGCGCTGGCGGGGCGCTGTCGGACGCCACACGCGCGCAATTGCGCGAAGAAGCCGGCGTCGGCGCCTGGACCGTGTCGGGCGCCTTGTACGGCAGCAAGCTTCAGGTGGCGGCGGCGCGCGCCGCGCTGCGCCAGGCGCTCAAGGGGACGGCGGCGGTGTCGACATTTATTACGGAACCCAAGCTCAAATTCGGCGCCATGCTCGCGCGCTTGCTCGGCAATAGCCGGGCGGGACAGCGGCTGCGTGCCAAGGTGGCGCTGGGCGAGGCGCTGTTCGCGATGAACCGGGGAATTCCCAATGGCAGATTCCTGCGCGGCGCCTACTGGCGTCGGCGCGGGGGAACGCCGGCGGACTTTCCGCTCAAGGCCGATCCGGCGCAGGATAACTGCGGCATGCTGTGGGTGTCGCCGATCCTGCCACTGCGCGGCTACGACTTGCTGGCCCTGCACGCGCTGGTCGCGCCGATCTTCGAGCAGCACGGCTTCGACTTGTTCGTCACCTTCAGCATGATCAACGAACGCAGCCTGGGCGGCGTCATCACGGTGGCGTACGACAAGGAAGACGCGCTGGAAGTCGCGCGGGCCAAAGTCTGCTACCAGAAGCTGTTCGACGCGGTGATGCTGGCCGGCTACATTCCCTACCGCGTCGGCAACCAATCGATGGCGTCGCTCGATCCGCATGGAGATGTGTATTGGAAGACGGTGGCCCGCATCAAGGCCGCGCTCGATCCGGACGGCTTGATCGCGCCGGGCCGCTACCAGCCGGCGCTTGCCGCCGCTGTCAAAATCACCGACACCTGATCTACAGCGTAGCGAGCAAGACGCGCGCCTCGTCCTTGCCGTCGAAGTCCGACGGCATCGCCAGCACGCGTTCGAGTTCGCCACGGGCGGCCCGCTTGTCGCCCGAGGTGGCGAGCGCCACCGCCAGGTGGTAGCCGATTGCCGCATTGGCCGGCGCGGCGCTGCGCGCCTGCTTCAGCAGGGTGAGGGCACGTTTGCGCTCGCCATCGGTATGCAGCAGCCAGCCGAGCGTATCCATGACGGCAGGGCTGTCCGGCGCCAGTCGCCAGGCCCGTTCGGCATAGCTTCGGGCCTTGCCTTGCCGCGTGCGCAAATAGCACCACGCCAAATCGTTGAGGGCGGCGACATGGTTGGGGTTCTGGGCAAGAATATATTCAAGCTGGGCAATGGCGCCAGTCACATCGTTGTTGCGTTGCTTGAGGCTGGCGTCGACCAGGCGCGCCTGCACGTCTTGCGGGTGGCTTGCAAGCCAGCCGTCCATGCGCGCTTGCGCCTGCCGGGGCAGCCCATTGGCCAGCAGCAGCGAATGCGTCTGGATCAGCAGGTCGCTGCTCGGCCAGCGGGTGAACGCGTGTTGAACGACTCGCAGGGCGGCGGCGTTATTACCTTGGACCGCGTACAGCTCGGCTTCAAGCCGGTGTCCGCGTGGCGACGCCGGCTGTTGGCGCTGCACCGCACGGGCGAAGGCAAGCGCGTCGTCATATTTCTTCTGCGCGCAAAGGGTCGCCAGCAGCAGGATTTGCGCATCGGCCCGCTCGGGAGCAATCTGCAAGACCTTGCGCAGCGAGCGCATTGCCGCCACATCGTCGCGCATCGCGTGCTGCTGCTCGGCCAGCTGAAAAAGGGGCTCGGTGGCGCCGGGCATCACAGCGACAAGCTTGCCGTACTGCTCGGCGGCCGAGACGTGATCGCCGCCTGCTTGCGCGACACGCGCCAGCATGGCCAGCGCATCGGCGTTGCCCGGATTGCTCGCCACTAGCTTGCGCGCCAGGTCGCGGGCGCGCTGCTGCTGCCCGCTGCGCGAGTAGAAGTCGGCCAGGCGCAGTCCAAGCCGCAGTGAGTCGGGCTGGACGGCCAGGGCTTTTTCAAGCAGGGCCGTGGCATCCGTGGCGCGGCCTTGCGACGTGTAATGGCGCGCCAGGGCTTCCATCAGTGCCGTGTTGCGCGGTGATTTTTCCAGAGCCGTCAGATAACGGCGCGCGCCGGCGTCCGCATCGCCTTCCATCACATCGAGCTGAGCAAGATTGTCAAGCGCCGGCAGATACAGTGCGTCGCATTGCAAGGCGGCCACAAAGCTCGGGCGGGCGGCGCGCGGGTTATGCATCGCCAGCAGCACGCCGCCCTTGAGGTTGTGCAGCAGGGCGGATGGCGCTTGTTGTTGCATCCGGGTGATCACGGCGAGCGCCTTGTCGGGAGCTCCCGCGCGCAGATGGCTCATGACGAGCAGCACGCCGGCGCGCGGGGCGGCGATGTCGAGCGCCGCCGATCGTTCGAGTTCGGCGATCGCACGGCCATGGTCGCCTTGCGCCAGTCGGCTCAAACCCAGCGCGGCGTGCAGTGACGCCGACGCCGGCCGCAAGCTGCTCGCTTTTTCGAAATACCTGGCGGCGCGATCGAACTGGCGCGCGCGCATGTGGGTCTCGCCTGCGAGGGTCAGCAGGTCGAGGTCGTCTGGATGGGCCGCCAGCACCGGCAGCACGGTCACCAGCGCAGCGTCGAAGTGATCGGCGCGAAGTTGCAGCATCGCCAACAACTTGCTGGCGAAGGGGTGCAACGGAAACGCGCGCAAGAATTGTTCGGCGTGTTGCTCGGCAAGTTGGTCGGCGCCATTGGACGCTTCGATGGTGGCAAGTAGCAGAACGGCTGGATGGTAGTCGGGCGCGATGCGCAGGATCGCTTGCAGCGTTTCGGTGGCGGCGCCGTATTTGTGCTCGCGATAATTGAGCAGCGCTTGCGCGAACAGGAGGGGGAGCGTGACGGCAGATTGACTACGTGCACGCTGCAGAGCTGCGCGTGCCTCGCCGAACTTGCCGCTGTCGATGTAGAGGTTGGCGATGTCGATATACGTCTGGACATGGCGAGGCTTCAGCGTCAGCACATGCTGGTAGCCGGACAGGGCGGCCTCGGGCTGGCCGGCCAGCTTCCGCAGATCGGCCTGGAAACGCAGGCAGTCGATGTCGTCCGGGTGTCCCGCAAGCGCGCGTTGCAGCAGGGCATGTGCTTGAGCCGCCTGGCCGTGGGCGGCGGCGAGCCGGGCCATTCCCAGCAGCGCGGCCGGATGATGCGGGTCGAGCGAGAGCGCTTGCTCGAACGCGGCGGCGGCCTCGCGCGGTTGCAGCAGTCCCATCATTGCATTGCCGCGCAGGGCCAGGATGGCGGGAAGGCGGCTGACGTCGAGCGGCACGTTGACGTTGTCCAGCAACTGGTCGAAATGCGCTTGCATGAGCAGGCTCCTGCCCAGCAGAGGGGCCAGGTCGATGGCGCCGGCGCCGAGCGCGATGGCGCGCCGGAATTCCTTCTCGGCCGACACGGCATCGGCTTGATCGAGATAGACTTCGCCAAGCAACTGGCGCGCTTCCCGGTTATTGGCGTTTTGCTGTAAAACGTTTTTGAGCTGAATGACGGCGGCGCGCAGATCGCCGGCATCGCGGTATTGGCGCGCTTGCCGCATCAATGCCTCGGGACCCGGCTCGCTATGGCAAGCGCCGAGCGACAGCACGCAGGCCAGGACGAAGGTGTATGCGCGTGACCGGTGGCTGCGAGCGTTTCCCATGTTTACCCTCCAGTGAAAGTGGCAAATTCACCAACAGGGTAAGGATTCCGGGTGCACACGCGGTTGACAGTGGTCAACGGCTTACCGGATCGCGTCGCGCCGGTGGCCGGATGGCCGTGCCTGGTCCGCGAAGTCTCGCACCGCTCCATGACTCTCAGTGACCATCAACAACTCTCCACGAACCCACGGCGACTAGCCTCGACCTGCGACGACCTGGGACGACCCGCCACGACCGTCGGCGACCCGCGACGCCTGTACACAAGTCTCTCCGCGATTCCTCGGCCGCACTAAGCCGGCTGCTGCTAGATCGTCATCTTGCGTACCGGCAGAACGCGCACCACGCCGCGAAAATCCACCGTGTGCAGGGTGACCGGACGTCGCCACACGCGCGTGACGTATTCCATGACGCGCTCGGCTTGCTGCAGGTCGAGGCCGCGGCCGTCGCGCATGTAGTCGTGGCGCAGTTCGAGATTGCCTTCCGCGCCGACCTGGGTCACGCTTACATTAGGCGAACCGTAATTGTATTTGGGCGCCAGGATGGCTTCGCGGATGGCGTGCACATCGCGGCTGGCGATCTTGGTGTCGCCGTCCTTGCGCGTTTCATAGACAAACAGTTCGAGCTTTTCAACCAGTTCGCGGTCGAGGTAGTTGCGGATGAAGCCGAAATCATCCTCGTCGCGCACGATCTGGCGGGCTTTGTCGATCCCTTGTTTCTCGATGATATGTTCCCACATCGAAAAGCCGAGGTGGTAGGGATTGAGCGAGAGCGCCAGTTGTTCGCCGCTGGCGAATGGCCGCACGACGTCTGAATGCGACTTGATGGCGGCCAGGTAAAGATCGTGCGGCAGAAAGGTCGCTTCGCGCAAGAGGCGCGCATGCCAATATGAAGCCCAGCCCTCGTTCATGATCTGGCACGCGAAGATGGGATGGAAGTAGAAGGCTTCTTCGCGCACCGCCAGGAAGATGTCTCGCTCCCAGTCTTCCATGTCGGGAGCATAGTGCGCGATGAACCAGAGCAAATCGGTTTCAGGTTGCGGAGGCAGGGGCGCGCGCCGCAAGACGCCGTCGTCGGCAGGCAGGCTGGTTTCTCCCGGGAGTTGGCCAAAGCGATCGCGGAAAGGATCGGCCTCTGGCGCCTGCCGTGGCGTGCGGAAGACGGGGAATAGCGGCCGATGCAGCGCCTGGTTGATATCGATATGCGTTTCTAGCGCCAGCGCGGCGTCGAGCACCGCTTCGACCCTGGCCTGGCCATGTGCGGCCAAGGCCAGTTCAAGGCGGTGAGCACGCGCCGCACTTTGTTCCAGAATGTGGCCGCCGGCCATCGCGATGAAGCGCGCGAACAGCTGATTGTTCTTGGCGAAGTCGGCATGGCCGAGCACGTGTGCGGTGACCAGGGTGTTCTCGGCCAGCGAGTTATTTTCGAGCATGAAGGCCTGGCAGGGGTCGCCGGGAAACATGACTTCGAAGATTTTCGAGTGGCCCATGTGCTGCCGTACGAGGTGATGGATATAGCGCACGCCGAAGGACCAGTGGCGCATGCGCACGGGCAAGCCGTACACGGCGATCTCGACCATGAAATTGGCCGGCACCAAGTCAAAATGGACAGGGTAGAAGTCCATGCCAAGCTCGACCGCGAGCGCTTCGATCTGGTCGCTGTAGGCGGACAGCAGGTCGCCAGCGTCGCTCGGCGCAGCGGCGTCATCCGGTATGCGCGCGAGCGCACCGGGTGGGGTCGGGGCGTCCGTTGGCGCGCCGGGTACCGCGTCGATCGCCATCGCCATTGCCGGCATAGCGGCGCAGGCGCACTTGTAGATTTTGGTGGCGCCGACGGATTCGCGGCCGTTGGTTGCACCGGCCCTATCGCAGTGGTTAGCGGGACCGGCGCTAGCGTAGTCGTTATCGGGACCGGCGCTAGCGTAGTCGTTATCGGTGCCGACGCGCTCACGGTCGATCGCGGCGCGCTCGTCGTCGGCGCCGCCACCGGGGTTCCTGTGGTCGTATGTGTCGCGCTCGTTGGTCATACTGTCTCCATCGCGTCGGCATCGGCCTGTTGGGTAAAGAACTTGCGCAGCGCGCGCCAGATATCGTCGGAATTGGCCACGACACTATTGCCGCTGGCGACGCCGCGCCGCTCGAGTTCGTTGAACAGGCGCCGCATTTCGGTCTCCATCGAGCGGGGAATGCCGGGCAGGGTTTCGATGTAGCCGATGTAGTTGAGTACCTTGCCCAATTCCCCCAGCGAGATGGTGGCGGCGCTCCGGTCCTCGGTGAAATTTTCGCCATCGGAGGCGTAGAACAAGTAGATATTGCTGTTCGATGGATCGAGCTCGGTGCGGATGAGTTCGTGGGCCAGCCGGAAGGCGCTTGAGGCGATCGTGCCGCCCACGCCGCTGACCTGGAAGAACTCGCCTTCACTGAACTCCCAGGCGTGAGTGGTGTGGGCGATGAAGCGGGTCGTGACGTTGACGTACTTGCGCCGGATGCCTTGCAGCGCGAAGAAGAAGAACGACTTGGCCAGCTTGCGTTCGATCTGGGTCATGCTGGCGGAGACGTCGATGACGAAGAACACCACGGCCCGGCTGGTGGGCCGCTGGCGCGCGACGATCTGGCGAAAGCGCAGGTCGTCGTTGGTGAACGGGACCGGGTCGGTCTGCACCGCGCGCCGCTTGATGGCTTC
>JBDSTZ010000576.1:0-15080 GCA_039927975.1 Massilia sp. | reverse complement strand
GCGTCGATCTGGCCGTAAGCGCCGGCCCAGGTAGGCAAGCCCCAGGCCACATTGGTCTGCTTATAGGTGGCGCTGGCGGGATTGGAATCGTAGCCGTCGGTGCCTTGGGTGCCGTTGACGTTGACCGCCTGCAGGCTGCGCGAACGCCAGCTGTAGGCGATGCGCGAGGAGATCTTCCCATGGTCGTACATGAAGGCCAGGTTGGCCGACTGGCGCGACAGGTTATTGAGCGGCATATTGCCGAAGGTGGTGCCATCGACATCGCAACCGTTGAGGTTCAGGTTGAGGTTGGCCGCCCCGCCGCTCGAGCCCGAGCAGTACTGCGCGAAGACCGGGTTGTACAGGTCACGCTTGCTGTCGACGAAGGTGAAGTTGGCCTGCATGCCCAGGCCGGTCAGCCAGGTCGGCAGGTTGTCGAAATACTGCTGGTAAGCGATCTCGAAACCGCGCGCGCGGCCCTTGGCGCCATTGATCGGCGAGGTGACCGTGAAGTCGACCGGCTTGCCGCTCGTGTCGGTCAACTGATAGGTGCTCAGCTGGTTGACAACGATGTCCTTGAGCTGCTTGTTGAACACGGCCAGGGTCAGCGAGCCGCCCGGAGCGAAATACCATTCCGCCGTCACGTCCATCTGGCGCGAGGTGGTCGGCTTGAGCATCGGGTTGCCCTTCGCGTCGCCGGTGTAGCTGACGCTGTTGACGACGTAGGTGCCGTTGCCCGCGTTGCTGGTGACGTTCTGGGTCTGCGAGAGGCTGGTGTAGGCCTGCAGTTGCGAGAAGTCGGGACGCGACAGCGCGCCGGCAAAGGCGAAGCGGAACTGCAGCTTGTCGGACGCCTTCATGCGCAGGTTCAGGCTCGGCAGCCAATTGTTGTACGAGTTCTCGAAATCCATCTTCTTCGCGAAGGCGGCGATCTTGGCGATCACCGGGCCACCGGTCTGGGTCCCGCTCGGATACGAGCCTGGTGGCGAAAACACCGTGTAGCCGGCCGATTGCGCGTCGGTCTTCACGTAGCGCAGGCCCACGTTGCCGTCAATCGGCATGGCCATGTCGTCGAAGCCGAACCGCGCCTGCGTGTAGAAGGCCTTGGTCTTCTCGGACTGCTGGTTGATGCCGGCCGGGTCGCCGCCGAAGGTGACGCCTTTCCAGGTCGAGCAGCTGGCGCTCGAGCCGCCATGGTTTTCCGCGCACAGGATGTCGTGGTACTTGTGCAGCGCCTCGTAGGTGCCCGGATAACCGGTGGCCAGCGAGACGTCGGGGAAGACCACCGACGGCACCGACATCTTCCCGTTAAAGAAATTGTCGAAGCTGTGCAGGCTGGTGGCGTTGTTGAAGCGCGGGTCGCCCAGCGAGGCGAGTTTGGCGATATCGCCACCGATCTGCCACGGCGCGGTGATGGCGGCCCAGTTGTAGCTCGGGTTCGAATTCTCGTTGACCGAATCGCGGTCGGTCAGGCGCACGCCGAAACGGATGTCGTGCAGCACCGGATGGTCGAAGTCGTACTTGACGTCGGTCTTCCAGGCCTTTTCGTTCGCGGTGCTGCGATCGAAGTGCTCCATCGTGAAGTTCCAGTAGTAGTTCTTCGGATCGGCCAGGTACTTGCGGTCGGCGTCGTCGAAGATCAGCTGGGGAATGCCGCCGGTCAGGTCGAGCTTCTCCTTGGCCATCGAGACGCCGGTCGCCACGGTCGAATCGAAGCTGGCGGTGGTCGCGTGGATCTTTTGCAGATCGGTGGTGATGGTCAGGTTGGGGGCGGCGCGCCAGCGCGCGTTCCACGACACGTCGGTGGTGGTCGAGGTGCGGTTGGCGGTGCGGGTGTCGTCGCCGAAGTTGATGCCGCCGTCCTTCGGATCGGACAGGGTGCCGGTCAACAGGGCGCCCTTGGCGTCGTAGGTCGCGTCGGGGCTGACCACGATGTTGTACGGGCTCGATGCGGCGAAGATGGCCTGCTCGTCCCATTGCATGTTGTAGCGCGATTTGAAGTAGGTCAGGCCGGTGACGAAGGTGTCGCTCGGCTTCCACTGGAAGGCGCCGTACAGGCCTTCGCGCTTGCGCTGGAATTCCAGGGTGCGCCATTGCGCGCCCTTCGGAATCCACACCGTCTTGCCGTTGACGACGTCGGTGCGCGGGTAGTAAGGCTCGACCTGGAAGGCGTCGGTGCGGGTGCCGGTTTCCGACGAGGTGACGTCGATCAGGGCGCCGAATTCGCCGAGGCCGGTCTTCCAGCGGTTCGACAGCAAGCCCGAGACGGTCGGCTTGGCCTTGCCCTGTTTGAGGGTGGAGTAGGTTTCGGAGCCCGACAGCGCGCCCTTGAAGCCCTTGTAATCGAACGGCATGGCGGTGCGCAGATTGACCAGGCCGCCGACGGCGCCTTCGATCTGTTCGGCCGAGGGGTTCTTGTAGACGTCGACGCCGGCCATCAGTTCAGGCGGCACGTCTTCGAAATTGAGCGAGCGGCCACCGTTGGCGGAGAACGAGTCGCGCCCGTTCAATTCGGAGCGCACATAGGTCAGGCCGCGAATGGTCACGCCGGAACCTTCGACCGAGTAGTGTTCCGGGTCGCCGCGGCTCATGGTGCGCTCGATGGCGACGCCGACGACGCGCTGCAGCACTTCGGTGACGGAACGGTCGGGCAGCTTGCCGATATCGTCGGCGACGATCGAATCGACGATCTCGTCGGAATTCTGTTTGATTTTCTGGGCCGACTGCAAGGCGGCGCGCTGGCCGGTGACGACGACCACGGTGGCGTCGCTGGCGGGGGCTGGCGCGGGGGCGGCCGTTTGCGCCATCACGGCGTTGCTCGACATCAGGGCGATCTGCGCGACAGCCACGGCAATCGCGGTTCTTTTAAATTGACTCATTTTGTCTCCATTATTTCAATCGGTTCACGACTTTTTATATAGCTCTCGGGCCATTTTTACTAACTACGGGTGCCTCACTTGCTCTTGGTTTTAAATTCGGCTCATTCACTCCTCATCATGTTTGGCGCGGCAGCGATTGCGCATGTAATCGATTGCAAAGTGAGCTAGACCACGCCCGCAACGGCGTAGATTGGCGGCATATGGGCATTCCTTACTGCCATGCCGACCATTTATTAAATTAACTGGCGGAAAACTTAATGCATTGGTGCAATGAACGCGTTATGGCCGGGCCACAGCGCGGAATCGATTTCCAAGCAATCATGCATCACCGCTCGTCGCCACGCCTCTCAAATGACGCTCCATGACAACAACGATTGCGAGATTGTTTTGAAATCGATTTCATGCAGCCCTGCAATACACCAAGTCCAACTCTCGAACTAAGTGTGCAATGCGCACTATACCCACGCAATTACGAAAATCACCAGTGTGGGTAACGATATTCATTAAATGTTGGGTGTTTGCCACAGCCAGGACGGCTGTGGCGGAGGGATTAAAGCTGCGGGCCGAGCACTTTCGAGGCGCCGGGACGCAGGTGCAAATCGACCACCTTGTCGCCATAGCGCACCGTGGCGCCGCCCTTGCCGGCCACCGAACGCACGGTTGCCGAGGTCAGTTTGCCGTCGGCCCAGGCGATGTCGACCTCGAAGCCGCCGCGCGCCCGCAAGCCCTTCACGGCGCCGTTCGGCCAGGCCGCCGGCAGCGCCGGCAACAGGTGGATTTCGCCGGTCTGCGACTGCACCAGCATCTCGCACAGGGCGGCGGTGGCGCCGAAGTTGCCATCGATCTGGAATGGCGGATGGGCGTCGAACATGTTCGGGTAGGTGCCGCCGGCGTTATTGCTTTCGCTGCCGGTGCCGGCCTGCTGCGCGGCGCGCGCACCCGGCTTCGCCAGCTGCCCGCGCAACATCCGGTAGGCGTGATCGCCGTCGAGCAGGCGCGCCCAGTAGGCGGTCTTCCAGGCCATCGACCAGCCGGTGCCGGCGTCGCCGCGCGCTTCCAGCGTCTTGCGGGCGGCGGCCGCCAGGGCCGGGGTGCGGGTCGGCGAAATCTGCCGCCCGGGGAACAGGCCAAACAGGTGGGACACGTGGCGATGGGTGTCGCCGGGGGTGTCGAGCACCGCATCCTTTTTCTCTTCCAGCCACTCGCGCAACTGGCCCCAGCTGCCCACGCGCGGCGCGGCCAGGCGGTCGCGCAGGCCGGCGATCTGGCGGCGGAAGGCCGGGTCGGTGCCCAGCACGTCGGCCGCTTCCACCGTATTGTTGAACAGGTCCCAGATGATCTCCTGGTCATAGGTGACGCCGTCTTCGACCGGGCCGTGCTCGGGCGACCAGCCGTTCGGCGCCACCAGGCGGCCGTCGGGCAAGGTCTTGAGGTGATCCTGCCAGAAGGCGCAGACTTCCTTCATCACCGGATAGGCGACCCGGCGCAGGAACTCGCGGTCCTGGGTGAAGGCGTAATGCTCCCAGAAATGCTGGGCATACCAGGCGTTGCCGGTCTTGTTCCAGGTGTAGCCCATGGCGCCGAACGGGTTCGATTCAGTGCGAAGGGCCCAGCCACGCACCGGCTTGCCGGCGGCGGTGAGGAAGGTCTCCTCGGGCGGCCGGTTGCGCGGCGCCGAGCCGGATGTCCGGGCGGCGGCGGCGGCCTTGGCCGGGTCGGCCATAGCGCGCGCGGCGGTGTCGGCGATCTCCTGGCGGTAGACCGGCGTCATGCCCTGTACGAAGTCGAAAAAGGGCTTTGCCAGTTCGGGCAGGTTGGCAGGTTCGGCCGGCCAGTAGTTCATCTGGATGTTGATGTTGGTGTGGTAGTCGCTATTCCAGGGCGGCGTCAGGCTGTTGTTCCACAGCCCCTGCAGATTGGCCGGCAGTGAATCGCGCGAGCTGGAAATGAGCAGGTAACGGCCGAACTGGAAGAACTGCGCCTCCAGTTCCGGGTCCTTGCCCTCGGCGGTGTAGGCCTCGATGCGGCGATCGGTTGGCAGCGCGGCGCGCGCCGGCGCGGCGGCGCCCAGGTCGATGGCGACGCGGTCGAACAGCGCGTGAAAATCCTTTTGGTGCTCGGCCAGCAGCGCGCTCCAGCTGCGCGCGGCGGCGGCGTTCACCTGGGCGGCCACGCGCGGCAAAGGATGCGCGCCTTGGTAAGCCTTGGCGGCATCGATGACATAACTGGTGCCGGCGCCCAGCACCAGGGTCACGCTGTCGCAGTTGGCAAAGGTGATGGTGTCGCCGTCGACGCCCAGCGTGCCGCCCTCGTGCAGCACCTGCACCTGGCTGGCGTAGCTCATCACTTTGTTAGAGGGCGGCGGCAGGGCCGGCGCCGGCGCGTCGCCACGGCGCCGCTGCGGGCCGACGTAGCCGGCCAGCGAACCGGTGGCGTAAATGCGCCCGCCGGACACGTGGATGCGGGCGTCGTGCATGTCGGTGAGCGCGATCGAGCCAGTGTACTGCCCCGGCTTGCTGGCCGTCAGGCGCACCACGATGGCCTCGGCAGGATGGCTGGCAAACGCTTCGCGCGTGAACGTCACGCCGTCGCGCGTGTACTTGACGCTATGGACGCTGCGCGCCAGGTCGAGGTTGCGGGAGTAGCCGCTCACACCCTGGTCATGCCCGGGCAGGTTGATGTACAGGTCGCCGAAGGGCTGGTAGGCGCCCATCACTTTGGCGTCGCCGGTCCACAAGGTGATGTCGTTGAACTGCAGGTGTTCGCGCGCCAGCTGGCCAAACACCATCGCGCCGATCCGGCCGTTACCGATCGGCAGGGCTTCGCGCTCCCAGCCCTGGGCGGTGTCGGGCGCCGGCCTGTCGTAGCGCAGCGTAAGGTCGGGACTGGCAAAGGCGGCGGGGGCGATCGCCAGCAGGGCGCAGGCGAGTAATAGCGATGGACGCAGCAGGGTGTTCATAAGCTCCAGACGAAGAAAACGCGACTCGGAAAAAGGACGGCGGCAAAGCGGGCGCGCCGGGCACCCGCATCATACCGGCTTAGCGGCCCGCTGGCGACGGTTTGCCGACCACGATGCCGCGTCCTGCGGTGCTCATATAGACCACGCCGAAGGCGTTCATGTCGCCCACCACGAAGTGGGCGTCGCCCGGACCGCCGTACTGGTGGTCGTCGTCGTTGATCCGCAGCCAGCTCGCGCCGCTGTCGGTCGAGCGGAACATGCCGCGCACGCCGCCCACGCTGCCCCAGATATACACGGTCGGGTAATCGGCGCCGGCGGCGCTCTTGCCGAAACCGACCGCCGCCGCATAGGTCACATTGGCGATGGCGGCCACGCTCTTGCCCGAATTGGTCGAGCGCGCCAGGCCCTTGTCGTAGAGCGGCAGCCACAGATCGCCTTCCCTGCCCGGCGCCGCGCGGATCACTTTCGAGCCGTTGGCGGAGGGCAGCGTGGCGGCCGGCGCGAAGCTGCGGCCGGCGTCGACGCTGACCATCAGGCGCGCGCCTTCGAGGGCGTAAAACTTGAGCGGGTCGACCGGGTCGGCCAGCGGCCGGCCGTTCCTCACTTCGAGCCCGGCGACCGGCGTCCAGCTCTTGCCGGCGTTATCCGAGACAAAACTGGTGGTCGAATTTTCCGGACTGTGGACGATGGTCTTGCCGTCCGCGCCAAGCGCGAGCTGGCCGCTTTTGCCGGCCAGCGCCGCCGTCTTGCTCCAGCTGAGGCCCATGTCGCGCGACAGGTACATCGCGCTGCCGACCCGCGCCACCACGCCGGGATTGTTGGCGGCGAAGGCCAGGCCGTGGGTGGTGCCCATGGTCGGCATGTGGATCGGCGCATAGCGGCTCACGTCGTCATGGCGAAAGCCGTCGTAGTCGCCGATCGCCGAGATCAGCGGGCCGCCGGGAATGCTGACCAGGTTGAGCGGCACCGTCTCTTCCAGCCCGGCCACGTTGAATTCCCATTTTGCCGGACTGGCGTCGATATTGGCGGTCTTGTAGATGCCGTTGCCCGATACGACCATGACGGTCTTGGTGTCGAAGGGATCGAATTCGATACAGCCGGTCCAGTGAATGAAGCTGCCGCCGATCCAGGCCACGCCTTTGGGATCGAGCGAGAAGCCGCGCGAAAACACGTCGGACCAGCTGGCGCCGCCATCGGTGGTGGTGAAGAATTTGTCGCCGCGCGAATGCGGATCGCCGTAGAAATCGATGGTCGAGACGATCAGGTGTTTGGGGTCGCGCGGATCGGCCGAAATGCCGGCGTATGCGCGGTTGAGCGGCGGCGAGATATTCGTCCAGCGCCCGCTGGCGATGGTGTACTTCCAGACCTGCCCCTGGTCCATCGGCTCGCCGTGCGCGACATCGCCCCACGGTCCGGCGCCGTTGGCGTAGGTGATGATCAGGCTGTCGCCGGCGATCACGGCGCGCTGCGGCATCAGCTTGGCGGGCCCGCCAGGCACCGCGCTAAAGCTCTTGCCGGCATCGGCCGACAGGTACAGATTGGGACCGAGTTCCGGATAGCGCGACACGGCGGCGAACAGCCTGCGCGTGGCGCCGCCCTGCACGCTGGCCGGGTCGAGCACGATGAAACCGATTCCATTTTTGTTCGGCGTGGTGCTCACATCCAGATCGAGATGCCGCCACGTCAAGCCGGCATCAATACTTTTAAACAGGCCGTTGGCGCGTGTGCCCGCGTAGAGAATATCGCTATCGGCGAGATCGACTTGCAGGCGCTCGCCGGTATTGCGGCCCATGCCATTGCCATGTATTTTGAACTGAGCGCCGACATTTATTTTCGAGAAGCTTTTTCCATAGTCTTCCGATTTTAATATCGCGCTATTGCCGCCATTTAAATAGGCGATGCCGGCCATCATATACACGCGGTTAGGCTTTTGCGGATCGATGGCGATCGATTCAATACCGAGCAAACCGGTTTCCTTGTCCGACAGGCTATCGTTCAAGGGAATCCAGCGCGCCGCGTTTTTGTCCCAGCGATAGGCGCCGCCGACGTCGGTGCGCGCGTAGATCAAGCCCTTTTCGGTCTTGCTGGTGATAATGCCCGAGACAAAACCACCGCCGCCAATGGCGACATTGCCCCATTCGTAAGTTGCGGCCGCGGCGCTCTGCAGCACGGCGGCGCAGCCCAACAGGACGATGCCGCGCTTGATTTGATCGATGAAGGTATTCATAAAGCCCACGCGAAAGGGCCGCTTCACGCTTGAAGCGGCAAGGTGAATCAGCTTGCAAAGCGCGGCCATGCGGCCGGCAAGCCGCGCGCCCACGCGTGATGGAGAGATGTCCCGCTATTTTCTTGTCTCGTGCCGGCAAACCGCTGGGGATGCGCCCTGCCCGGCCACGCTTTTCGTCCATTTTGAAAGGTAGCACATCGCGCCGCAATTATGAAACTCAACACTAGCGGCAATGATTTCAGGTAAGCGGCAGGCGGCAAGCGTGTGGCGAAACCGCGTAATGACACGCGCGGCAGGCGCGCACAGTCACTGTATTACTCGGCGTCGATATAGCGCTCGACGAGCTCGATCGCGGTTTTGGCCGCGAAACCGGCGGGAATCGCGTTCGGCGCGGCGCTGGCCAGTTGAAACGCGCCCTCCATGAACGCCAGCAGACCGGCGCAGAGCCGGCTGGCGTTGGTCAGCGGCTTGCCCTGCGCGCGAAGGCAGTCGGCCAGCAGGCCGCGCAACAGGTCGCGCTCGGCCTTCACGGCGTCCTGGTAGACCGCGCGCACCTCCGGCTGGCGCACCGCCTCGGCGCCGATCACCACCCAGGCGGCGACGGCGGCGGGATCGGCGCCCTCCCCCTTGCCCAGCCGCGCGCCGATGTAGGCGCGCAGCCTGGCCCCGGGCGTCGTCGCCGGCGCCGCCAACGCCGCAAAGCGCTGCTGCGACAACGCCGCCAGCATGCGCACCAGCTCCAGCAGAATGCTCGCCTTGGTGGGGAAGTGGTAATGCAGCAGGCCAGGCGCCAGGCCGGCCTGGCGGGCGATCAGCGCGATGGTCGCTTTTTCATAGCCGTGTTCCGCCATCACCAGCATGAGTGCGTGGACAATCTGCCTGCGGCGTTCGTCGGTGTTGGGGCGGCGTGACATGAACTTTGCCCTAAATTGGTTGTTTAACCAAATTCTACTTGTTTTGCGAACGTCTGTGGTCTAGGATTCAAATATTGGTTAGCCAACCAAATAAAGCGAGTCGACGATGACAATCAACATGGCAAGACCCCCCGTCCTGGGCTTGAACGGCGCGATCGGCAGCGGAAAGAGCGCCGCGCGCGCCGAGCTGGCCGCGCTTGGCATACCGGGAATCGATGCTGACCAGGTCGCGCGCGCCATCCATCAGGACGCGGCGCATCCGGCGCTCGGCGAGATTGGCGCGCTCTTTCCGCAAGCGCTTGGCGCCGACGGGCGCCTGCGGCGCGGCAGTTTGCCGGCGCTGCCGGCGGCCGATCCCGAGGCGAATGCCGGTATCAAGCGCATCCTCAAGCCGTGGGTGCTGGAGGTGATGGCGCGCTGGACGCATGAGCAGAACGCGCCTGTCGTCGTGTGGGAGTCGGCATTGATCATCGACGAATCGCTGCCGGTCGACCGGGTGCTGGTGGTGGACACCGACGACGCCACCCGCTTCGCGCGCCTGTGCGAGCGCCAGCGCGACTGGTCCGGCGCGCAGATCCGCGCGGTGATGGCCATGCAGGCACTGCGCAGCGATTATCTGGCTGGCGCCGATGACGTCGTCGACAATGGTGGAACACGGGTCGAACTGCGCAAGCAACTGGAGCGCCTGCACGCCGGCCTGATCTCCGGTTTGATCTCCAGCCCGACTTCACAACGGAGCAACGCCACATGAAGAAAATCGGCTTTTCCGGCACGCTCGACCCGATCACCAACGGCCACATGTGGGTTATCGGCGAAGCGCGCACCATGGCCGACGAAGTGGTGGTGCTGGTCTCGCACAACCCCTTCAAGAAGCCGCGCTTCTCGGACGAAGAACGCAAGGCGATCGTCGAACAGAGCCTGGCGGCGCGGGGCTGGACCGATGTCAGCGTCATGATCGTACGCGGCGACTACACCGCGCGCGCGGCCAGGCGGCACGGCATCGACTACCTGATCCGCGGCCTGCGCAACACCGCCGATTTCGACTACGAGAACCTGATTCAGCAAGCCAACCAGGACGTGCTGCAAGGCGCCAAGACCCTGTTCGTGATGCCGCCGCGCGACCTCGGCTCGGTCAGTTCGAGCTTTGTCCGGGGGCTCATCGGCCCGGTCGGCTGGCATGCGCATGTGAAAAAATTCGTGCCGGCGCCGGCGTATCGCGCACTGATCCTCGACTGGCTTGAGCGCGACTGGCAAAGCCTGTGGCGCGATACCGACAGCGCCACGAAGGCCGCGCACTGGTTCAGCCATCTGACCGGCGAGGCCGCTTACGGCGCGCCGGCACGGCACTACCACGGCCTCGACCACCTGGTGCACGGGCTGTCCGAGATCGCGGTGTGGGGCGCCAACAGCGGCGCCAGCGCCGACGATATCGATACACTCAAGAAGGCGTTCTGGTTTCACGACGCGGTGTACGAGCCGGCGCCATCAGGCTGCTCGAATGAAGAAGCGAGCGCACAATTGTGGCTGGACGCCGGGCTCGATGCGCGGCCCGACGACGTGGCCGCACTGATTCGCGCGACCGATCATTTACAGGCCGGCCGCATCGCGCATCCGCTGCGCGAAGTCATGCTCGGCGCCGATCTTGCCATCCTCGGCCAGCCAGACGGGGTGTACGACGACTACGCCAGGGCGATCCGCATGGAGTATGCGCAGGCCGACGACCGCCTGTACGCCGAGCGGCGCGCCCGGGTGCTGCGGCATTTCGACGCGCTGGCCGCAGGCGGCGCACTGTATGCCGATCCGTATTTCGGCGCGCTCTACAACGACGCCGCGCATACCAACATGGCGCGCGAGATCGCCTCGCTGGCCGGCTAGCACCGGCCAGCGGTCTTCACTGGCGCGCTTCGGTCAGATGCAGAAAGCGGTCGAGGATATGAAAATGGTCGTCAAAGAACTGCTCTTCCATCGCGGCGACCTCGTCGATCGGCGTCCAGGTGGCTTGCGCGGCATCGTCGGCGCCTTCGATGGCCGGCAGCTGGCTGGTGCCGAGGTCGAAAAAGTGCGCGTGGGTGATGGTGCGGCCGCGCTGGCTGCGGTCGGGATGGTCGAAAACCTCCACTTCGACCAGCGCGTCCGACAGCGCCGGCATGAGCACTGCGAGCTGGGTCTCTTCGTTCAGTTCGCGCATGGCCGCCTGCAGCAGCCGTTCGCCCTGCTCGACAAAGCCGCCCGGGATCGCCCACAAGCCCTTGCCGGGAAATCCGTCGCGGCGGATCAACAGCACGTGGCCGGCGGTGACGACGACCGCGTCGACGGTCGTGAAAATCGGCGGATAGGGCGCCGCGCTCCACGATGCCTTGTAGGCGGCAATGGCCGCGTGTTCGCGCACCAGCGGGGTGAAGTGCGGCAGCAGGCTCCAGGCTTTCAGGTACTGGCGCACGGCGACCGGCACCAGGGCGTCAAGCACGCCGAGCGAGACGTCGAAGTCCTCGGCCTCGAACAGCACCCGGCGAATAGCGGTGGCGTCGATCTCGGCGTTCGACTGCAGGGCCACCATCTGCCACTGCGGAAAGTGATTCAGGTAGTAGCTCGACGCATCCTTGAAAAACGCCAGCAGCGCCACCCGCGCGCCGCTGCCGGCGCAGCGTTCGACTTCGGCCGTCACTTCGTCGGCCCAGCGCTGGTCTTCGTAATAGTCGCGCACGGCGACAAAGGTGACGCGCTCGCGTTCGGCGGCGCTGAGCGTACTGCCGATCATGCTGGCGCGCTCCAGCCAGGTGAAGGGATTCTTCGCGCTGCGGGCGTGGAAGGAGGAACCGAGCACCACCACCACCTGCGGCGCGGCGTCGAGCGCATCGCGCAGCAGCGCCGCATGGCCGTTGTGGAAGGGCTGGAAGCGTCCGATCAGGACGGCGGTGTCGTAGTGCGTGGCCTGGACCATTGCTTGTCTTTCAGTGGGATGGTGATGTCGAGGTGGCGATCTCAAGGTGGCGATCTTCAGGTGATGATATCAACGTGATGATATCAAGGTGATGATATCAATACGTCGCGGCGATCGGCATCTGGCGCCCGCTGCCGAAGGCGCGGGCGCGCACCCGGATGATGGGAGGCGCCTGGCGCCGCTTGTACTCGTTGCGCGCGACCATGCCGAGAATGCGCTTGACCATTGCCCTGCCCTCTTCGCTCTGGCGCAGGCGCTGCACGAAGCTGCTGGCGGCGTCGGCTTCCTCGGCCGGCATGCGGCTGCCCTCGATGTGCCACTTGAGCAGTTCGTCGAGCACCTCGTACGGCGGCAGGCTGTCGGTGTCCTGCTGGCCGGGCGCCAGTTCGGCCGACGGCGGCTTGACCAGCACCGCCTCGGGAATGATCTCGCGCCCGGCCTGCAGGTTGAGGTGGCGCGACAGCGCGAACACCTCGGTCTTGTACAAGTCGCCGATCAGACCGAGGCCGCCGTTGGTGTCGCCGTACAGGGTGCAGTAGCCGACCGATATCTCGCTCTTGTTGCCGGTGGTGAGCAGCAGCGCGCCAAACGCGTTCGAGTATTCCATCAGGATGGTGCCGCGGATGCGCGCCTGCAGGTTCTCCAGCGGCAGGCCGGCCAGCGGCGCGTCGAAGGCTTGCGCGAAACCGTCGCCGTATTGGCCGACCAGCGCGCCGATCGGATGGGTGTACAGCTTGATGCCGAGGTTGTCGCACAGGGTCACCGAATCGTCGACCGAGCCGGCGCTGGAAAACGCCGACGGCATGGTGATGGCGATGACGTTGGCGGCGCCCAGCGCTTCGACCGCCAGTGCCAGCGTCAGCGCCGAATCGATGCCGCCCGAGCAGCCCACCACCACGCTGCCGAAGTGGCAGCGGCGCGCGTAATCACGCAGTCCCAGCACAATCTGGCGGCGGGCGAATTCGGCCGTCGCCAGGCCGGCCGGGTCGGGCGCCGGCAGACTGGCGCCATCGGTCGCGCAGAAGCGCCCCGCCACAAAACCGATGAGCTGAAAGTCTTCCTGGAAGCGCTCTGCCTCGAAGGCGACGCCCTGCCCCGGCGAGACGGCGAAGGAGGCGCCGTCGAACACCAGGCCGTCCTGGCCACCGACCTGGTTCACGTACAGCAGCGGCATCCCGTTGTCATTCGAGGCGGTCGCGAAGATCGTGTGGCGCATCTTGCGTTTACCGATGTCGGACGGGCTGGCGTTGATGCTGACCACGAGGTCGGGCGCGGCGGCGCGCAGGGCCGCGAACGGGTTGACGAGGTAGTCGCGGCCGGCGTTGTTCCAGCCGTCCTCGCAGACCATGAAGCCGACCTTGCAGCCGTCGATGGCGAGCACGCAGGCGCCTTCCGGACCCGGTTCAAAGTGGCGGCGCTCGTCGAAGATGCCGTAGGTGGGCAGCAGCTGCTTGTAGTATTCGGCCACCACCTTGCCGTCGCGAATGGCCAGCAGGGCATTGTGCAGCGCCTTGCCGGGGCCGCGATTGCGGCGCACCGTGCCGAGCACCGTCACCAGCGCCGGCACCTGGCGCGACGCCAACAGCACGTCTTCCAGCGCGGCGTCGAGGCGCGCGAGGAAGCCCTGGTCTTCGAGCAGGTCGCCGGGGTAGTAGCCGCACAGGGACAATTCGGAAAACACCACCAGCGCGGCGCCGGCGTGCGATGCCTGGCGCATGCGCTCGATGGTCATGGCGGCGTTGCCGGCGAAGTCGCCGACGGTGTAGTTGAGCTGCGCGACGGCGATTTTCAGCATGTCTTGTTCTCCTTGTTCTGCGCAGCGACCGGCGCGTGATGGAACACCTGGCGCAGGTAAGCGAGGAAGGTCTCGTCCTTGCACAGGGTTTTGCCGGGCGAGTCGGACAGCTTGGCGACCGGCTGGCCGTTGCAGCTCATTAGCTTCATGACGATGTTGAGCGCGGGGACGTTGGTGTCGTTGCTCAGATTGGTGCCGATGCCAAAGCCGGTCATGATGCGGTCGCCGAAATGGCGATGCAGCGCCAGCGCCTTCGGCAGGTCGAGGCCGTCGGAGAACACCAGCCGCTTGGTGTGGCTGTCGAGGCGCAGCCTGGCGTAGTGGGCCAGCGCTTTCTCGCCCCATTCGACCGGGTCGCCGGAGTCGTGGCGCAAGCCGTCGAACAGCTTGGCGAAGTAAAGGTCGAAGTCGGCCAGGAAGGCGTCCATGCCGACCACGTCGGTGAGGGCGGTGCCAAGGTCGCCGCGGTATTCCTGCACCCAGTCTTCCAGCGCGGCCTTTTGAAAGTCGCGCAGGCGCACGCCGAAGGACTGGAAGGCTTGCAGGTATTCGTGGGCCATGGTGCCGATCGGGACCAGCTGGTATTTTTTGGCCAGATAGACGTTGGAGGTGCCTTTGAAGTACTGCGGCGCCTTATGGGCCAATACCGCGACCACCTCTTCCTGCCACTCGCCGGAAAACCGCCGGCGCACGCCGAAGTCGAAGAATTCGAACGGGTGGCGCCCCGCCGGCGGCGGCGGCAGTTCGGCCAGCAGCGCGAGTTTCGCCGAGAGGCGGCGGCGCCCTTCGACGCGCGCGGACGCCTGGTCGAAGCGGCGGAAATACAGCTCGTTGACGATGTAGAGCACGTAGATCTCGAAGCCCATCACGTGCACCAGCGGCCCGCAGGCCTTGATCTGCAGGGTCGGCCCATCGGTGCTCACGGTGATGAACTTGCGCTGGAAGCGGAATACCGTCAGGAAGTCGGCAAAGTCGCTTTTGATGAAGCGCAGCGAGCGCAGATAGTCGATCTCGTCGTCGGCGAAGGACATCGAGCAGAGGTGATCGAGCTCGCGCTCGACCTCGTCCTTCAGCTCGGCCAGCGGGTAGGCCGGCGTATTGCGGCAGACGAAGACGTATTCGGTCTGGGCGTCCGGGTGGCGATGCAGGAGCGCCTGCCACATGGTGAATTTATACAAGTCGGTTTCAAGCAGGCTGCGAACGATGGGGGTCATGGATGGTCGCGTGATGTAAATGTGGAGGGAACGCCGATCAGCGCGCGTTGGCCAGTAAATCGGGCAGCACCTCGGCGGCGCTGGCGGTGTGGACGCCGCGCGCGGCCATCGCCTCGATGAAGGCCTGCTGCTGCGCTTCGAAGCCGCCCACGGGGCTCATGCAATCGGTCAG
>JBDSTZ010000575.1:0-12668 GCA_039927975.1 Massilia sp. | reverse complement strand
CATTTTTTCCATCCGCTCCTGCACCCGCGTGCGGTCCTTGACTTCGCCGGCCAGCTGGCCGCAGGCCGCATCGATATCGTCGCCGCGCGTCTTGCGCACGGTGGTGACGATGCCGGAGTCCATCAGTACCTGGGCGAAGGCCTTGATGCGCGGATTCTTCGAGCGCAGCAGGCCGGACTCAGGAAATGGGTTGAAAGGAATCAGATTGAACTTGCAGGAGACGCCGACGAGCGGGTCGTTGACCAGCGCCACCAGTTCGCGTGCGTGCTCGTCGCTGTCGTTGACGCCGTCGAGCATGCAATATTCGAAGGTGATGAAGTCGCGCGGCGCGAATTCGAGGTAGCGCTTGCAGGCGGCCATCAGTTCACGCAATGGGTACTTCTTGTTCAGTGGCACCAGGCCGTCGCGCAGCGGGTCGTTCGAGGCGTGCAGCGAGACCGCCAGCGCGACCGGCACTTCCTGCGACAGGCGGTCGATGGCCGGCACCACGCCCGAGGTCGAGAGCGTGACGCGGCGGCGTGACAGGCCGTAGGCGTTGTCATCGAGCATGAGCTTGAGGGCGGTGACGGTCGGCTCGAAATTGAGCAGCGGCTCGCCCATGCCCATCATGACCACGTTGGTGATCTGGCGCTCGCCCTTGGGACCGGGCTCGATGCCCTTGGTCTTGCGCAGTTCAAATTCGGCCATCCACAGCTGGCCGATGATTTCGCCGACGGTCAGGTTGCGGTTGAAGCCCTGCTTGCCGGTCGAGCAGAAGCGGCAGTTGACGGCGCAGCCGGCCTGGGTCGAGATGCACAGGGTGCCACGGTTTTCTTCCGGGATGAACACGGTTTCGACCGCGTTGCCATTGCCGACGTCGACCAGCCACTTGCGCGTGCCATCCAGCGAGGTGTGGTCGCTGATGACCGCCGGGGCGCGGATTTCGGCGCGCGTGGCCAGCTTGTCGCGCAGCGACTTGGCCAGGTCGGTCATGCTGTCGAAATCGCTGGCGCCAAATTGATGGATCCAGCGTTGCAATTGTTTGGCGCGAAACGGCTTCTCACCCAAGTCGGCGCAGTAAGCGACGAGTTGCGCGGGATCGAAGTCCAGCAGGTTGGTGAGCGTCGTCATGGTATTTTGTAATGCAATCAGTTTGGTGAAAATGGCAGGTGGGCACGACAGCGTGCCCACCGCGGGCGCCCGGGGCGCCCTTCCTTGCGTACGCGCTTACCGCGGCTTATCGCGGCAATGAACGCGCTTTGCTCAACGCGAAATTAACGCGAAATTAACGCGAAATTAACGCGAATACACGTTCAGCGCTGGGAAGAAATACGAGATTTCAACAGCAGCGGTTTCAGCGGCGTCCGAACCGTGGACGGCGTTGGCGTCGATCGAATCGGCGAAATCGGCGCGGATCGTGCCTTTTTCTGCTTTCTTCGGATCGGTTGCACCCATCAGGTCGCGGTGCTTGGCAATCGCGTTTTCGCCTTCGAGCGCCTGGACAATCACCGGACCGGAAATCATGAAGTCGACCAGATCTTTGAAGAAAGGACGCGCAGCATGCACGGCGTAGAAGCCTTCGGCTTCGGCGCGCGACAGGTGGATCATGCGTGCGGCGACGATTTTCAGGCCAGCGCCTTCGAAGCGGCTGTAGATTTGGCCGATCACATTTTTTGCAACTGCGTCTGGTTTGATGATCGACAGGGTACGTTCGATTGCCATTTGTAAAAACTCCAATAAAAAGAAAGGTTTAAATCGAGAAATAAGGAACTCAATCAACCTTTGATTTTACCATATAACACCCCATCTGACGGATATTGCACCGGCTGGCGGGGAGATGCTAGAGTGTCGCCAGCCCGGGCGGGCGCGATGAGGGCCTGTCCTGGCACGATTCTGCGCGTTTTTTCGGCAGCGTGCTATGCTTTTGCTACTTTGTGTTTTCACCCGCTGGACCTTTTACTTTATTGAATCGGAGGCACTATGATCCCCACCATGCACCAAAGCTACGACCTCGCGGGAAATTCCCAGGCCGTACGGCATCGCGTGCTGCGCAACACCTACTGGCTGCTCGCGCTGTCGATGATTCCTACCGTGCTGGGCGCCTTCATCGGTGTGTCGATGCAATTGCCGATGTTGAGCGGCGGCATTGGTTTCATCATCTTCATGGCGGTCGCGTTCGGTTTCATCTTCGCGATTGAAAAAACCAAGAATTCGGGCCTCGGCGTCGCCGTCCTGCTGGGCTTTACCTTCTTCATGGGTATCTGGCTCACGCCGCTGCTCACGCGCACCCTGGGCTTTTCCAACGGCGGCACCCTGATCATGATGGCTTTCGGCGGCACCGCCAGCATCTTCGCGGTACTGGCCAGCGTCGCCACCGTGTCCAAGCGCGATTTCTCGATGATGGGCAAGTGGCTGTTCGCCGGCGTGATCGTGCTGCTGCTGGCCGCCGTCGCCAATATCTTCCTCGGCATGACGGCGCTGTCGATCGTCATTTCGATGATGGCGATCGGGATTTTCTCGGCCTTCATCCTGTACGACGTGCAGCGCATCGTCAACGGCGGCGAGACCAATTACATCAGCGCCACCCTGTCGATCTACCTCGACGTGTACAACATCTTCACCAGCCTGCTCAATCTGCTGGGCATCGCCGGCGGCAGCCGCGACTAAGCGAGCGCTGCTGCGACTAAAAGTTGCGGTAACGAAGAGCCGACCCGAGGGTCGGCTTTTTTACGTCCGGGCGCAGCAAGCGCCCCGCGCCGGCTCAGGCCAGCTCGAACACCGCCATCGATTCGACGTGCGAGGTGTGCGGGAACATATTGACCACGCCCGCCTTCTTGAGCACGTAGCCGGCCTGGTGGGTCAGGATGCCGGCGTCGCGCGCCAGCGTCGACGGGCTGCAGGAAACGTAGACAATGCGCTGCGGCAGCATCTCGGGGTGGCTGGCGCGCAAGGCCGCCAGCGCGTCGCACAGGGCGTGGGCGCCGTCGCGCGGCGGATCGATCAGCATGCGGTCGAACTTGCCGAGCGCGACCAGATCGTCGCCGCTGACGTCGAACAGGTTGCGCGTCGAGAAGCTGGTCTTGGCCGACAGGCCGTTTGCCTTGGCGTTGGCCAAAGCCCGCTCGGTCAGACTGGTGCTGCCTTCGATGCCGACCACCTCGCGCGCCTGGGTCGCCAGCGGCAGGGTGAAGTTGCCGAGGCCGCAGAACAGGTCGGCCACGCGATCGGCCGGCTGGACGTCGAGCAGGCGCAGCGCGGTGCTCACCAGCACGCGGTTGATGTGGTGGTTGACCTGGGTGAAGTCGACCGGCTTGAACGGCATTTTGACGCCGAACTCGGGCAGCGAGTAAAACAGTTCCTTGTCGAGCGGATAATACGGCGCCGCCGTTTCCGGGCCCTTGGTTTGCAGCCACCACTGGATGTTCCACTGGTCGGCGAATTGCTTGAGCAGGGTTTCGTCGGCCGCGTTCAAGGGCGCCATGATGCGCAGCACCATCGCGGTGACGGTTTCGCCGACCGCCACTTCGATCTGCGGCATCTGATCGTAGATCGACAGCGCGCCGATCAGGGCGCGCAGCGGCAGCAGCATCGCTTCGACGTGGGGCGGCAGGATCTTGCACTCGCTCATGTCGGCCACAAACGCGGAGCGTTTCTCATGGAAGCCGACCAGCACCGTGTTTTTCTTGGCGACGTGACGCACCGACAGGCGCGCGCGGTACCGGTAGCCCCAGGTCGGGCCGTACATCGGGCGCATGATGGTGTCGGCCTTGACCTTGCCGATATGCCAGAGGTTGTCTTCGAGCACGCGCTGCTTCATGGCGACCTGGGCGGAAGGCTCGAGGTGCTGCATCGAGCAGCCGCCGCAATTGTCGAAATGCCGACATTTGGGGGTGACGCGCATGGCCGATTCGCGGTGCAGCGCGGTCATGCGGGCCGCTTCCCAGTTCTTCTTTTTCTTGAAGGTGAGGAAACTGACGCGCTCGCCCGGCAAGGCGCCCTCGACGAACACCACCTTGCCCGGACTGCCGTCCTCGTTCTCCAGGTGGCCGACGCCGCGGGCGTCCATGTCGAGGGATTTGATGTCGATGTGAATGTCTTGCATGACGATTAAGTGTGGCCGCAGTGAGGTCCGCTCGCGGCTCCAAGGGGGAGCACGACATCCCGCGCAGGCGGACTTCTGTTCGAGACCGGGCGCGGGGGCTATTGGTTCCCGCCTTCGCGGGGACGACGGTGGGCAGGGAGGGCCTTTCAGCCCGGGCGCATCATAGCAAGGAATCGCGCACCACGCCACGGGCGGCCATGGCCCGCTTGAGCTTGACGAGCGCTTCCTGCTGGATCTGGCGCACCCGCTCGCGCGTGACGCCCATTTCCTCGGCCAGGGTTTCGAGGGTGGCCGGATCGTCGTTGTCGAGGCCGAAACGGCGCATCACGACCAGGCGCTGCTTGTCCGGCAGGCGGGTCAGCCAGTCGCGCACCAGCACGGTCATTTCGTGGTGTTCGGCGCGCGAATCGGGGGTGTCGTCGCTGTCGCCGGGCAGCATGTCCATCAGGCTCGACTGAGGATCGTTGTCGAGCGGGGCGTCGAGCGAGGTGGCGTGCTCGGACAGCGCGAGGATGTCCTGGACTTCCTCGACCGGGCGGCCGACCAGGTGGGCGATGTCCTCGACGGTGGCGTCCTTGCCGTCGTGGTGCTGGGCTTCGAGGTGGTATTTGGCGCGCAGCACCTGGTTCAGTTCGCGCACCATGTGGACCGGCAAGCGCACCGTGCGGGCCTGGTTCATGATGGCGCGCTCGATGCTCTGGCGGATCCACCAGGTGGCGTAGGTGGAGAAGCGGAAGCCGCGCTCCGGCTCGAACTTGTCGATCGCGCGCATCAGGCCGATGTTGCCCTCCTCGATCATGTCGAGCAGGACCACGCCGCGGTTGATGTAGTGCTTGGCGATCGACACCACCAGCCGCAGATTATGCTCAATCATGGTCTGGCGCGCGGCGAAGTCGCCGGCCTTGGCCAGGGTGGCGAAGTGGACTTCCTGCGGCGCCGTCAAGAGCGCGCGGGTGCCGATCTGGTTCAGGTAGTGCTGGGTGGCGTCGGTCGACAGCTCGGCCGCCAGCACCTTCTTGAGCTCGTCGACGCTGGCCAGCGCCACGCCCGGCTCGACGGCGGCGACGACGGGGCCGGGCTCGCCATCGTCCTGCTCATCGATGGTGGCCTCGCCGATGAGCTCCTCGGCGAACTCGTCGCTGCCGTCGTCCTCGAGTGCGTGCGTCGGATGTGTCATTGGCCCTTGTGCGCCTGGCGCGAACGGTGCCTCAGCGCGGTGGCAGCAACCTCAAGGGGTCGACCGCCTTGCCCTGATGGCGAATCTCAAAGTGCAGCTTGACGGAGTCGGCGTCGGAGTCGCCCATTTCGGCAATCACCTGGCCGCGGCTCACGTTCTGACCTTCCTTGACCAGCAGGCTGCGGTTGTAGCCATAGGCCGACAGCAAACTGCTGCTGTGTCTGACCATCACAAGATTACCATAACCACGAATGCCGCTGCCAGCATAGATGACCGTACCGGACCCGGCGGCCATGACTTGCTGGCCGACCTTGCCGGCGATGTCGATACCCTTGTTCTTGCCTTCTTCGAAAGGGACGACGATCTTGCCCTCGGCCGGCCAGATCCAGCTGAGCTTTTCATCGTCGGGCAGGCTGGCACTGGCGGCCGGCGCGCTGGCGGCGGCCGGCGCCGCGCCATTGGCGGCGGCGATGGCCGGCCGCTCGCCGGGCTTCGGCTCGGGCTTGCCGTCATCCTTGCCGCTCTCGCCTTTCAGCTTGGCCAGGTTGGCTTCGGAATATAGCCGCTTGTCGCCGCGCGGGCTGGTCTTTTTCGGCACCGGCGCGGGGCGCGGTTCCTGCGCCACCGCCGGCACCGGCGCGCTGGCGTGCTCGGGCGGCGCCACCCGCAGCACCTGGTCGACCTTGATATCGTTGGGATTGGACAGGTTGTTCCAGGCCACCAGGTCGCGGTAATTCTGGCCGTTGTCGAGCGCGATGCGCAGCAGGGTGTCGCCCTTTTTGACGGTGTACATGCCGGGCGCGTCATCCTTCGGCTCGGGCGCGGCCACCACGGGCGGGCGCGGCTGCTCGACCGGCGGCTGGGGATGGCGCTCGACCACCGGGGCCTTGACGTTGCCGGTGCCGCAGGCGCTCAGCAGGCCCAGGCTCAAGGTCAGCAAGGCTAAATAACTTTTCTGTTTCATTCTCATGTTGTGTAAGTCGACAATCGGCGGCGGGCGTTCAGACGGTGCCGGGACGCAGGGGGACGAAATGGCATCCCTCGAGCGTCTGGCTGGTCCATTCGGCCTTGCCGCTTCGGATAATCAGTTGCAGGTGCTGGACCTGGGCGCCCACGGGCGCCACCAGGCGGCCGCCGATGGCGAGCTGGTCGAGCAGCGCCTGGGGCACTTCGAGGCCGGCCGCCGCCAGGATGATGCCGTCGAACGGCCCGGCCTGAGGGAGGCCTAGCATACCATCTCCGTAATGCAAGCGCAGATTAGCAATGCGCAAGTGGCGTAAGTTGTTCTTGGCCAATTCGTGCAGCGGCTTGATGCGTTCGATCGAATAGACTTCCTGGGCGATGCAGGCGAGCACCGCCGCCTGGTAGCCGCAGCCGGTGCCGATCTCGAGCACGCGGGTCAGCTTGCCGCCGTTGCGCATCACTTCGATCATGCGCGCCACGATGTAGGGCTGGGAAATGGTTTGCTGATGGCCGATCGGCAGCGAGGCGTCGATATAGGCCTGGGCCGACAGGGCTTCGTCGATGAAGCGGTGGCGCGGCACGGCGGCCAAGGCGCGCAGCACTTGCTCGTCCTGCACGCCCTGGCGCGCGACGCGCTGGACCATGGCCACGCGCACCGCGTCCGAGACCATCTGGTCGGGCCGCGCGGCGACCGGCAGCGGGGCGTCGCGGCGCGCGCCGATGCCGGGCGCCGGGCCCGGCTTGACAGCCGGCGGCGCGTACTGGGGACGCTGGGCGGTGCGGGCGTTCTGGGTCGCCGTCTGCGGGGTGGCGACCGGTTTCGGTCCGTAGGCCGGCGCCGGCCTGGCGCCGCCGGTCACCGAGGACAGCGGCAAGGGGAAGCTGCGCGGCTTGTCTTTCATGCCAGTCCCTGCGCCAGGGCGGACAGTTGCTGGCGATGGGTCAGGTCGATCTGCAAGGGGGTGACCGAGACCTGGCCGTTGGCCACGGCGTGGAAATCGGTGCCTTCGCCGGCATCCTTGCCGGCGCCCGGCGGGCCAATCCAGAACAGTTCGCGCCCGCGCGGGTCTTGCGCGCGGATCACCGGCTCGGAATGGTGGCGGCGGCCGAGGCGGGTCGGGCACCAGCGCCCCATCTGCTCGTACGGCAGGTTCGGAATGTTGACGTTGAGTAGGTACGGCGAGCCGAGCTCGTCGAAGCGGCGCAGGACCATGTCGCGCGCCAGCTTGGCGGCGGCGTCGACATGGGTCCAGCCGTGGGTGGCCTGGGAAAACGCGATGGCGGGAATGCCGAACAGATAAGCTTCGGTGGCGGCCGCCACGGTGCCCGAATACAGGGTGTCGTCACCCATGTTGGGACCGTTGTTGATGCCCGACACCACCATGTCGGGGCGGTAGTCGAGCATGCCGGTCAGGGCGATGTGGACGCAGTCGCTGGGCGTGCCGTTGACATAATAAAAACCGTTGGCGGCGCGTTCGACCGACAGCGGGCGATCCAGCGAGAGGGAATTGGAAGCGCCCGAGCGGTTGCTGTCGGGCGCGACAACGACGATCTCGGCAATTGCCGCCAGCGCGTCGGCCAGCGCGTTGATGCCGGGGGCGAGATAACCGTCGTCGTTACTGATTAGAATTCTCATCCTGCGATTTTACCTGAAGCAACGGGCTCATCGCTCGCCGATCAACAACATAATTTGCCGCACACCACTGATCCACGGCGCCGCGCGCCGCCCTGCCCCGTTGTCCCTACTGCGCCGCGACCGGCTTGCCGCCGTGCGCTTCGATCAGCGCGCCTTCGAGCCACGACACTTCGTCCTGGGTAAAGGCGAGCAGCGCGTCCTTGTCGCCTTCCTGGATGTAGACCTGCTTGATCATCGCCACCCCGCGCTTGCGCAGCGGATGGGTGACGCTGGGCCGCAACACCGTCTTGCGCAGGCTGTCGGCCAGCTCGCGCGCCTCGCGCGGACTTTGGCTATCGATTAATTGTTGCAGTTGCGACAATTTGTGCCCCAGGGTGTCGGGATGGGCCGCGCTGCCGCGCGCTTCGAGGATGGCGGCCTTGGGCCGGATGGCGCCCTGGTCGGAGGCGTGCGGGCCGGCCGGCATGCCGCGCAGCTGGTGCAGGCGGTCGTTGCCGAGGCGGACCGATTCTTCGAGCTTGCGGGCGTCGACGCTGTGACCCTGGTTCGACAGGGTGGCGGCCAGCATTTTTTTACTGCGCAGGGTTTCGAAGTCGTCCATGCCGTGAATGCGCTCGTGCAGGTTGACGACATGCTGCTGCAGCCGGCGCGCCGCTTCCAGGTCGCCCTGCTCGCCCAGCGTGGAGGCCAGGCGCAGCTGGATGCTGAGGGTGGACGGGTGCTCCGAGCCGAAGCGCCGCTCGCGCGCCGTGGCCAGCGATTCCTGCATGCTGCGCACGGCGTGCAGGTCGCCCTGGGCGGCGAGGATCTCGGCGAGCGCTTCGCGCGCCTGCAAGGTGTCGCCATGGTCGTGGCCGGCATGCCGCTCGCGCGCCCGCACCACGCCTTCCTGCAGCTTGCGGGCATTGGCGATGTCGCCGATCTCGCACAACAGCAGCGCCAGTTGCTGGGTGCAGCGCAGGGTGTCCTCGTGCTCGCTGCCAAGCAGGCGCTCGCGCCCTTCGAGCACGCGCTCGTAGACCATGCGCGCGCGCGTGAGTTCGCCGCAGCGGGTCAGGGTATGGGCCTGGCCGACCAGGCTGTCGAGCGTGACCGCGTGGCCGGGCCCGAGCGCTTCCTCGCACTGGACGATGATCTGTTCGTGCAGCGCCAGCGCCGGCCCGTATTGCTTGAGCTGGGCCATGGTGGCGGCCAGGCCGGAGCGCGCGGCCAGGGTGTCGGGATGGGCGGCGCCGAGCAGGCGCTGGCAGTCGTCGATCAGCACGTCGTACTGGTAGCGCGCCTCGTGCAGCTTGCCGCCGCGGCACAGCAGCGCGGCCAGGCTGGCGCGCGAGATGCGGGTGTCGGCGTGGTCGTCGCCCAGCAGGCGGCGGCGCAACTCCATGCTTTCCTCGAAACAGTCCTGGGCTTGCTGCTCGCGGCCCTGGGCGCGGTACAGCTCGCCCAGGCGCTGCAGGTCGGTGGCCAGCGGCACCGACAGCGCGCTGCCGGCGTCGACCGCGAGGCGGGCGCGGGCGAGGTCGATCCGGCCCAGCAGCGCGACCTCGGTCTGCGATTGCCAGGGAAAGCGGCCGTCGACCATCCAGTCGAGCAAGGCGCCCAGGGTGCGGGTGACGGAGAAGCGGTCGCCGTCGTGTTCGGCGCCGCGCGGCGCCAGCGTGGGCGTGGCGGGGCCGACCACGCTGCTGTGCTGCAACTGGATTTCGTCGAGGTAGCTCTCGAGCGAGCATTGCGACATGCCGTAGCACTGGCGCAGCAGTTTTTCGAGCGCGCTCTGGTAGCCGCCCTGGCCTTTGGCGGGATCGCCGCGGCGCCACAGCTGGCGCCGTTCGGCGTCGCCGCTGTCGACCGCGCACGGCAGCGGGTAGACGAGCAGCGGGCGTTGTTCTTCCTCGTGGCTGCAGCGGTATTCAATGGCGCGCAGGACCACCCCGGCCATGCCGTCGAGGCTGCGCTGGCTGGGACCGAACACGCCCACCAGCTTGTCGGGCAACAGCGTGGTGCAGACGCTGACGGCGGCCGAGCGGCCATGGCGGGCGTCGATCAGCACGTGGCGGAACTGGCGCGCCAGGTGCGCGCCGAAGCAGCGGAACAGGGCCGGGCAGGCGCCGAACAGGGCGTCCCAGTCCATGCCGTCGGCGCGCTCGCCGTAGCTGTCGTCGAAACGGCCGGCGCGCATCAGGTACAGCGGGCAGCTCTGGTCGACCCGCTCGACATAGCGCTCCCAGTCGATCGACTCGTGGACTTCGCGCGCGAGTAGCTCGTCGTCGGCGGCCGGGCCGCGCCCGAGCTGCGCGAGCTGCTTGAGCTGGTCGCGGCAGGCTTCGAAGTATTCAAGCAGGCCGTCGCGCTCGCCGCCACAGCCGAAACTGTGATGCAGGCCGGGAGATTCGGTGTCCCAGTCGATCATCAGGACGGGCACGCTGCCATTCTGGCGGCCCGCCAGCAGCACCGCCATGTTCGACAGCGCGCTGCTGCGCGCCGCGCCGCCCTCGAACGAATAAAAGGTGGTCACGTCGCCGGGAGCGGTGATCGGCGGCAGTGTCAAACGGGTGATTTCCATTGATGTTTCCTTATTTTTTTGGGAAAGCCAGAACAGGCAGGTCACGCCACTCAGGTGGGACATCGGGAAGCACGAATTGGTTGCAATCGTGGCCCGGCGGCGTGTACATTTTTTGGTACTCGTAATGGGTGGCAATGCGCTTGACGATCTTGTCGATGTCAGGCAGGAAATCGGGGTTCGACTTCAAGTCGGCGGTGGCCATCGTGAAGTGCGAAAAATCGACGTACATGCGCGAGCCGGCGATTTGCGGCGGCAGCTTGGCCGGATGCTGGGTCATGATCACCGGAATGATCAGGTGGCTCGGCATCGGGTACCAGGTGCTGCGTTCGGCTTCGAGCAATTGCATGGCGGCGTATTCGCGCCGCGTGTAGGCGTGCGCCTCGTATTTCGGGGTGTAGATCAGGATCATGGTGACGCTTTCGCACAGCGCGCGGGCGATGCGGCGGTCGAGGTCGTCCCCGCCGCCCAGCTGTTCGTGGTCGATGAACAGTTCGTCTTCAGTGTCGAAGTACGGTTCCAGATAGCAGCGCAAGGCATCGGCCAGCGCGGTCTTGAACTTGTTCATCAACTCGTGGCGCCCGTGGGCATAACTGAAGAAACAGCCGTAACGGATTGCCATTTCCACCTCCTGTGTACTAAATGCCAAGTGCGCGCTCGCACCCTCGAATGTACCAAGCCCGACCGGTGCCACTTTGCGCGCGCACAATCGCGCTCGCCCGCCCGGCTGGGCGCGCCGCGGGACCGGAAATGCGGCATCATGAATGCGGGCCGAGCGTGTCGGCCAGGCGATCCGGGAGGCGGCAATGAAAGCGGTGATCTGCAAGGCGTGGGGGCTGCCCGACAGCCTGGTGGTCGAGGAGGTGCCGGCGCCGCGCGCCGGTGCCGGCGAGGTGCTGATCGAGGTCAAGGCGGCGGCCGTCAATTTCCCCGACGTCCTCATCATCCAGGGCAAATACCAGGTCAAGCCGGCCCTGCCCTTCACGCCGGGCAATGAGCTGGCCGGCGTGGTGCGCGCGGTCGGCGCCGATGTCACCCACGTGGCGCCGGGCGACCACGTGATCGCTTTCAGCCAGCTGGGCGCGTTCGCCGAACTGGCGGTGGTGGCGGCCGCCACGGTCATGCCGATGCCGCCCGGGATGGGCTTCGACACCGCCGCCGCCATCTCCCTCACCTACGGCACCTCGCACCACGCGCTGGCCGACCGCGCCGGCTTGCGGGCGGGCGACACCTTGCTGGTGCTGGGCGCGGCCGGCGGGGTCGGGCTGGCTGCGGTCGAGATCGGCAAGGCGCTCGGCGCGCGCGTGATCGCCGCCGCCTCGAGCGAGGCCAAGCTGGCGGTGTGCCGCGACCACGGGGCCGACGCGGTGATCGATTACAGCGGCGGCGATCTGCGCGAGGCGATCCTGGCGGCGACCGGCGGCAAGGGCGCCGACGTGATCTACGATCCGGTCGGCGGCGCCTATACCGAAGCGGCATTCCGCGCGATCGGCTGGCGCGGGCGCTACCTGGTGGTCGGTTTCGCCAACGGCGAGATTCCCAGGCTGGCGCTGAACCTGGCGCTGCTCAAGGGCGCTTCGCTGGTGGGTGTGTTCTGGGGTGAATTCGTCAAGCGCGAGCCGAAAGCCAATATGGCGGCGATGCACCAATTGCTTGGCTGGCTTTCGGAAGGCAAGATCCGGCCGCGCATCTCGGCGCGCTACCGGCTCGATCAGGCCGGCGAGGCGCTGGCCGACATGGCCGCGCGCAAGGTGACGGGCAAGGTGGTGATCGTGCCGTAAAAAGGCGCGCGGCCGACGTTTTAGTCAGCCAACAAGCGCACGCAGAGAAGGCTGGGGAGAAGGCTGGGGAGAAGGCGCGGGGAAGGCACAGGGAACGCATAGCGAACGCATAGCGAACGCACAATCGACCGGCAAAATGCGAAGCATCGCAGGGCCGCCCCAGGCGCCTGCGGTTCCCGCAGCAAGTGCTGACGCCTGAAAGGTGAGCCCCTTGGCCAAGTCTATCCGCATCATCGTTGTTGCCGTTCTGCTGAGCGGCCTGTTCATCGTCGGCCGTCCCTGGCTGGAACTGGGCCGCTACGCGCTGCGCCTGTACGCGATGCCCGCCCCCGCCGCGTTGTGCATGCCGGTGGGCGGCGACACGCGGCGCGCGCTGACCGACACCTGGCAAGCTGCGCGCGCGCCGGCGCGGCGCCACGAAGGCATCGATATTTTCGCGCCGAAAGGCACGCCGGTGCTGTCCGCAACCG
>JBDSTZ010000574.1:0-8424 GCA_039927975.1 Massilia sp. | reverse complement strand
GTGCCGCAGCCGGGCGCGCGCTGTCACGGCATCGCCTACCTGATCACCCCGCAAGTGTTTGCCCAACTCGACCATCGCGAGAAGAATGGCTATCTGCGCCATGCGCTCGAGATCAAGTTCGACGATGGCGATTGCATCGAAGGCCTGGTGTATGTGGCGCCGTACGACAATGCGGCGTTTCTAGGCGAAGCGAGCGAATGCGATATCGCGCGCCAGATTGCCAGCGCCAGCGGACCGAGCGGGCCGAACCGGGAGTACCTCCAGCAGCTGGCGCACGCCCTGCGCGAACTGGGCAGCGACGACGCGCACGTGTTCGAGATTGAACGGCATTTGGCGGCCCTGCCCTAAGTCCCGCAAATCCTTGCGCTGTTCCAGACCCGACGCGAAGCCGGTGCGTCCGCGCCAAGATAACAGGCATATAATTTGGTCCATGGAGCGCCTGCAGAACATCAATGCCAATCGCATCGCGTGGTGCTGCGCCGACTATGGCATGTCGCCGGTCGATCTTGCAATCGAGGTCGGAATTTCGCGCGCCACAATGGCGCGGCTGATGAACGGTGGCGGTGGCCTGACATTCAAACAACTTGCGCGGATTGCCGCTTTTTTTGGACGTGGCGTGCTCTTTTTCCTCCAGCCGGGTGAGGTAGAGCCGGACGCGGTTCACACATCAGTGTTCCGGACACTCTTCGACCGCAAGCCCGCACTGAGCGCAAACGTCAGGACGTTCATTGAGCGGGTCGAACACCAACGTGCCATCTACGCGGAATTGCGGGAGGATCTTGCCAATGATGAACTGCCACGCTTTCAGCCTCCGGACCTGCCCAAGGACAGCCCGGTCGATGCCGCCCGGCTTGTCCGCGCTTGGCTTGCAATTCCCGAACGAAAGTCCTTCGACACCTGTCGCGCGGCCATCGAGGCAAAAGGCGTGCTGGTTTTCCTGTCGAACGGGTTTCAAGGAAAATGGCAGATCGCCGAGGAAAGTCCGGTCGTGGGGCTTACCCTGTATGACACAGCGTGCCCGGTCATCGTTATAAAAAAGCAGCGATGCGAGTTGCAACAGACCTTTACGCTCATCCACGAGCTTGGCCATCTGCTCATGCACCGTATCAGTTCGATCGACGAGGAAGCGGACCTGTACTCGCACGAAGGCGACGAACAGCTTGCCAACGTGTTTGCCGGACATGTGCTGGTTCCCGACGCGCTCTTGCAAGCGATCGATCCCGCACAGCGGCCACCTCGCGTCGTTCATTTCGACGCTTGGCTGGAGAGCAGTGGCAAGCAATGGGGTGTCAGCACGGAAGTCATATTGCGCAGGCTGCTCGACACAGGAAGACTTCCGCGTGCCGAGTATGAACAGTATCGTGCGTGGCATGCCAGCGTGGTTGAACAAGCGCGTGACCGCGCTCCTCGCCTACAGCGGCACCGCGAACCGAAACACATTTTCGGCGACACGTTTGTGCGCGCGGTTCTTGACGCCATGCATTCAAAGTACATCAGCTTATCCAAGGCAAGTACCTACCTGGACGGCTTGAAGATCACCGATCTACATAAGCTCGACCGGTACTATGCTGGTCTTTGATGCGTCATCGACGCTGTACGCCTGGGACAACTACCCGATCCATCAATTTCCGCGGCTGTGGGACTGGCTGGGGCAGTTAGTCAGCCGTCGAGAGATCGCGTTCGCGGCGGTCGCCTACCTCGAAATCCACTACAAGGCACCCGATTGTTCCGCTTGGCTAGAACAAGAAAAGGCCTATACGATCGATGTGACAAACGCCATCGCCCAAGCCGCGCTGGCGATTCAGCGCGTCTTGGGAATTGCACATGATGATTATGGTTCAGGCGTCGACGAAAACGATATTTTCGTGATCGCTACGGCGAAGACTCACAAGTGCTCGCTCGTTTCTGACGAGGCTGTCCAAGCGCTTCCGCCGAAAAATAAAAAGAAGTACAAAATACCGCTGGTGTGTTCGATGCCCGAGGTCGGCGTCTCGTGCATGAATTTTGTAAGCTTTCTCAAGCAATCCGGCGCCGTGTTCTAAACCGTCCGGCCAGGAAAACGGGCGCATTCCACCCGCGCACTTCAAGTTGCCGCGACGTTCGCCTCAAAACAAATCAAGCTGCCCGGTCGCATTGCCGCATTGCTTGCCGGCCGAGGCCGGCACCACCAGCGGGCGCGTGAAGCGGCTTGTGTCGAGCCGGTCGAAACGCCCCGAGAAGCCGCTCATGCCGAGCCGCTCCTTGGCTTTGGCGAAACGCTGGGCGATCAGGTCGGCCCACACGCCCTCGCCTTTCATGCGGCTGCTGAAGTCGCTGTCGTAGTCCTTGCCGCCGCGCATTTCGCGCACGCGGTTCATGACGCGCTGGGCGCGCTCGGGAAAATGCGCCTGCAGCCATTCCTGGAACAGCGGACTGACTTCCCACGGCAGCCGCAGCACGACGTAATGGGCGCTGACGGCGCCGGCGTCACGCGCCGCCTCCAGCACTTTTTCGAGCTCCGGCTCTGTGATGAAGGGGATGATGGGCGCCACGCTCACGCTGACCGGAATGCCGGCCTCGGCCAGGCGGCGGATGGTGCGCAGGCGGCGTGCCGGCGCCGCCGCGCGCGGTTCAAGCGTGCGCGAGATGGCAGGGTCGAGCGTGGTGAGGGTAATTGCCACGCAGGCCTGGCCGCGCGCGGCCATGGCGCCGAGCAGGTCGATGTCGCGCTCGATCAGCGAGGACTTGGTGATGAAGCCGGCCGGGTGCTGGCAGGCGTCGAGCACTTCGAGCACCGCGCGCGTGAGGCCGAGCGTGCGCTCGCAGGGCTGGTAGGCGTCGGTGTTGACGCCGACCGCGATGGGCTGCGGCACGTAGGAAGGACGCGCCAGCTCGCGCCGCAGCAGGTCGGCGGCGTTGACCTTGGCGAACAGGCGGCTTTCGAAGTCGAGCCCCGGCGACAGGCCCAGATAGCTGTGGGTGGGACGCGCGAAGCAATAGATGCAGCCGTGCTCGCAGCCACGGTATGGGTTGAGCGAGACACTGAAGGGAATGTCGGGCGAGGCGTTGCGGCTGAGGATGGACTTGGCGTATTCGTCCGTCACCCGGGTCTTGAACGGCGTTACCTGATCGTCGTCGCCGTCGTCGCCCTCGTGCAGCCAGCCGTCGTCGAAGCTTTCGCGGCCTTGAAGCTCATAGCGGCCTTGCAGGTTTGACACGGCGCCGCGCCCCTTTGTTGGCGCCAGCGGCTTGGGCGGCAGCATGACCTGGCCCTCGAAGTCGGTATCGCGATGCTCCATCGGCGTCACCCATTACTGTATAAACATACAGTATTTTACGCCACTCGCGCGGACGAATCAAGCGCCGCGCGCGAGCTGTTCCTGCTGGCCCACAAAGCCGTCGAAAGCGTCGAGCAGGCTGGCCAGTTGGGGGTTGCCGGGTTCGAGGCGCATCAGGGCGTAGGTGGCCGCTTCCAGGCTCGACAGCTGGTCGGGCGCGTGCGCCTTGCGAATCCGGTAGTGCGAGGCCGGCATGTCGCGCAGGGCGAGGCGCGGCAGTTGCTGCAATATGGGATTGAGGTACAGCATCTTGCGGCTCTTGCGCCAGCTGGCGTCGAGCACGACCAGGCGCAGCCGTTCGGGATGGTCCAGCGCCGAGGGCGCCAGCACGGGCGGCGGCGCCAGGCCGAGCGCGTCGGCGCCGGCCAGGGCGGGATACAGCAGCACGGGGCGGCGGCCGTCCGCGTGCAGCATGGCCTCCAGTGTGGACGGATTGAACGATTCGCCGGCCAGCAAGCTGCTACCGGCCACGCACAGGTGCAGCAGCCGCGCGCTGCCCTTGGCTTGGGCAACTTCGAGCGGGTGCTGCAAAATCAACAGCGCGACAGCGGAGTCGACCGGCGCGACCCAGTGGCAGATGCAGGTGCGCTGCGGGCGCAGGCAGGCGGCGCACAAGGGGCGCCGGGTGGCCGGCGGCACAGTCATCGGCGCAGTCATCGGCACAGTCATCGGCGTCAGCATTGGCTCAGCATTGGCTCAGAAGGTTTCCCATTCATCCTCAGGTTTGGTGAGCGCGGTGCGGCGCGGCGCCGCGACCGGGGCCTGCGGGCGGGCGGCGGGCCGTGGCATCGCCGGTGGCGTGGAGCGGGATACTGCAGGCCGGGCAGGCTGCGGCCGCGCGACCGCGTTGTCGAGCTTGAAGACCCCGACCACGTCGGACAGGCGCGCGGCCTGCTCCTGCATCGAGGCGGCGGCGGCGGCGGCCTGCTCGACCAGGGCGGTGTTCTGCTGGGTCACGTCGTCCATCTGGGTGATCGCCAGGTTGACCTGGCCAATGCCGTCGCGCTGCTCGGCGCTGGCGCTGGTGATGTCGCCCATGATCAAGGTCACGCGCTCAATGCTGCGCACTACTTCCTGCATGGTCTTGCCGGCTTCCTCGACCAGCCGCGAACCGGTGTCGACCTTGGCGACCGAATCGCCGATCAGGGTCTTGATTTCCTTGGCGGCGCCGGCCGAGCGCTGCGCCAGGTTGCGCACTTCGGCCGCGACCACGGCAAAGCCACGGCCCTGCTCGCCTGCGCGCGCCGCCTCCACCGCCGCATTGAGCGCCAGGATGTTGGTCTGGAAGGCGATGCCGTCGATGACCGAGATGATGTCGACAATCTTGCGCGAGGAATCGTTGATCGAGCCCATCGTGGCGACCACGTCGGCCACCACGGCGCCGCCCTTGGCGGCCACGCTGGAGGCGTCGATGGCGAGCTGGTTGGCCTCGATCGCGTGGTCGGCATTGAAGTTGACGGCCGAGGTCAGCTCTTCCATGGCGGCGGCGGTCTCCTCGAGCGAACTGGCTTGCGCCTCGGTGCGCGAGGACAGGTCGAGATTGCCGCTGGCGATTTCGCGCGAGGCGGTGCCAATCATGTCGGTGCCGTCGCGCACGTTGCCGACCAGGCCGACCAGGCTGTTGTTCATGTCCTTGAGCGCGCTCATCAGCTGGGCGGTCTCGTCCTCGCCCTCGGCCGTGATGTCGCTGGTCAGGTCGCCGGTGGCGACGCGCCGCGCAACGCGCACCGCGTCCTGCAGCGGCACGGTGATCGACCGCGTGATGCGGTAGGCAAACAGGACGCCGAGGCAAATGGCCAGCAAGCCGAGGACGACCAGCATCGTGCGGCCGCTTTCGTACTCGGCGTTGATGGCGGCGCCGGAGTCGTCGAGCTGCTTGCGCTCGTGCACGGCGAGCTTGTCGAGGGCGTCGAGATAGCGTTCGCGCTTGCCGACCATGTCCTTGCTGAAAATTTCAGTGGCGATGTCGAGATGGCCGGCGTCTTTTTCCTTGAACACCTGGGCGCGCGCGGCGGTGTAGACGACGCGCGTTTCCATCACCTTGGCCAGCAAGGCCTTGGCCTCGGGCTGTTGCAGCACCTTGCCCAGCGTGTTCTGCACTTCGGTGGCCGAGGCCGAGGATTTTTTCATCACCGCCTCGACCGCCTGCTGCTCGGCCGGGTTGGCCGCCAGCCAGGCGGCGGTGGTGCGCGCGGCGTTCACTTCCACCACGTTCTGCCATGAATTGATGAGGCGCTCGTTGCGCACTTTCTCGTCGATCAGCTGGTTCAGCATGGCGCTGGCGCTGTGCATGCGCCACAGGCCGATGGCGCTCAGGGCGACCAGCAGGGCCAGCACGGCGCCGAAACCCAGGGTCAGCCGTGTGCCGATATTAAATTTTTTCATAATAGTTCCAAGCCGCACAATTGCAGAGCTTTCAGAATAGCAGTTGCGCTGGCGAAAACCGGAGTTTCTGTCGATTTCGCCAATACAAAATATTGACAACACCCAACAACGGCGGGCCGCCGCGCGGCGAGGCGCGATCTTAACCCTGTTCAATTTGATTCGCATAGACATTGTGTTCACGCACGTATTTTTTCTCCTCAGAATTAGCATTCCGGTATTGCTCTGCCATTCATGCGTCCTTAGAATCGAATCATTCCACTTGGAAATCTGACTCTCCGGCATCCTTACCTGGCTATGTTTCGCGACCTCCCTTCCGTTCGCCAAATCGCATCCGCCCTCGTGGTGTGCCTCTGCCTGCTGCCGGCGTTGGCAGTTGAGCAAGAACTGCAGCTCGATTACCGCCTCAACGAACGCGTCATCCTGATCCCTGCCGGTCAAACCGGGCGCGCGATGATGGAAACGACGCTCTTCAAGCCGAACGGCAACGGCCCCTTCCCCCTGCTGATCATCAATCACGGCAAGGACGCGGTGGCGCCGAGCCAGCAAACGCGCGACCGCTTCATCTTCATGGCGACCACTTTCGTCAAGCGCGGCTACGCGGTGATGGTGCCGATGCGCCAGGGCTTCGCCAACTCGACCGGGCGCTACCGCGACTACGGCTGCGACATGACCTCGAACGGCTACGCCCAGGCCAACGACATCCTCGACGCGGTGCGCTTTGCGCGCGAGCAGGACTGGATCGACGGCGAGCACATCATCGTCGCCGGCCAATCCTACGGCGGCATGGCGACGGTGGCGCTGGGCACCCAGGCGGTGCCGGGCGTGCGCGGCCTGCTCAATTTCGCCGGCGGCCTGCGCGACGACGCCAACCACTGCGACTGGCGCAGCCAGCTGGTGCACGCCTTCGGCGACTATGGCGCCAACAACAAGATCCCCACCCTGTGGATGTACGGCGCCAACGATTCGCTGTTCGCGCCCGAGCTGGTCAACCGCATGCACGACGCCTTCGTGCGCGCCGGCGGCGACGGCCGCCTGGTCACCCTGCCCGCCTTCAAGCGCGATTCGCATGGCATGCTGGCCAGCCGCGACGGTGAAAAACTGTGGTGGCGCGAGACCGAACAGTTTCTCGAACGGCTAGGCATGCCGACCAAGGTACTGTATCCAGTGACGTCGGCGCCGACCTTGCCCAAGAGCGATTTCGCCAAGATCGACGATGTGGCGGCGGTGCCCTTTCTGGGCGAGCACGGGCGCAGCGCGTATCGCGAATATCTGGCCAAAATGACACCGCGCGCGTTCGCCGTGGCGCCAAACGGCGCCTGGTGCTGGGCCGAGGAAGGCGAAGACCCTGACGCGCGCGCGCTCGAAACCTGCGCGCAGAAAAGCGGCCAGGCTTGCCGCCTGTATTCGGTGGACGACAATGTGGTCTGGACCCCCGCCGAACGCGGTCTCACCGCGGGGCCCGACACCGCCGTCGGCAGCACGTCCACAGCGAGCAACTGAAAGACCGGCAGAACAGCCCGCGCTTCACCTAGCGCAAGCCTGGCGCCGGAGGCAGGCCCGACAATGATGATTGATTTCATCATTGGAGAGGTCCCATGTCGCGCTTCCCCGCAGTTTTCCTGACCGCGCTGCTGTCGCTGGGCGCGCTCGCGCCGGGCGGTCCGGCGGCCGCCGCCAACAACGCGCCGCTGGTATTGGTGTCCGGCTTTCTCGGCTTCGGCCCCGACCAGTACAAGGACAGCGGCTTCCTGTACTGGGGCGGCTTCAACGATATCGTCGACCATCTGCGCGCCGGCGGCGCCCACCAGGTGCTGGCCGCGACGGTGGCGCCGATCGGCTCGAACTGGGACCGCGCGGTCGAGCTGTACTACCAGATCAAGGGCGGCTGCGTCGATTACGGCCGCGTGCACAGCAGCAAGCACGCGCATCGCAACAACGTGCAAAAGCCGGCCGGCAAGTGCTGGGCGGCCGACGCGGCCCATAATCCCGAACACTATCCACTGGCCTTCTATCCGCAATGGGATGGCGGCCATCCGGTCCATTTGGTGGGCCACAGCCAGGGCGGCACCACCATCCGCGCCCTCATCGAGCTGCTCGAACACGGTTCGCCCGACGGCGACGAGGGTGGCGGCGAGCTTTTCACGGGCGGCAAGAACGGCTGGGTGCTGAGCGCGACGACGATCTCCTCGCCGAACAATGGCACCACGCTGCGCGACGCCGTGCTCGACTTCCCGCCGCTGGTGGCAAGCTGGACCGCGCAGGTGGCGCAACTGGCGCGCACGCCGGCCGGCTTGTGGGGCGGCGGTCCGCTCACCGACGAACTGTTGTCGGAATACGACAGCGCCCAGCTCGAACTGGCGCCGGACGGCGCACGCGTGTTCAACGCCTGGGCCCGCACCTCGCCCCGGGTCTACTATTTTTCGATCGCCACCCGCGCCACCGAAGCGGGCAATGCCTGCTGCAACGAGACCGACCGGCTGGTCGCGCCGCTGCAGAACAAGGCGTTTCAATATCCGCGCGCGGACATGATGTTTTTCTTCAAGCCCACCGCCGGCGAATGGATCGCGCCGCTGCGCCTGCAGCGCGGCATGGGCTCCTACACCCAGACCTCGCCCGAACGGGTGCTGGTCGACGCCAGCTGGTTCGCCAACGACGGCGTGGTCAACACCGCGAGCATGCGGGCGCCGGCCGGCCATCCGCAGCGCAACTACGACGGCCGTGC
>JBDSTZ010000573.1:0-22890 GCA_039927975.1 Massilia sp. | reverse complement strand
GATCGGGCTTGGCACGCTTGTTACGCTTTACAACGGTCATTTTTTCTCCTTGATGGCGGCAGTGTCCTGCCAAATGACCGTTTACACAAAATTATTTACACCCTCGGTGAAGCGGCTGGTCAAAAAGAGTATTGAAGGCACCAAGACTTAGGTTTTGGTGCCTTTTTTTCTTTCCGTCGCGCCTAACCACCTGCGCATCCAAGCCCACAGCGGCAGCCACCGCCATCACGGCCGGCCACGCGTCCAGCATGTCGACGCCGGTGATGTTAAACCGATGCTCATTTACAATGCCTCGCAGCGCCGTCATGCCAGCCGAGCTGCCTTGCGGTCTCGCGAATCACCCACCTGGCTTCTTCGTCACTAACCCATTTCGCCTCGATAAGGCGCACCAGGTACTGGTCGAGTATGTCGGCCTCCGGCACGTCCTTTCGCTTCCCCCTTTTGGTTTCAATACAGCTCGTTACGAATTGGGGCACGTAATGCATGCAGTGCTGCCAGCGCTCAAAGAGTTCGGGTGGCGTGCAACCGTGGCTGTAGTAGCGGCCTTGGTATTCGACCGCCAGGAATTTTTGTTGAGCCCCAGGCACCGCTCCCAAGTGCTGCGGGCGCGGGAAATCGTTAGGTACTTGGAAATCGTCCACTTGCGCTCCTTAGTCAAGCAATGTCGCCGACGGTACCAGCGGGAGAAGAGGTCAGGGGGTGTGCCGTCAGGTATATAGAATTTACGGTGGTATGCAACCAGCGCGAGCTAGGGTTGGAAGCCCGCGACCGAACTGGCGGCGCCGGGTTGCGTCACTGCTACCTCCTGGAAACTCATACGGTGGCCAATAGCACCTCCAACCCTCTCATTATCCGGCATGTGAAATATTATTTCAATGACAATTAATGCTATATTAATCGACGCTGGTAGAACTTTGATTTACGGCGAGAGCTGTTGATGCCCTGCCATATTTGTTCGAATCTTTGAGCTGTTTTGAATATTTGTACCTATACGGTTTAAGCCCACGCATCGGTGGAGCCTTAACCTAAGGACATATTAATGAGCCATCTTCAATCTCGCCGTTCAGGCCAATCACAGGTAGTTTGCGAGCACAAAGTACTGACTCCTTCACATTGCATTGAGGCGGAGCCGAGCAACTTACTCGACGCTCTTATTGCGCATTTGGAACTCAAAAATGATGCTGCTCTATCGCGGGCGCTGTACTTATCGCCGCCAATGATTAGCAAGTTGCGGAACAAAGCGCTACAGGTCAGTGCTACGGTTCTGGTTCGCATGCACGACGTCACCGGGCTGAGCATCCGTGAACTGCGGGCGCTGATGGGGGACCACCGCCGGCGATTTGGCATTAATGACTGAACAAGGAAGACGTCGGGAAAATGCAGTGAGCCGTTGAGTTCGCAGTCCAGGTATCAGAAGCTATTACTCACGAAAGCGCTGCCAACCAGGTTCGGTTCGGCGGCGCTTTTTTATGGACGAGACGCCTTATGCATCAGCAAGTTCAGAGGTCTGCCTCTCACTTCGATGTCCACAGGCAGCTCGTCAGGCCTGCACGCGCCCATACCGCATAAGAGGAAGAGTGGCCGAGCGCGCCAGCAGCGGAGCATCCGAGGGGTAAGCGTAAAGTTACTCGGGCGATTCAAAACGCTGCGGGTGACTCCGGCGAAGCAGGCGCTGTCCCTTGCGTGCCGGGTCGACGAAATCCCTTTCGGCGGAGTTCAACCCCTAAGGCGAAGCCTTCCTAGCGGATTCCGCGTATATTGCGCCACTTAAACTTATTTTTACTTATTTCTCAAAAACGGCATACAAAATATTCACCTTGTCGCTAGACGTTGCACGTAAACGAACTCTAGCGAGTAAATGATGCCAGCCAAACGATACAAAATCGACCCCGACAAAATGGGCCTATTGCCATACACAACAATTGAATTCTGGCTGGATTTTGAAGACATGGATTTTGTTTGGGGGTACTCGGAAGCGTTGTTCACTTCCCTGTGCGAACGTGAGCCGTACTTGGCCAGCCTGTTCTCCACCCGACTGACGGAAATGGCTGCCGCCATCGATTACCGCACAGACCGGGATTTTTCGCGTCCGGGCTGCTTCGTGGTGTTCGATGATAAAACCTGGCTGACCAAACTCGCTGCTATTGCGACCAAAGGCGCCGCCCGCCTTACCGTGCCATCTCTTACCTCGGTCGCTTCACCCAAAGAACTGACTCGTGAAATCGCTGCTAACAAACAATGTTTCACAGCACCAATGTCAGCCGACCTGCTCGGCGCGAGAGGGGACGCGACCGGCCGGCGCAACTCGGAAAAGTCTGTGGCCCTATACCTGCCGGCCTTGAACTTGGGGCAGTTCATGGTGCCAACCGTGTTTGCCCGCAGCCGCCTGTTCGGCGCCGACGGCCCGCGTGGCTCGCGTAAAACATTCACTAGCGCGGCGCCGCGCGTTATTCAGCATTTCTCTGGCGTGCGCGCGGGCCAAACTACGTTCAGTTACACCGGCGATGAATTGTGGACGTCGGACGAAGAGGTATGGACGACGCTACTTGCTGAGGCTGTCAGCACGCCCCTGGGCGAGGACGTCAGCATGCGCCTGCTTGACCTGCTGAACTTGATGCCTGGACGAGGTGTTGACGGCACGAACCCACGCCAGCGCGTGCGCAGCGCCGGCCTGCGCCTTTCGAACGCGTCGCTAACTATCTCCACCAGGGACCCGGCTGCTATTGCGATGATTAAACAGTGTCTGCCTAACAACCCAGCCGTGCGCGATGCGGACAAGAAGAATTTCTTGGTATTCACGGTGAAATTGCTGGAGCAGTTCACTGCCAGCACCGACATCGTAACGTTCCGTGTGAGCCGCGAATTGCGCGCGCTATTTGGCGACAAATTGCACACCTGGTACGACCGTGAAGCCTATTACGCGCTGCCGGCCAATGGCCTCTCGCGTCGCCTGTTCTTACTCTATAACAGCCATTACAACTGCCAGCCGCAGACTCAGGCCGAACTTACCGAATACCTCGGCATCAAGTCAAAAACTGCCCGCCACGTGCGCGCCGCACTAGAGGAAGCGCACGCAGAGATGCTGCGCCAGGGTCTAATCCTGGGGCACGAATTTCGTAAGCCAGCTGACGCCGAGCGCAAGGCCTGCGCGACCGAGTGTTTCGTAGTCACACGTACCGCACGCCCAGTCAAAATCTCGATGACCGAGGTCGACTCTGACGCCGCGTAAGTCTATGCCACTCGCTTGCAACTTGCCCCTTCGGGGGCTTTCGGCGTCAGTGGTGCCGGTGTTCACACAACTGCCAATCGCTTGCAGTGCCTATTTTTTGAGCGGGGTTCCATTAATGCTTGCGCCGCGTTTTTGCTGCCGTACGCTTGCAGCCGATATTCATCTAGCAATTTTTTCGCCAGCTATCTGCCGCCGTGCTGCCGTCGTGCTGCCTTACGCTTGCAGCTCGAATCGAGAAAAGTGAACAAAAACCACGGTTTTTGGGCGTCAAAAATCACTAGCTTATAACTTATAGACTCTAAAACCCCTCTATTCGTATTTCTTCGAAATACTCCTACGCGCGCACGAGGGTGAAAGACCAGTGTTCTTGAAGAAAGTGGCGGGTGACTTTGAGCCTATGTGCGCTGCCGCGCGCCGTTGGCCAGGAAGGTTCGGGGCGCGAATTCAGTATGCTGGCTTTCCCACTGGGCATCTTGGCCAACCGCCTTGAGCCAGTAGGCCCGGTCACGCAGCGCGCGAAGACGGCCTCCTTCACGCGGTATGAAAATCTGCGCGCACTACCCACTCCGTCCTCTTTGACGCCGCCCCTGCGGACGGAGCGCCGGTGAGCCGCCGCATCCACATGCAGACAGTCCGGATTCACTGGCCTCGACGTTTATGGCATGCCCTCACTATCGAATACCCGCGCCGTATTTTCCGGTGTCACACGAGCCCTCTGGGATACGCGCAGGCGCACAGCAGCTTTGTGGTGCGATTATGTCATTGACCCTTCGCCCTTGAAGACCACCGTCTACAAGGCGGGAGGCGTGGTGGCGCAGGCGTTCGACGACCAGCTGTCGGTTTCTGTGCGTGCGCGGACGCGCAACAGCCGGGTTGTCGGCAGCCTGGAGCGACAGGCTATAGAGCCGAACAGTTCAGCCGCTGGGCTCGATATTCTGATTACCTGCACCTACCGCTCGGGTGCCGAGGAAGACGTCCTGTACGCGCAAGGTTGCACCAAGCCGGGCGCGAGGGGCACTAACGCCAGGGCAGGGTAGTCGAAGCACAACACGATGCTGAAGGAGGGGGAGAGGGCGGCTGCCGAAGCGTTCGACATGGTGCCGCTGGTGAACGGCAAGGGAGAGTGGTCGGCCAATCATCTAGACTGGGCCATCGCGGGAAAAATCAGTGAGGACCTGGGCTAGAATGGGCTGGCCGGTGGCCCACTTTTCGTGAGTATCTGCACTTTCAGTTGAAAGGGTGCGGAGTTTCAACGTTGAAACCGCATGTCTGGTGGAGTTTCAACGCTGAAACTGTACCAAAAAATGCCCCTTGCGGGGCTTTTTCCTTATGGAGCTACGGCCGCCAGGGGCATCGGCTTGAGGTGTGGCGCTAGAATCCGGTTGTCCTTGAACTCGTCGCGCACATCCGGATTCTCGAGCAGCCAGTCGTCCAGCCGCAGCATCTCGCCTGGCGGGCGCCAGAGGCAGATTCGCTGCAGCAGGGCGGGCACGCTGTATTGTGCGGTAGCCGCCACTGCCAAAACCGCCCGGGCGACCTGCTTTTCGTGCAGCGTATCCGGGCACGCGATGAGCGCGTAGTGAACCTCGTTGCCCCTCAAATCCAGTTCGAATTTGTTCCGGCCGTACCCCGCCAGCATATGCGCCAGCATCGAAATCATGTGCCTCATCTCGGGCGATTTTTTCCGTTTGCTCTCCGCTTCTACCCAGAAAACACGGGTTGCTCCGCCTTCAACGTCCGGTGGCAGCATCAAAAGCGCGTCCGGAACTTTGCCCTTGACCTCGCCCAGCAGGGCCGGCACTTTCGAGACCACCGCCTTGCCGTTGGCAATTTCGTGCTCGGTGTTGAAGCCGCCCAGGCCTTTCAGCTGCCACCAGATGCACACGTCGTTCGCGATGGTGCGGTGTTCGTGGTGGTGGAACAAGCGCTTCAGCAAGTTGGTACCGGGCTCCGCATCGAGGCCGTAGGCGCCGCGCACGTGCGTCGCGCCGGCAACGGTCAGGCAGTAGACAGCGCCGCCGGTCGGGGTGTATTGACGCAGCACCAGGCGGCCAGTGCGCAGGTTGTCAAGGGTGCGCTGTGCCTGGCGCGGCGTTCTGCTGCGGGGCCACCCCAGAGCCGCAACCTGGCGGCCGAGCAGGAAGCCAAATTTGTGCAGCGCGCGCAGCACCACCTCCTCATTTTTTGCCTGGGTCAGACGGTTGTCGATGCGCGTGGCGACTGCCACGGACGTGTTTTCAGTAGTCATGAAGGGCTCCGTTTTTGTTGTTTTTAGTTGCGGCAGGTTGCTGCCATACGCTTGCACTTACGGCTAGTCGTACTACCTATAGGCACTGAATACAATTTATGTTTGCTGCCATACGATTGCAGTAAGCCTTTTCTGCCGCCGCCCCCCTTAGTCGTTCCCTTCGGCACGCCGCAACGAAGGGGGGCGACGTAGCCCCTCACCCAGATTTTCTTGGAAAACGCTGTTGAACCAACGACTGTTGGCCAGGAATTGCCTGCCCTGAAAAGGCGGGGGTAATACGCGACCACGGTGCAAATATTGTTATGCCAGGACGTCAAAAATCGGAGGGGTTGCTATACGTAGTATGCAGCCACTGTGAGCACCCGCAAATACAGCCCCGCACACACAACCCAACACATAACGGAGCACACGAACATGACCACCACTCGCATCGCACCACCAGCTGACCGCCTGACCGCACGGACTGCCTCCGGCCGTCGCACCACCGCCTCAATGCCTGAATCCGAGAAGGCGCGCTTCACCGCTGACTTGGGTGGCACCGCACAGTTTCGCGAACAGTTCAACATCGCGATGCGTGAGGTAGAAACCAAACCAGGCTTGTCGCGCAGCATGGCAGTGCGCCTGCACCTGGATGAAGTGATTAACCAGCGTAAGGCAGCAGCGCAAGAGTAAGCAACCCACGCTCAATAACAACTACAACAGGAGACACTCCCATCAGCCCGAAACAAACCCCGCAAGCCGAACCAACTATCATCATCGACACCGTGCTGGTGTGCGCGTCGAGAGACGCGCGCGCGTATCTCGAATGCAGCGTGCAGGGCCGCAAAGCGTACTTCCCGACGGAGCCGGAGGCTGCACGCCGGCTTGCCGCTGAACTGGTTTATTTCGCCACCGTCGTTGAATCATTGATGGCTGCGAAAGCGGCATCGAAGCCGCGCACGAAGTAAGCTCCAGCAACACACCGAGCCCATCCTGTGCGGGCTTTTTCTACCCCTGCCTCCCGCGACTACCTCATGAATAAAATTGCGCAGACCGCGACTATGAGTCCGACAAACATAAGGGCGACGCAACCCTCAATGAGCACTTTCGAGGTGTGCGCCTCCTCCTTCAGAAAATTGCGGATTAATCTACCCATGGTGAGCCCCCCTTCACCCGAATTCACATCATGTTCGAGGTTTGTCAACTGGGCGAACCGAATCCCCCTCCGCTCGCCCTTCGGGCTCGCTGCATACTCGCACGGACGCAGCACCGCTGTCGCGGCGCCGCCCCCTTTTCAGCACGCTCACGGGGTAGACCCCCGCCCCGCACGGCGCACGACCTGCGGCCGCACACCATGCTGTTTGACCTCGCCACGTACGCCGTGCGCAGAGTGCCGCTTGCGCGGCCCCCGGCCCCCGTCGCCCGTGACTACTGGCAGCACGTCAAGAGCGACCCCAGCACCCTCACCCACGAACAGGTGCACGACCTGCGGCCGCCCACCCCTGCTGTTTGGCTGCGCTGCGCCGGCGCGCGGTAGCGCCGTTCTTCGCTTCCGAGCACAACCCCTTGGCACGTGTCCCCGTCGCGCCTGCGCGCTCCCGGGCGTCGACGTCCAGCAGCGCTTCGCTCGCCGCCTGCGCGGCTCCCTGGCTACTCACCTTACCAGCCCCCGCCTATGTAGCTCTGCGCCCTAAACGGGCTTCGTGTCCCGACGCCGCTTTGCCCCCCCCTGTTTTCAAAAACGGCAACTCCGAAAAGCGTTGGCCAGGGCAGTTCGTTGAGCGTTTGCGGTTCACGTGTTAGTGTGGCGGCGTGCACAGATGCTGTGCGTCACCGTGTTCACGGAGTAGTGCAGAACGGCCCATGAAGGCCGGGCGGAGCGGCGCACAGTCGCGGTGGACGTCGGCACGCGGAGGCGGCACGCGGCTGTTGCATGGGGTTGGCGAGCATGCGGAGAACCTGGCGCCCGGCCGCAGGTCGGGTGGCGTGTTTGTAGTGCCAGAATGCCCAGCCAGCATGTGAGCTGTGGCGCCCGGCCGAAAGTGGGGAGGCGCTGCGTTGGCGAGGTGCGAGCGCAGCGAGCACACGGAATGCAGCCACGCGAAGCATGCTGTGCGAGAGTGCTGGGCGGGGGGGGCGAGCGACGCGAGTGCGAGGGGGTGTCCTAAATGAATTCCCTCTTTAGGTAATACCTCTACGCTGCGTTCCGAAGGGCGCCTGTTGAAAAAAAGTATAGCATAAAAAGTATGCGCATACTGGGTTAACGTACAGTTGTTTGTGCAGATGATGTGCTGGCGCTGGTCGGCTCCCACCCGCGCATCCCTGGCCAACCTCGAACAGTGGTCACGCATCTTTTTGCACGGCACGTTAGTTATAGAACGCTCTTCCGAAACACACTCGCTACACATAGTATGCAGCAAATACTGGAGCTCCCCAACAACCGGAGATTGCCCATGACCTATACGACCAACGCTGACGCATTCAAGAGCGCCTGTATCGACACTAACAGCATTGCGGGCCTCGCCAGCGCGCTGGCGGACGGCACGGCGAATTACAGCTGCGCTGACGACTGCCGCGCCTGGGACATCACCCCTGCTGAATGGCTGGCCGCTATCAAGGATGTCCTCGCGCAGAAGCGCCGCGTAGTACAGCCTGCGCACTAACCTCCCTCAACTACAAGCACAACAATTACAACAACCACTCGGAGATTTCACCATCGCACTGATTCCAAAATTCACTGTCGTTGACCCAGCTATTCGCGTCAGCTACTCGTTGAGGACGTCCACGCACAAGTTGTTGAAACAGTATGACCTGTTTTACCGTGACCAGTACAAAGAGGAGGCAAGCGCCGGAGAGCTGGTGGAGAACATGCTGCTGTATGTTCTGCGCACTGATGCGGACTTCCAAAAATTCATCAAGAAGCTGTCGAGCGTGCAGCAGGCTGAACTCGACGAGGCCATGGCGCGCCTGGCGGGTCGCAAGCCCACAGATGATGCTGGTGACATGCAGGTCGGCGCATAAGAAGCGCGTAGCCAAACACAGCCCCGGCGGCGCACCATATGGTCAATCGCGGTTGAAAGTCTGTTGGCCAATATTGGCTTGCGGCTTTCTTGCTACTGCCCGGGCTGCGTAGCGTCGACTCCAAACACTTTCTCATGCTCATCCTGGCCCATCAGGGTCATTTCAATGCCAGGTAAAACCGCACTAACGTTCAGGGGAACGCTGACAGGCACGTCATCCCCGCGAATATGTATGTGCACGATGTTTGCTCTAGCGTCAATTATGCATTTATTAAGTACACGCCCCAGGTCTTCGCGCAACTGTGCCCTCGCATCGATGGATTCTGGATTATTGATAGCCTTGGCAATGTTCTCGAAAATCTGGTCGCTGTCACCGCCTAGGTCGGCCGCCTCCGCGCGTGTGGCTGACAGGCGCTGCTCAATAGCCTCCACCTCAGCCTGGGCCTCGTTCAGTCGCGGCAACAGCACTTTAGTGGGGGCGCCGGGCATACCGACTGCATCGGCGAACCGATTGCGTTTGTCGTTCGCGGCAGCGAGGTCGAGCCGCAGCAAATCGGCCTGCTCCTTCAGCCGCTCCATCCGGTCGGCGCCGTCAAAAAACTGAGGAACGATATTAACGACAGCGCTGATGACTGCGGCTTCAATTTCGCTGGCGCTGACCGACGGACAGTCCGACAGTCCCCGGTGCCGCCCGGTGCAGTAATACCGCGCGTAGCCCACCTGTTTCACGCTGGTTTTGTTCTTACGAACAAACGATTTGCCGCATGTACACTGCAGGAGCCCCTGCAGAAAATTTCGATAATTCACGTCACGCCTCCCGGGGAAACGTCCGGTTCGCTCCTGTTTCGCCATGGCGCCGAGGAACACGGATTCATCAAGAACTGCGGGGTAATAGCCCATCACCGGCTCACCGTAGGCAATGCGGTTAGCGTCGAACTCACCGGTGTCCGGGTCTGCCTTGGGGCCGGGAAGCCCGGCCTTTTCTGCCGCTTTCCTAACCGCCTCAGCGTTTTTCTTGGGGTGGTACTCCCCCAGCAGCGACCTGTTCGCGAATAGCCGGCCGACCAGCGACGTGTGCCATGTCGACCCTTTCCCTGGCGCCGGCCAGGCTTCTTGATTCGCGCGGCGAACTATCGCTACGATACCGAATCCAGAGTTTCGCATCGCGAAAGCCTTGCGTATCGATTCCACCCGGTCTTCTAGCACGATAAAGGCGGATTTGTCGGCGTTGACGCTTAACCAGCGAGGGCATTCTCGCGTCAAAATCTCACCGCTTTTTAAAGCCCGTAGTTTCTTCTGGTCCCACGCCGTCTCCAGGCGTTCGGCTTTTTTGACGCTCTCGCCGTTGGCCTGCCCCATCTGCATAATAGCGAGGATGAGCTTCACCAAGTTCCCACAGGCCGCTTTGTCCCAGACCATTTCGTCGTTGACGGTGACGACCGAGATTCCGTAATTGACAAGCTTGAGCAGTAGCATGAGCGCGACGTCAATGTCGGCGCGGCTCAAGCGGTCGAACTGCTCAATAATCAAAAAGCTGCCGCGCGGCACCGCCCCGTTCTCAACAGCCAGGATGAACGCGGCCAGCGCACCCTTTTCGATGTTTTTCCGCTTGAAGGCCGAAACCCCCAAATCTTGATAGCTGACCGCCTGCAAGTTCAGATTGGCTTTTAGGCAATACGCCTCGGCCAGTTCAACTTGGCGGCGGAGGCTATCACCGAGGCGCTGACGCTCGGTGCTGAACCTGACGTACGAATAAGCCAGCGGCCGGTCTTTCAGGATTTGCGTTGTTTCTTCGAGCATAACACCTCCGATTTGGTGGTGTCATTATAGCCCCACTATAGTGAAGCTGGGCAGGCCCTTGGCCAGGTGCACTTCGACGTTGACGGCGAGGGCTTCCATGCCGGCCAGCGCGCGGCTGCGTAGGACGGCAAGGCTCATGGGGTTTTCGATGACGGCGAATGGTGATCGGGCGATGTTAGGCGCTGTCCATCGTTTGCCATTGACGGTAACCAAACGTGCGGGAGATGCGGCGCTTGCGGCGGCCCGCGTGTGCTGTCAGGAAATGGGGGGAGCCTTCGAAAGCGAGTCGTCGTGCGAACCGTTCGACGATGTGATGAAGGCTAACGCAGAGCACGTGTCCAAATGTCGGAACTGAAACCGCTGCAGTTGCTGACCGCGCTGCAGTTGCTCGCTGAGGATGCTGTATGCCTTGTCTGCGCGTTACTTCGCGGGCAGCAGCGCGTCCAAGTTCTGCATGATTGAGGCCTCGCGAAAACTACGCAGAAGCGATGTCGGTGTATGCGCGAGCGCGCGCAGTGAATCAAAGATGGCCACTAGCCGTCCCGCTCGCATGTCCGCATCGGGCGACCACGCGCTTGCGCAATGGCGTCCCGTCGAAATAAACCGGTAGCTCGTCCCGTCGAGTCCGAATTGGCGGTTCGATTCCGATGCCGCGCCGACCTCCTGATCGACCAGCCGGCGCAGCCGCCCAAGCAGCTCGGGGGAAATGGGAATCTCGTTGATCGCGTGTGTGCGATCGGCCTTTGCCGGATTGCGCTTAAACGTCCCTTTTGGTTTCTCCTGGTAAGCGCTGGCCCATATTGAATGCTTGAATTCGACCACCCGAAGCACGAAAGCGTGATTCGACCTTTCCAGCACCCGCGCTCCCCATTCCTGCTCGAACGAGGGATATGCGGTGAAGCCCAGCAGCGCTGTGCCCGGGTTCAAGCGGTCAATGGAGGAATCAACCTCATCGTGGTAGCTATCAGACTCGCAAGGCGCCCGCCCGCCGGCGGCAGGTCCCGCGATGGCCGGGCCGGCGAATGTCAGGATGGCGGAGAGAAGGGCGCAGGCGAAGCGATGCGTCGTTCTTGTCCATTTGCTCGCATGGGCCCGCGTGCGTTCTCGTTGATGTCGGTGTCTTGAGCGCACTTTATCGCTTTCCGGACTAGGTTCGGCGTGGCGCTTCAAGGACGTGTTCGCGCTGGATGCGCACCGCGACGCTGGGTGTTGCCGGCCTTGGCTTGCGGCTGCGATGCCAGCAGATAGTGGGATGGGCGAATCGCGCAGCGCCTGTCTCGACTGCGGCGCCTAGCACCCGCTGGTATTGGTCTGCACGTTCGGCACACCGGTGCCGTTGTAGGTGTACTGCACCGAGCATTGCGCCGGCGTCGGTGCGCTTTCAATGCGCCATCCGGCATCGCCACCGGGAATCGTGTTATTTCCGAAGCCGTAAAATGTGTAGCCGTTGCTCACGACGCCCGCTGTCGACAGGTAGCAACCGGCGGCCGGCACCACGAAGCCTTGCTGGGTCGCCGCGACCCCGTCGCACCAGCGGTCCGGATAACCGCTCCACACCCGCAACTGGATACCGCCGCTGGCGGTGACCCAGGTAATGTTGGCCTGGGTGCCGGGCGCGCCAACACCGCGCACGGTGGTCAGCGACTTGACCAGGCCCAGCGAACTTTTGATCGATCCCGCCAGGCTCTGGATCGAGGCGATGCGCGCCGACGCGCCGAGATTCATCAATTTCGGCAAAGCGACCGCCGCCAGGATGCCGACGATGACAATCACGACGACCAACTCGATCATGGTGAAGCCCATGGCGGGCTGGGCGCGTCGGCTTCCTTTTGCAATCTGGACCATGGAATATCTTCTAGTGAAGCAAGGAAAAGTGCTCTGATTTAATGCTCAGAGGCCTCCTCGGAGTATATCCGTATTTCCACAGGGAATGTTCAGAATCACTCGTCAAGGTTGACCTGGCGCGCCCGGTGGAGCGAGCCACCGTCGTTTTTTGTCCCTGCCGGGCGCGGCAGCCCGCCCTGCGAACACTTGTAGTCCCCGGGCATCAGAATTTACTTGCCTAAAAGCATAAAAAAATACACATTACAACTATAGAGGCCGCGCACGGCCCGATGACCAACTCGAGACGAATCCGCATGCTGAGACGCTTATTGCACAAGCACACCGACGCCATTCCGGCGTTTCAGCGCACGCCGCTGTTTTTGGACGAAGAAAGGCGCTTCTACGCGCGGCTGCGGCGAGCCCTGCCGAAAACATACATTTTTCCGAATATCGATCTCGCCACGCTGATGGTGCCGGTCAGCGCCACCCCGCGCGAAAACCGGGCGGCGGTCAACTACCTGGCCGGACGCCGGGTCGACTTCGCCGTCTTCGACGCCAAGCTCAACCTGCTATGCGTGATCGAACTCGAACATGAGGGGGCCGACCCGGCCGAGTCCAACGAAGAGGTGCTCAAGCGCGTCGGCATCAAGCGCTACAGCTGGAAGCGCGACCAGCTGCCCTCGGGCGACCAGATCCTGCGCGCGCTGGCCGGCTTTTCGCTGCTCGACGCGCCCAGGCTGGAACCGGTCGGCGTCACGGTCGGGGAAGGGATGGCGCGGGCCGGCGCGCCGGACGAGCCATGCCTGTCGCCGGCCGCGCTCGAGAAGTTGGGAGCGGGCGGCCACATCCTCGGCGCCTACCCGCATGTGTGGAAGAGGATTTGCGCTCTGCGCTGCGAACCCCTGCACATGGACCAATACCTGAGCTCGCTGTCGATCCAGGACCGGCCGGTCAAGCGCTCGGGTTTTTCCGCCGGCGCGATGGCGGAAATCGCGGCGATTCAAAAAGCCAACGCACGCTTCATCGCCGTCCGCGCCGAGCCGCAGGGCTGGGACAACGCCCTGTTGACCCGCTGAGCTGGTGCACGCAAGCACCGCTTTAGTGCAGCCGTATTAGTGCAGCCTTATTTCAACGGCGCCTGGGCCGCCAGGGTCTGCTCGAGCTCGGTCATGCGCAGTTCCAGCGCGTCGAGCTTGGCGCGGGTCTTGGCCAGCACCTCGGCCTGGATGTCGAATTCCTCGCGGGTGACCAGGTCCAGCTTGGAAAAGCCCTGCGCCATCATCGCCTTGACATTCTTTTCAATGTCCTTGGCCGGCGAGTTTTCGATCGCCTGGTGGATTTTTCCCTGCAAGTCGTTGAAGAAATTGTTCATGTCCATGGTCAGTCCTTGTCGTGTCCTTCGTTTATCGCACCGCAACGGTGCGACCGACTCCCAATTGTGGTGCGTGGGAGCGCGCTGCTACTTTTTGGCGCTTTCATTCCGTGCAATATTGCTGGCAATTCCGTCACCAAAGTGGGATGGCTTGGCGGGAAAACAAGCCATATGACGAAAATTTAAGCCTGGCACGTAATCTGCTAATGGATCTATCACCGAAGCGGCGTGACGCCAAGACCAGATTTTAAACCGCATCTGAACAACTCGTTCAATTTATAGGGAACCGCCATGAAAGAACTGAATACGACCTTGAAGTGTGCCGCAGCCTTGGCGCTGGCCATTTCCACCCTGATGAGCGCCCCTTTGGCGCAGGCGGAAGACAAGAAGCCGGATGACGAAGTCAGTTTCAACGCCGCCGTGACGACCGACTACCGCTATCGCGGCGTGTCGCAGTCGCGCCTCAAGCCTGCCGTGTCGGCCGGCGCCGATTACGTCAACAACCCGACCGGCTTCTACGCCGGCACCTGGCTGTCGACCATCAAGTGGGTCAAGGACGCCGGCGGCGACAGCAGCGTCGAGTGGGATGTGTACGGCGGCAAGCGCGGCGAAATCGCCCCTGGCTTCACCTACGACATCGGCGGCCTGTACTACTTCTACCCGTCGAACGGCCTGTCGACCAGCGCCAACACCTTCGAACTGTACGGCCAGGTCGGCTACGGTCCGGGCTACCTCAAGTATTCGCACGCTGTCACCAACCTGTTCGGCTTTGCCGACAGCAAGAACAGCGGCTACCTCGACCTCGGCGCCAACTTCGACGTCGATACCGGCCTGGTGCTGAACCTGCACGTCGGCCACCAGAACGTCAAGCACACCAGCTCGGCGTCCTACACCGACTACAAGGTTGGCCTGACCAAGGACTTCGGCGTGGCCAGTGTCTCGCTCGCCATCATCGGCGCCAACAACGACACCTACGTTGGCCCGAACGGCAAGAATCTGGCCAAGACCGCCGCTGTCCTGTCCGTTTCCAAAACTTTCTAATTCCGAGGTTCGTATGAAACTCATTACCGCCATTATCAAACCCTTCAAGTTGGACGAGGTGCGTGAAGCGCTGTCGGCGATCAACGTGCAAGGGATCACGGTGACCGAAGTCAAGGGCTTCGGTCGTCAAAAAGGCCATACCGAGCTCTATCGCGGCGCCGAGTATGTCGTCGATTTCCTGCCGAAGACCAAGATCGAAGCCGCCGTCGACGACGCGATCGTCGACCAGGCCATCGAGGCGATCGAAACTGCCGCACGCACGGGCAAGATCGGTGACGGTAAGATTTTTGTCTACAACCTCGAGCAGGTCGTCCGGATCCGTACCGGCGAGACCGGCAACGAAGCACTCTAAGGGGAATTCGATGAACAAGACTTTGACGAAATGGTTGGCTGGCCTGGCGATGGTGTTCGCCATCGGCGGCGCCTCGACCGCCTTTGCGCAGGACGCCGCCAAGCCGGCTGACGCGCCAGCCGCCGCCGCAGTGGCTTCGGCGCCGGCCCCGGCCGCCGACGCCGCCGCTCCGGCAGCGGCCCCGGCTGTAGCCCCGGCAACTGCTCCGGCAGCGGCAGTGGCTGCTCCCGCGGCGGCCCCGGCCGCCCCGGCGGCGCCGGTCGCCAACAAGGGCGATACCGCCTGGATGTTTGTAGCGACCCTGCTGGTCATCCTGATGACCATCCCTGGCCTGGCGCTGTTCTACGGCGGCCTGGTCCGCTCGAAAAACATGCTCTCGATCCTGCTGCAGGTCTTCATGATCTTCGCCGTGATCATCGTGCTGTGGAGCGTCTACGGTTACTCGATCGCCTTCACCGAGGGCAACGCCTTCTTCGGCGGCTTCGGCCGCGCCTTCCTGAAGGGCATCTTCGATCCCGCCGCCGGCACGTTCGCCACCGCGGCCACCTTCAGCAAAGGTGTCGTGATTCCCGAGTTCATCTACGTGGCCTTCCAGGGCACCTTCGCCGCCATCACTTGCGGCCTGATCGTCGGCGCCTTCGCCGAACGCGTCAAGTTCACCGCCGTGCTGCTGTTCGTGGTGCTGTGGTTCACCTTCGGTTACTTGCCAGTGGCGCACATGGTCTGGTTCTGGACCGGCCCTGACGCCATCAAGGACGCCGCCACCCTGGCCACCGAAACCGCCAAGGCCGGCTTCCTGTTCCAGAAGGGCGCGCTCGACTTCGCCGGCGGTACCGTGGTCCACATCAACGCCGCTGTTGCCGGCCTGGTGGGCGCGATCATGATCGGCAAGCGTGTCGGTTACGGCCGTGAATCGATGGCGCCGCACTCGCTGACGATGACCATGATCGGCGCTTCGCTGCTGTGGGTGGGCTGGTTCGGTTTCAACGCCGGTTCGGCGCTCGAAGCAGGCGATACCGCTGCGCTGGCTTTCGTCAACACCTTGCTGGCGACCGCTGCGGCGACCGTCGCCTGGGTCTTCGGTGAATGGATCACCAAGGGCAAGCCATCGATGCTCGGCGGCGCCTCCGGCGCAGTGGCCGGCCTGGTCGCCATTACCCCGGCTTGCGGCTTCGTCGGTCCGATGGGCGCCCTGATCATGGGCCTGCTCGCCGGCATCGTCTGCCTGTGGGGTGTGAACGGTCTGAAACGCCTGATCGGCGCCGACGACTCGCTCGACGTGTTCGGTGTGCACGGCGTCGGCGGTATCCTCGGCGCTCTGCTGACCGGTGTATTCGCTTCGCCAAGCCTCGGCGGCGTGGGCATTTTCGACTACACGACCAACAAGATGTCGGCCGATGCGTACTCGATCTCCAGCCAGCTGATGATCCAGGGCACCGCCGTCCTGACCACCATCGTGTGGTCGGCCGTGGTCTCCGTGATCGCCTACAAGCTGGTGGACCTGGTGGTCGGCCTGCGCGTACCGGAAGAAGAAGAACGGGAAGGGCTCGACATCACGAGCCATGGCGAATCGGCCTACCACTCCTGATCTTCAGGTTGTCTCCTGGCTCGCGGCAACGCGGGCCATTTCCCCAAGGCGCCCTTCGAGGCGCCTTTTTTGCGTCCCGATCCCCCGCTTGCCTTTAAAATACCGGTTTCGCCCCGATGTATCGTGCATTAGTTGTCAACAAAAGTGACATCGTTGTCCAAAACATCACAGAAGCCTGAAGGACCTATTCCATGGTGCCCCACCTCGTCACAGCCCTGACCGGCCCGCTGCTCGACCTCGAAAAGAAAATCCTCGAAGCCACTCCGGCCATCGAGCGCTGGTTCCGCATGGAGTGGCAGGAGCACACCCCGCCGTTCTATTGTTCGGTCGACCTGCGCAACGCCGGCTACAAGCTGGCGCCGGTCGACACCAACCTGTTCCCTGGCGGTTTTAACAATCTTGCCACCGAAATGTTGCCGCTGTCGGTGCAGGCGGCCATGGCCGCGATCGACAAGTATTGTCCGGACGCCCGCAACCTGCTGCTCATTCCCGAGATCCACCAGCGCCATCCGGCCTACTGGCAAAACGTCGCGCGCCTGATGCAGATCTTCCGCCAGACCGGCCTGCACGTGCGGCTCGGCTCGCTCTCGCCCGAAGTCACCCAGCCGACCCCGCTCGCTCTGCCCGACGGCAACATGCTGGTCGTCGAGCCGCTGGTGCGCTCGGCCAACGGGCGCCGCGTCGGCTTGAAGGATTTCGACCCCTGCACCATCCTGCTCAATAACGACCTGTCGGCCGGTATTCCGGCCATCCTCGAAAACATCCACGAGCAGTCGCTGCTGCCGCCGGTGCACGCCGGCTGGGCGCTGCGGCGCAAGAGCAACCACTTCAAGGCCTACGACGAGGTGGCCAAGAAGTTCGGCAAGCTGATCGACGTCGATCCGTGGATGGTCAATCCCTTCCACGCCGTCTGCGGCGAAATCGACTTCGAGTGCAACACCGGCACCGAATGCCTGGCCGACAATGTCACCTCGCTGCTGGCCAAGATCCGCAAGAAGTACAAGGAATACGGCATCAAGGAAAAACCGTTCGTCATCGTCAAGCCGGACGCCGGCACCTACGGCAAGGGCATCCTCACCGTCAAGGACGCCAGCGAGGTGCGCGACCTGAACCCTCAGCAGCGCGAGAAGCTGTCGGTGGTGAAGGACGGCATGCCGGTCTCCGACCTCATCATCCAGGAGGGCGTGCCGACTTTCGAGAGCATCAAGGACGCGGTGGCCGAGCCGGTGGTCTACATGATCGACCGCTACGTGGTGGGCGGCTTCTACCGCGTGCATGCCGAGCGCGGCGTCGACCAGAACCTCAACGCGCCCGGCTCGCAATACGTGCCGCTCGCCTTCGCCCAGCAGCACGCCGTGCCCGACCTCAAGGCCAAGCCCGGCACCGCCGCGCCCAACCGTTTCTACGTCTACGGCGTCGTCGCCCGCCTGGGCCTGCTGGCCGCTTCGCTCGAACTTGAGCGCACCGACCCGAATCCCGAGGTGTACTGACATCGGTCCTGGCTAACGCGGGCCGGCGCCAATCGGCCAGGCACGCCGCCGGCATGCCAAGCGGCGGCCGGGGCAGGGCGCTCGCGTCCGCCCGCCGCCAACGCCGCCGGTTTCGGCGTAACTGAGCGTTTCCCGCTAAAATCGCATATCGTTCCTACTTCGGTCACCCCATGAAAATCGCTTTTCTCGCCGATCCGCTGGCCGGCTTCAAGACCTACAAGGATTCCACCTTCGCCATGATGCGCGAGGCGGTGCGGCGCGGCCACACGATCTACGCGTTTGAACAGGGCGACATGGCGCTCGACGACGGCGTCGTCACCGCCAGCGTGTCGCAGATCAGCCTGACCGGCGACGCCGACGACTGGTACCGCGCCGGCGCGCCCGAAGCGACCGGCCTGTCGGCCTTCGACGCCGTCATCCAGCGCAAGGACCCGCCCTTCGACATGGAGTACATCTACGGCACATACCTGCTGGAGTTGGCCGAGAAACAGGGCGCGCGGGTGTTCAACAAGCCGTCGGCGATTCGCGACCACAACGAAAAGCTGTCGATCGCCCAGTTCAGCGAATTCACTTCGCCAACCCTGGTGACCTCGAACGCGGCGCGCCTGACCGCCTTTCACGCCCGGCATGGCGACGTCATCCTGAAACCGCTCGACGGCATGGGCGGCGCCGGCATCTTCCGCATCAAGGCCGACGGCATGAACCTCGGCTCGGTGATCGAAACGCTGACCGACAACGGCCGCCGCACGATCATGGCGCAAAAATTCATTCCCGCCATCGTGGCCGGCGACAAGCGCATTCTCGTGATCGACGGCAAGCCGGTGCCCTTCGCGCTGGCCCGCATCCCGCAGGGCAACGAGGTACGCGGCAACCTCGCCGCCGGCGGACGCGGCGTGGCCCAGCCGCTGTCGGCGCGCGACCTCGCCATCGCCGAAGCCCTGGGCCCGACTCTGGCCGCCCGCGGCCTGTTGCTGGTAGGATTAGACGTTATTGGCGATTTCCTGACGGAAGTAAATGTGACCAGCCCAACCTGCTTCCAAGAAATTACCGACCAGGCCGGATTCGACGTCGCCGCGATGTTCATCGACGCCGTCGAGCGCCGCGCGGGCCAGCCCCGCCCACCGGCCGGCCGACAGAACACGGACAACTGATATGGTAGGCATTTTATTGATGACCCATGCGCCGCTCGGCCAGGCGTTCATCGCCGCCGTGGCGCATGTGTTCCACGGCCAGACCGAGCGCTTCGAGGCGATCGACGTCACCGCCGACCAGGACCTGGCCGAGGTCAACGCCCTGGCCCAGAAGGCCATCGCGCGTCTCGACGACGGCACCGGCGTGCTGGTGATCACCGACATCAAGGGCGGCACGCCATCGAATTGCTGCAACACGCTGGCCGATCCGGGGCGTGTCGAAGTGATCGCCGGCATCAGCCTGCCGATGCTGCTGCGCGCCATCACCTACCGGCGCGACACGCTCGACGTGGTGGTCGAGATGGCGCTGGCCGGCGCCCAGAGCGGCGCGGTGCGGGTCGACAAGCGGATCCGGCTGGGACCGAACTGAGGCGGCGGGTTAAAGGCGGGCAAATCAAGCCGGGCAACACCAGCAGGGCGAACATCAGGGTGGTCGAGGCAATCGCCGCGATCAGTGTGGCGAAGTTTGACAGAGAAATTAAATGATTCAAAAAGAACTAGAGATCATCAACAAGCTGGGTCTGCATGCGCGCGCCTCCGCCAAATTCACCCAGCTCGCCGCCAAGTTCCAGAGCGACGTCTGGCTCACCCGTAACGGCCGCCGCATCAACGCCAAGTCGATCATGGGCGTGATGATGCTGGCCGCAGGCAAGGGCGCCAAGGTGACCCTCGAAGCCGATGGCGCCGACGAGCAGCAAGCCGTGGCGGCGCTTGAAGCGCTGATCGGCGACAGGTTCGGCGAAGGCGAGTAATGCCGGCCAACGCCAGCCCTGCACTGACCCACACAGGATCACCGATGGCCTCTTTCACGCTTCACGGCATTCCTGTCTCGCGCGGCATCTCGATCGGCCGCGCCCACCTGCTCACGCCGGCCGCGCTCGACGTCAAGCACTACCTGGTGGCCGAGGAGCAGCTCGAAGCCGAGGTGAGCCGACTGCAGGAAGCCATCGCCGAAGTCCACCGCGGCCTGCAAGCCCTGTGGACCGACCTGCCCAAGGACGCCCCGACCGAACTGGGCGCCTTCATCGACGTGCACGCCCTGATCCTGTCGGACCCGATGATTTCGGAAGCGCCGCTCGACATCATCCGCTCGCGCCACTACAACGCCGAATGGGCGCTGGTGACCCAGATCGACGAGCTGTCGGCGCAGTTCGACGAGATCGAGGACGAGTACCTGCGCGAGCGCAAGGCCGACATCCAGCAGGTCGCCGAGCGCGTGCTCAAGGTGCTGATGGGGACCGCCCAGCTGGCGCCGGTCTCGGCCACCAACGACGCCTACCAGCCGCAGATGATCGTCGTCGCCCACGACATCTCGCCGGCCGACATGCTGCAGTTCCGCGACCGCTCCTTCATCGGTTTCGTCACCGACGTCGGCGGCCAGAACTCGCACACCGCCATCGTCGCCCGCAGCCTGGACATCCCGGCGGCGGTCGGCATGTCGCAGGCCTCACAGCTGATCGAGCAGGACGACTGGGTCATCATCGACGGCGACGCCGGGGTCGTCATCGCCAACCCGAGCGCGCTGGTGCTCGAGCAGTACCGCGTGCGCCAGGTGGGCTTGCTCAAGGCGCGCAAGAAGCTCCTCAAGCTCAAAAAGACCCCGGCTGTCACCCGCGACGGCACCCCGATCACGCTGCTGGCCAACATCGAGCTGCCCGACGACTGCCCTGGCGCGCTCGAATCGGGCGCCACCGGCATCGGCCTGTTCCGCTCCGAATTCCTGTTCATGGGACGCGGCGCCGGCCAAGTCCACCGCATCCCCACCGAGGACGAACAGTTCGAACAGTACCGCAAGGCGGTGCTGGCGATGAAGGGCCGTCCGGTCACCATCCGCACCCTCGACATCGGCGCCGACAAGCCGCTCGACCAGACCGAGCACACCGCCCTCAACCCGGCGCTCGGTCTGCGCGCGATCCGCTACTGCCTGGCCGAACCGCAGCTGTTCCTGACCCAATTGCGGGCGATTCTGCGTGCCTCGGCCTACGGCAAGATCCGCCTGCTCATTCCCATGCTGGCGCACGCCTTCGAGATCGACCAGTCGCTGGCCATGATCGAACAGGCCAAGCAGCAGCTGCGCGAGGCCGGCCACAAGTACGACGAGGCGATCGAAGTCGGCGCCATGATCGAGATCCCGGCCGCCGCGCTGGCGCTGCCGATGTTCGTGCGGCGCATGGACTTCCTGTCGATCGGCACCAACGACCTGATTCAATACACGCTGGCCATCGACCGTGTCGATTACGAGGTCGCGCACCTGTACAATCCCTTGCATCCGGCCGTGCTGCAGCTGATCGCGATGACCATCATGGCCGGCAAGAAGGCCGGCATCGACGTCGCCGTGTGCGGCGAGATGGCCGGCGACGTCAAGCTCACCCGCCTGCTGCTGGGCATGGGGCTGCGCGAATTCTCGATGCATCCGGCCCAGCTGCTGGCGGTCAAGCAGGAGATTCTCGCCTGCGACCTCGGCACGATCACGCCGCTGACCCGCAAGATCCTGCGCAGCGTCGAGCCGAACGCCATCGCCGAAGCGGTCGAGCAGCTGCAGGTGGTCTGAGCCGCGTGCGCGTGTGAGTTCAGGTGGCCTGAGCGGCGTGCCGCGCGCGGAACTGGTCCTTAATCCCGGTCCTTAATTTTTATCTTATTTTGAAGTACACATGGCATCCATTGGCATAGTCTCACCACAAGCGATGCAATTCGCCGAACCGCTGCAGCTGCAGAGCGGCGCCCGGCTGGCCGATTACACCCTGGTGTATGAAACCTACGGCACCCTCAACGCCGACAAGTCGAACGCGGTGCTGGTCTGCCACGCCCTCAACGCTTCCCACCACGTGGCCGGCGTGTACGCCGACGATCCGAAGAAAATCGGCTGGTGGAACAATATGGTCGGCCCCGGCAAGCCGCTCGACACCGACCGCTTCTTCGTCATCGGCGTCAACAACCTCGGTTCCTGTTTCGGCTCGACCGGGCCGATGCACACCAATCCGGCCACCGGCGCGCCCTACGGCGCCGCCTTTCCGGTGGTGACGGTGGAAGACTGGGTGGCCGCCCAGGCGCGCCTGGCCGACGCCCTCGGCATCGAACAATTCGCCGCCGTGATGGGCGGCTCGCTCGGCGGCATGCAGGCGCTGGCCTGGAGCATGATGTACCCGCGCCGCCTGCGCCACTGCGTGGTGGTGGCCTCCACCCCCAAGCTGTCGGCCCAGAACATCGCCTTCAACGACGTCGCCCGCCAGGCCATCCTGTCCGACCCCGACTACCGTGGCGGCGACTTCTACGCCGCCGGCGTGGTCCCCAAGAACGGCCTGCGGGTGGCCCGCATGGTCGGCCACATCACCTACCTGTCGGACGACGACATGGCCGAGAAATTCGGCCGCAAGCTGCGCAACGCCGTCGTCACCGCCGGCAACGGCAACGGCTACAAATTCGACTTCGGCATCGACTTCGAGATCGAGTCCTACCTGCGCTACCAGGGCGACAAGTTTTCCGAATACTTCGACGCCAACACCTATTTATTGATCACCAAGGCGCTCGACTACTTCGATCCGGCGCGCGCTTTCGGCGGCAGCCTGACCAAGGCGCTGGAAAAGACCCAGGCCGATTTCTTCGTCGCCTCGTTCTCGACCGACTGGCGCTTTGCGCCCGAGCGCTCGCGCGAAATCGTGCAGGCGCTGGTGTCGAACCGCCGCAAGGTCACTTACGCCGAGATCGACGCGCCGCACGGCCACGACGCCTTCCTCTTGGAAGATGCGCGCTACATGAA
>JBDSTZ010000572.1:0-5282 GCA_039927975.1 Massilia sp. | reverse complement strand
CATCGACGGCTTTGAGCTGCTGCGCCAGGTGCGCGCACTCGATCCGACCATCCCGGTCATCATGGTGACGGGGCACGGCGACGTCTCGATGGCGGTCGAAGCGATGCACTGCGGCGCCTACGATTTCATCGAGAAGCCCTTCGCAATGGAACGCCTGGTCGAAGTGGCCACCCGGGCGATGGAAAAGCGCGCCCTGCGGCTGGAGGTCGACACCCTGCGGCGCCAGTTGCAAGGGCGCCCCGGACTCGAAGCCGCCCTGCTCGGCAATTCGCCGGCGATGCGCGCGGTGCGGCGCCAGATCCTGAACCTGGCCGACACGCCGGCCGACGTGCTGGTGTTTGGCGAAACCGGCACCGGCAAGGAAGTGGTGGCGCGCTGCCTGCACGACTTCAGCAAGCGCAGCAAGGCCAACTTCGTGGCCATCAATTGCGGCGGCCTGCCCGAGAATCTGTTCGAGAGCGAGATCTTCGGCCACGAGGCCGGCGCCTTCACCAACGCCAGCAAGCGCCGGGTCGGCAAGATCGAACATGCCGACGGCGGCACCCTGCTGCTCGACGAGATCGAAAGCATGCCGACGGCCTTGCAGGTCAAGCTCCTGCGCGCCCTCCAGGAGCGCAAGATCGAGCGGCTTGGCTCGAACCAGCAGGTGCCGGTCGACTTTCGCATCGTCGCCGCCACCAAGGCCGACCTCAAGGAGTTGAGCGAGCAGCAGAAGTTTCGCAGCGACCTGTATTACCGGCTCAACGTCGCCGTGCTGGAACTGCCGCCGCTGCGCGAGCGGCGCGAGGATATTCCCATGCTGTTCGAGCATTTCTCGCTGCAGGCGGCCTTGCGCTACGGCCGCGAGGCGCCCATCCTGGCCGGGCACGAGATGCGCAAGCTGATGGCGGCAGACTGGCCGGGCAATGTGCGCGAGCTGCGCAACGCGGCCGACCGTTTCGTACTCGGCCTGCCCGGCCCGCAGAACCCCGGCGGCGATGGCGCCGGCGCCCGCCTGACGCTGGCGCAGCAGATGGACATGGTCGAGAAAACCCTGATCGAGCAGGCCTTGAAGCAGCACAGCGGACGCCCGCAACCGGTGTGCGACGACCTCGGGATCGGCAAGAAGACCCTGTACGACAAGCTGCACCGGCATGGCATCGTCATTGACGAATACCGGCCGGCACAGGGCGAGTCCGGGTCAGCGGTAGCGGGCGGGGTCGCCTGAATCGGTCGGCGTGGCGATCACCCGCTTGAGCGCGGGGCTCATCGGCAGGTGCATCGGCTGGAACCATTTCTGGTAGATCTGGAAAATCTCGCCGGACTTGAACAGTTCGACGATCGCCTCGTCGACGACCTTCTTGAAGGCCGGATCGTTCTTGCGCAGGACGATACCGTAAGGCTGGACCGGCAGGTCAGTGGTCGCGATGGTATAGGCGCCGGGGTGCTTGGCGGCGGCGACCAGGCCGTACAAGAGCACATCGTCCATCACAAAGGCGGTGGCGCGGTCCGTTTCAACCAGCGCGAAAGCGTCGGCGTGGTCCTTGCGGGTGATCGTGCGCATGCCGTAGTTGTTGGCGCGATTGGTCTCTTCGAGCGCGGTGATGGTGGTGGTGCCGGCCGTCGAGGCGACCAACATGCCGCCGAGGTCCTGCAGGCCATTGACGTGGGCGGCTTTCTTGGACACCAGGCTGATGGAGGCGACGAAGGTGGTGACCGAAAAGCCAACCTCCTTCTGCCGTTCCAGGGTGTTGGTGGTCGAGCCGCATTCGAGGTCGATGATGTCGTTGACGACGAAGGCTGTGCGGTTGGCGGCGGTGACGGGGCGCAGCACCACTTCGATGCCCGGCGCCTTGAGTCGCAAGCGGATGGCGTCGACCACGCGGTAGCACAGCTCCATCGAATAGCCGGTCGGGCGCTGCTGCTTGTCGAGGAAGGAAAACGGGATCGAATTGTCGCGAAAGCCGATGCTGATGACGCCCGTCTCGGCGATCTTGCGCAGGGTTGGCGACTCATCGGCGGCGCACGGCGCGGCCAGCGACAGCGCGCCGGCAAGGGCGAGCAGCAGGTGGAGAGTTGACTGGCAGTTGATCGTGATCCGGCTCGGCATGCCGCCATGATCCCACGAACGGGCGGCAGCGACAACGCTTATGCATTTATCGCATGGGCGCCTCGACCAACAGGCGCCTGGCTGCGTGCCCTCCACGTTCATCGAAGACGAACTTGCCAACCAGCCGCCCCAGCGCCGCCGCGCGCCCCTGCAAGCCATCGGCCGCGCTGGCCGCCTCGCCCACCAGGCCGGCATTCTGCACGGTCGCCTCTTCCACTTCCAGCAACGCCTGGCTGATCTGATCGATACCGACCGCCTGCGCGCCGCTGGCTTCGCTGATCGCTTCCATGCCGGCGCTGACCTCGCCCACCCTGCTCACGATCGCGTCCATGCTGTCGCCCGTGCGGCGCGCCAAGCCGACGCCGCGCTCGACGCTGGTGCAGGTGTCGCCGATCAACAGCTTGATGTCGCCCGCCGCCAGCGCCGAGCGCTGCGCCAGGTTGCGCACCTCGGTGGCGACAACGGCAAAGCCGCGTCCCGCCGCGCCGGCGCGCGCCGCTTCGACCGAAGCGTTCAGCGCCAGCAGATTGGTCTGGAAAGCGATGGCGTCGATGGTGCCGATGATGTCGACCATCTTGCGAGCGGCGCGGTTAATGGTATCCATGGTCTCGACCAGGCCGGCCGCCAGCGCGCCGCCCTCCTGCGCCATCGAGGCGGCCTGCGCGGCGAGCACGGTCACATCGCGCACACTGGCATTGTTCTGCCGGACCGTCGCGTTCAGGTCGACGATGGCGGCGGTGCTTTGCTGCAGCGCGCTGGCTTGCTGCTCGGTGCGGCGCGCCAGGTCATCGTTGCCAAGCGCGATATCGCGCGCGGCGCCATCGATCGCGCCGGCCGCGCTGCGCACCTGGCGCATGGTGCTGGCCAGGTCGCCGCTCATGGCCGCCAGCGCCTGCGCCAGCTGGCCGGCCTCGTCGCCGCGCGCCAGCACCGGGGCTTCGCGCAGGTCGCCTTGGGCCACACGGTGCGACAGCGCCACCGCGTGCTGCAAGGGCTTGACGATGCTGGCCGTGAGCAGCCAGGCCAGCGCCGCGCCGGCCGCCACGGCCACCAGCCCCATGCCGAGCAAGAGCGCACGGCTGGTGCGGAACATCGCTTCCGAGCGCGCCGCCAGCAGGCCGGCCTGCTCCTTCTGGTAGTCCACCAGACGACCGGTGGCGCCGGTCCAGGCGGCGAAGCCGGGCGCCATGCGCTGGTCGGCAAACTGCTCCGCCTGGGTGATCATGCCTTTGGACTTCATCGTCAGCATCTCGGCGCGCAGCTTGCCGAACTGGCGCCGCAGCGCGTCGCGCTCAGCCAGCATGGCGCGTTCGGCGCCGTCCATCGGCATGGCCGCCAGCGTGCCGGCCATGGCGTCGATGCGGTTGTCGTCGGCGTCCGACTGGGCTAACAGAAAATCGCTCAGTTCAAGGCTGTCGCTGCGCGCCAGCGCCACCGCGCGCACGCCGTTGAGCTGCTCGATGCCGAGCAGGTTGGAGGCCAGCTGCTGCTTGGCCAGCTTGCCGTCGACCAGTTCGCGCGCGGTGTCGTTGGCCGCCTGCAGGCGCCACAGGGCCAGCGCGGTGATCGACCCCATCACCGCCAGCACGACCAGGAAGGCGCCCAAGACCCGGGAAGCGGTACCGAAGCGAGAGAACAGGGAGACGCGCAGCGCAGTGCGCGAGGATGGGCGCAACATCAGCATGCTCCTTCACGGCGATCGACGAACAGGCTGTTGCCGAGCGCTTTTTTCGCCTGCGACTTGGCCTGGGTGGCGGCGGCGGCCACCTGGTGATGCGAGTGGTACTGGCCGGGCATGACCCGCACCGCGCCGATCGACATGCTGATGATGCGGTGGAAGACTTCCCTGCCCTGACGGTCCTCGCCGACAAAGCCGCCGGCGCTGCGCTCGCGCGCCGAATAGCAGGTCACGATGGCTTCGCCGAAGCGTGCCAGCACGTCGCGGCAGCGCGCTTCCCAGTCTTCGCTCTGGAACAGCAGCATGAAGTCGTCGCCGCCGATGTGGCCGACGAAATCGCGGTCGGCGTCGACGCAGCCGGCCAGGATGGCGCCGGCCAGTTCGATGACGTCGTCGCCGCGCCGGTAGCCATACTGGTCGTTGTAGGGTTTGAAGTGATCGAGGTCGCAGTAGCAGGCGGTGAAGTGGCCGCCGCTGGCGAGCAAACGCTCGACATGCTCGTTGATCGGCACATTGCCGGGCAACTGGGTTAGCGGATTGGCGTAGCGCGCCGCGTTGATCTGCAACTGCGTCAGTTCGCGCATCAGGTCATGGCTGTTGCCCATGCCGAGGTAGCGCCCCTCGCCGGTGATGATGAAGCCGTTGAGCAGATGGTGGGCGTCGGCCTGCGCCATGCTGCAGCTCAGTTCCTGCAGACTGGTGTCGCGTTCGACGATGATCGGATGCGAGTCCATGAACTGGGTGCAGGACTTTTTGCCGTGCAGTTCGCGCTGGTACGGACGGGCGAAATGCTCGATCATCGTGTAGCGGCTGATCAGCCCGAGCGGCGTGCCATTGCTCACTACCGGAATGATCTGCAGCGCGGGACATGCGGCGAAGCGGCCGTAGGCCTCGTTGTTGCTGGCCTCGGGCGCGATCGGCGCCACCTCGTGCAGCATCTTGAACACCGTCGCCACCTGTCTCTCCGCTCCGCTCGATTGTGGATACACCGACACCCCGCTGCGCCCCAGTGACTGCCGGATGTCGCATGGCAGCTCGCTCGGCGGCGCGCTGCTCGGGCGGCCCAGGTGGTAGCCCTGGCCAAAGCCGATCCGCAGGTCGCGCAGCACCAGCAGCTCGGCCTCGGTCTCGATGCCCTCGGCGATCACCAGGGTGTTGGACTGCTCGGCGATCTGCTGGATCGAGCGCACGAACTGCAGCTTGACCGGATCGGCGTTGATGCCCTGGATGAAGTGCATGTCGATCTTGACGTATTCGGGACGTAGCTCGGACCACAGGCGCAGGCTGGAGAAGCCCTCGCCCAAATCGTCGATGGCGATCTGGAAGCCCATCGCGCGGTAGTGCACCACCGCCTCGCGCATGAGCTGATAGTCGTAGGTCGGCTGGTTTTCGGTCAGCTCGATGATGACGCGGTCCGGGTGGATGCCGATCGCGTGGATCAGGCCGATCGTCTCGCCGTGGCGGGCGTCGTGGCCGAGCAGGCACTCCGGGCTGACGTTGAGGAACAGCTTGCCC
>JBDSTZ010000571.1:0-15831 GCA_039927975.1 Massilia sp. | reverse complement strand
AATGCATCGACGAAATCGCCGACATGCAGGGGCTCAAACCGCAGGTGGCCGAGATCACCGAGGCGGCGATGCGCGGCGAACTCGAATTTTCCGAAAGCCTCAAGCGCCGCGTGGCGCTGCTCGAAGGCCTCGACGCCTCGGCGCTGGAACGCGTCTACACCGAACGGCTGGCCATTTCGATGGGCGGCGAAGCGATGCTGGCCGGCGTCAAGGCGGCCGGGCTGAAGACACTGCTGGTCTCCGGCGGCTTCACCTTCTTCACCGAACGTCTTAAAGAACGGCTCGGCCTCGACTTCACCCACGCCAACGTGCTTGAAATCGTCGACGGCAAACTGACCGGCCGCGTGGTCGGCGGCATTGTCGACGCCACCGAAAAGAAGCTGACCGTCGAACGGGTCTGCGCGCAGCTGGGCATCACGCCGCGCCAGGCGATCGTCATGGGCGACGGCGCCAACGACTTGCAGATGATGGGCATCGCCGGACTGTCGGTGGCGTTCCGCGCCAAGCCGGTGGTGCGCGAGCAGGCCAGCGTGGCGCTCAATGTCAGCGGTCTCGATGGCTTGCTGGCGATCCTGGCCTGATCCCGTCGTGATTGGCTCCATTGCGCATGACTGATTCCGACGCCGGGCAGCGCCTGGCCACCAGGCTCGCGTTCCTGTGCTCGGGCATGGCCATGTCGGCGTGGGCGCCGTTGGTCCCATTCGTCAAGGCGCGCCTCGGGCTCGATTCCTCTGAATTGGGCTTGCTGCTGCTGTGCCTCGGCATCGGCTCGATCGTGGCGATGCCGTTTGCCAGCGTGCTGGTGGCGCGCTTCGGCTGCCGCCGCACCGTGCTGGTGGCAGGCACCTTGGTCTGCCTGGTGCTGCCCTGCCTGGCGATCGTTCCCTCATCCTTCCTGCTGGGCGCCTGCCTGTTCGCGTTCGGCGCCGCCATGGGCACGATGGACGTGGCGATGAACATCCAGGCGGTGGTTGTCGAGCAGCGCAATGGCGGCTCGCTGATGTCCGGCTTCCACGGCCTGTTCAGCGTGGGCGGCTTTGTCGGCGCGGGCGCCATGGCCCTGCTGCTGGGGATTGGACTCCACGTGCTGACAGCCACCCTGACGGTGGCCCTCCTGGTGCTCGTGGCGCTGTGGATCGCGCGTGAAGGTTACTTCGGCGCGCCCAAAGCGGGCGACGGCGCCGCGCCGCCTTTCGTCGTGCCGCACGGCGCGGTGATCTTTATCGGCCTGCTGTGCTTCGTGATGTTCCTGGCCGAGGGCGCGGTACTCGACTGGAGCGCCGTGCTGCTGGCCTCCAGCGGACAAGTCTCGACCGAGCAGGCCGGCATGGGTTACGCCGCCTTCGCCGCCGCCATGACGCTTGGCCGCCTGACCGGCGACCGGGTGGTCAGCCACTTCGGGCCGAAACGGGTGATGATCACCGGCGGCCTGCTCGCCGCCGCCGGCTTTTTCACCACCGTGCTGGCACCCGGCGCCATTGTGGCGCTGGCCGGCTTCATGCTGGTCGGGATAGGCGCCTCGAACATCGTGCCGATCCTGTTCACGGCGGCCGGGCGTCAGCGCGACATGCCGGCCAGCCTGGCGATTGGCGCCATCACCACGCTCGGCTACACGGGCATCCTGCTGGGCCCGGCCTTGATCGGCTTCCTGGCGCAAGCTTCGAGTCTGCAAGCGGCGTTTGGCGTGCTCGGTGGGGCAATGCTGGTCGTAGCGCTATGCGCGCTTCGGCCGCAGCTGTATGTACGCTGATGTAGCGATGTCCGAATACATGTAACAGCCTGTAATTTCTGCACGTGCCGTTTCAGAATCTCGCTATATTTGCGTTAATGAATGTGGAGGACTACGCCATGAAAAAACTGCTTATCCTTGCCGTGCTGGCCACCCTTGGCGGTTGCGCCACCGGTCCTTACAACAACACGCCATATTACGGATCGACCGTGCCGCAGAACGGCGACCCGAGCCAGTGGCACGTGGTGTCGGTGACGCCGGTCGCGCCAGGCACCAGCGAACGCATTGCCGCGTCGTCGTCGACCGGCTCAAGCGTCGAGTACAGCTCCACTCCCGTGCAGGTGGTCCAGCAGCCGATCTACGTGCAGCAGCCTGTGTACGTACCGCAGCCGCTGTATGCGCCGCAGCCCTATTATTACTACCCGCCGGTCTCGCTTGGCCTGAGCCTGGGTTTCGGCCGCAGCTGGGGCGGTCATTCGCGCGGCTGGGGCGGGGTTGGCATCGGCAGCCACTGGCATCGTTAAACAACACCGCTTTCTCCGAAAGGCCGCTTTTTCAAGCGGCTTTTTTTATGAAAATCGTCTGAGCAACAACGCCAAGCCGAACGAGTTCGCCCAATTCACGATACCCACCGCTCCTTTTTAGCGCCCGCAAGTCCGCGCGCTCACCACGTCGCGTCGCCCTTCCCTCGCCCGACCTGCATGTGACCCGCATATCATGCTGCAACGCGTCACAGCATTCGATTGCCGCGCCCGATTGCCTCCCCTACAATGATTTATCGATGAAGCAATCGATTCAGCGTATGGCAAGCCAGAAAATCATAAGGGAGACGAGTACATGAATTTCAAAGTCAAGGCAGTCGTAGCAAGCATCGCACTGGGTTTATCCATGGCGACCATGGCGGCCGAGCCAATCAAGATCGGCGTATCGGGGCCATTCACCGGCGGTTCGGCGCCAATGGGCGTGTCGATGCGCGACGGCGTCAAGCTGGCGGTCGCGGAAGTCAATGCCAAGGGCGGCGTGTTGGGCCGGCAACTGCAATTGGTCGAACGCGACGACGAAGCAAAGAATGAACGCGGTGTGCAGATCGCCCAGGAATTGATCAACAAGGAAAAGGTCGTCGCCACGGTCGGCTTCATTAATACCGGTGTCGCCCTCGCCTCCCAGCGCTTCTACCAGGAAGCCAAGATCCCGGTCATGAACAACGTCGCCACCGGTTCGATCGTCACCCACCAGTTCGACAAGGAACCGGAGAATTACATCTTCCGCAATTCGGCGCCCGACTCGATCCAGGCGCCGATGATCGTCGAGGAAGCCATCACCCGCCGCAAGTTCAAGAAGGTGGCGATTCTCGCCGACTCGACCAATTACGGCCAGCTGGGCCGCGAAGACGTTGAAAAGGCGCTCGATAAAAAAGGGATCAAGGCCGTCGCCACCGAAAAATACAATCTGAAGGACGTCGACATGACGGCTCAGCTGCTCAAGGCCAAGCAGGCCGGCGCCGAGGCCGTGCTCACCTACGGCATCGGCCCCGAGCTCGCGCAGATCGCCAACGGCATGGAAAAGCTGAACTGGAAAGTGCCGATGATCGGCAGCTGGACGCTGGCGATGGGGAACTTCATCGACAACGCCGGCAAGAACGGCGACGGCACCCGCATGCCGCAAACCTTCATCCAGGACGCCACCACGCCCAAGCGCAAGGCCTTTATCGACGCCTATCTGAAAACCTACAAGCCGGCCGGCGACCGCATGCCGTCGGGCGTCTCGGCGGCCCAGGGTTACGATTCGATCCTGCTGCTGGCCGCCGCCATCAAGCAGGCCGGCAGCACCGACGGACCGAAAGTGCTCGCCGCGCTGGAAAACCTCAACGAGAAGGTCGACGGCGTCGTGACCACCTACGTCAAGCCGTATTCGAAGACCGACCACGAAGCGATCAACGCGGAAAACACCGTGTTCGGCGAGGTCAAGGCAGGCAAGGTCGTGCTGGCCAAGTAAGCGAGCGTCGCCTGCGGATCGTGGCCAGTCTTGCTTCGTAGGGACTGGCCATTTTTCTTGTCTCAATCTTGTTGTCGTCCGCAACGGTCACACCGGTGCCATCCTTGGAATAAACATCATGGAAATCCTTCTGCAACTGGTGTTCAGCGGTATCGCGCTCGGCATGATCTACGCCGTCATCGCCTTCGGTTACCAGCTGACCTTCGCCACCTCCGGCACCCTCAACTTCGGCCAGGGCGAGGCGCTCATGCTCGGCGCCCTGGTCGGTCTCTCGCTGGTGGGCACGATCCACGGCGGGCCGTACGTCAGCTACTGGCTGGCGATTCCGATCGTGATCGTGTTCGGCGCCCTGCAGGGCATATTCGTCGAATGGATCGGCGTGCGCCCGGCGATCAAGATCAAGTCCGAATTCGGCTGGATCATGTCGACCATCGCGCTGGCCATCATTTTCAAGAACGTCGCCGAAAATATCTGGGGCAAGGACGACCTGACCTTCCCTTCCCCGCTCAGCTCCTCGCCGTTCCAGGTGTTGGGCGCCAATGTGCAGCCGATGCAGGTGGCGGTCATCGTCGGCGCGCTGGCGATCATGCTGGCGGTCGAAGTCTTCAATCGCAAATCGATTTATGGCAAAGCGGTGGTCGCCACCGCCAGCGACCGCGACGCGGCCGGCCTGATGGGCATTAACACCAGCCTGGTGATCACCTTTTCGTACGCGCTATCGTCGGCCACCGCTGCCTTTGCCGGCGTGCTGGTGGCGCCGCTGACGCTGACCGGCGCCACCATGGGCGCTTCGCTCGGCCTGAAAGCGTTCGCCGTGGCGATCATCGGCGGCCTGACCTCGGGCATGGGCGCGGTGGTTGGCGGGCTGATTCTCGGTATCGCCGAAACACTCACCGGTTTTTATATCTCCACCGGCTACAAGGAAGTGCCTGGACTGGTGCTCCTGCTGCTGGTCCTGGCGATCAAGCCGGCCGGCCTGTTCGGCAAAACCGCGATCAAGAAAGTCTGACCATGAACCGAAAAATATTCGCGGCGGGACTGGTGGGCATCGCGGCGCTGATCGCCTATCCCATCGTCTTCACCAATCCCTACTACATCCACCTGGCCGAAACCATCCTGATCTACGCCATCCTGCTGTTCGGGCTCGATATCGTGGTCGGCTACACCGGCCAGGTCTCGCTCGGCCACGCCGGCCTGTTCGGCATCGGTTCCTACATCACCGGGGTGCTGGTGTTCAAGATGGCGCTGCCGTGGTTCGTGGTGATCCCGGCCAGTATCGCCGGCGCCGCCCTGTTCGGCGCGATCCTGGCGCTGCCGGCGCTGCGCGTCACCGGCCCTTATCTGGCGATGGTCACGCTGGCGTTCGGCACCATCATCCAGATCCTCATCAACGAGATGACCTGGCTCACGGAAGGCCCGATGGGTATCAAGATCGGCAAGCCGGTGCTGTTCGGCGCCAAGCTGTCCGAGGTCCACTACTTCTACATGGTGGCCGCGCTGATGGTGCTCTCGCTGATCGTCGTGCACCGGCTGCTCAAGTCGCACCTCGGGCGCGCCTTCGAAGCGCTGCGCGACAGCCCGATCGCCTCCGACTGCATGGGCGTCTCGGTGTATCGCTACAAGGTGTATGCCTTCGTCGTCAGCGCCGGCCTGGCCGGGCTGTCGGGCAGCCTGTACGCCTACTCGGAAGAGTACATTTCGCCGAACACCTACAACTTCGAGCTGACCATCATGTTCCTGCTGGCGGTGATCATGGGCGGCCGCAAGACGCGTTCGGGCGCGCTGATCGGCGCGGTGATCGTGGTCATGCTGCCAAGCCTCTTGGCCGACATTGACCTGTTCCGCAAGATCGCGATGGCGGCCGCCGTGCTGGGCGTGGCCGGCGGCGCCTTTCTGCTGGCCAAACGGCGCAGCACGCTACGCAATGTGCTGGTGCCGGTGGCGCTGACCATCGGCATGGCCTGGTTCTCGTTCAGGCTGGAGAACATGACCGACTGGCGCCTGACCATCTTCGGCCTGATGACGCTGTTCGTCGTCTATTACCTGCAAGACGGCATCGTCGGCTTCCTGCGCGGACTGGTCGGGCGCGGCGCGGTGCACGACGCCTCGCTGGTGGTGGCGGCCGGCGCCGATCCGTTCGCCGGCGCCACTGCTGGCGCAGGGGCAGACACAGCAGCGGGCGACCTGCTCAAGGTCGACCAGGTGCTGATGCAGTTCGGCGGCTTGAAGGCGCTCAACCAGGTCGACCTGAAGGTGGCGCGCCGTTCGGTGCACGGCCTGATCGGACCGAACGGGTCGGGCAAGAGCACCATGATGAATGTGCTGACCGGGATCTACAAGCCGACCGCCGGCAAGGTGGAGTTCGACGGCGTGGCGATTACCGGCCGCACGCCGTCGCAGATCGCGCTCGGCGGCGTGGCGCGCACCTTCCAGAACGTTCAGCTGTTCGGCGAAATGACGGCCACCGAAAACGTGCTGGTCGGCCTGCACCACACCTTCGACGCCAACATGGCCGACGTCATGCTGCACACGCCGCGCTACAAGCGCGAGGAGCGCATCGCGCGCGAACGGGCCGCCAGCATCCTCGCCTTTGTCGGCCTGTCGGACCTGGCCAACGAGGAAGCGCGCAATCTGCCCTACGGCAAACAGCGCCTGCTCGAAATCGGCCGCGCGCTCGGCCTCAATCCGCGCCTGCTGCTGCTCGACGAGCCGGCCGCCGGCCTGACCGCGCCGGACATCAAGGAACTGATGGCGATCATCCGCAAGATTCGCGAGCACGGCATCACCATCATCCTCATCGAACATCACATGGATGTGGTGATGGCGATTTCGGACACCGTCACCGTGCTCGACTTCGGCCAGAAGATCGCCGAGGGCACGCCGGCGGCGGTGCAGCGCGATCCGAAGGTGATCGAGGCCTATCTGGGCGGCAGCGGCGACGACACGGCGGCGCTGGCCGCCACGCATTGACGGGAACCACCATGCTCACCATAGACAACCTGGTCGCCGCCTACGGCAAAGTCGAAGTCCTGCACGGCATCTCGCTGGAGGTGCCGAAAGGCAAACTGGTCACCCTGATCGGCTCGAACGGCGCCGGCAAAACCACCACCATGCGCGCCATCAGCGGCATGCTCAAGCCGAAAAGCGGCAGCGTGACGCTGGCCGGACGCGACGTCACCGGACTCGAGTCGCACAAGATCGCGCGCGCCGGGCTGGCCCACTCGCCCGAGGGGCGGCGGGTGTTCGCCAACATGAGCGTGACCGACAACCTGCTGCTGGGCGCGTTTCCACGCTTTACCCGCGCGCGGCCCAAGGGCGACATCAAGAACGACCTGGACAAGGCGCTCGACCTGTTTCCGCGCTTGAAGGAACGGCGCGAGCAGCTTGCCGGCACGCTGTCGGGCGGCGAGCAGCAGATGCTGGCGATGGCGCGCGCGGTGATGCTCAATCCCGAGGTCATCCTGCTCGACGAGCCGTCGATGGGGCTGGCGCCTATCCTGGTCGAGGAGGTGTTCCGTATCATCGCGCGGCTTAAATCGGAAGGCGTGACGATGCTCCTGGTCGAACAGTTCGCGGCCGCCGCACTCAATGTGGCAGACTATGGCTACGTCCTGGAAAACGGCAGCATTTCGGTGCACGGACCTGCCGACAGCCTCAAGAGCGATCCGAAGGTTATTGCAGCGTATTTAGGCGGCGGACAGCCGCATTAGCGGCTTCATGCATCCCCATCCATTTACCCGCCGCGACTACGCGGCAGCGCTCGGCGTCATCCTGATCTGGGGCACCAACTTCGTCGCCATGAAGTTTGCCCTGGCCGATCTGACGCCGTTCCAGCTGGGCGCCGGCCGCTACCTGTTCGCGATCCTGCCGCTGCTGCTGGTGGTGCGGCCGCCGCAACTGGCCTGGAAGTGGGTGGTGCTGTACGGCCTGTTCCAGGGCATCGGCCAGTTCGGCCTGCTGTTCTTTTCGCTGCGGGTCGGCATGTCGGCCGCGCTCGCCTCGGTGGTGCTGCAGACCCAGGTTTTCTTCACCGCCTTGTTCGGCGTGCTGGTGCTGCGCGAGCACGTCAGCCGGGCCCTGGCGGTCGGCCTGCTGCTGGCCGCGCTCGGGCTATCCTGCTTCGGCGCCAACTACCTGGGGCCGGGCGCCTCGGCGGGTGCCACCAACGCCGCCGGCTTCGCGCTGTGCCTGGCCGCCGCCGCGATGTGGGCCGCCTCCAACATCGTGGTGCGCCGCGCCCAGCAGTCGACCCCGCATTTCGAAGTACTGCCCTTCATGGTCTGGAGCAGCCTGGTGCCGATCCTGCCCTTCGTCGCGCTCTCGCTCGCCTTCGACCCGGCCGCCAGCCACCATCCCTGGCGCGCGGCCAGCTGGCGCACCTGGTGCTCGCTGGCCTATCTTGGCTGGTTCGCCACCGTGGCCGGCTACGCCATGTGGACCGGACTGCTCAAACGCCACCCGGTCAACCGGGTCGCGCCGTTCAGCCTGGGCGTGCCGCTGGTCGGCATCGCGGCCGGCATGCTGATGCTCGGCGACGTCATCACGCGATGGCAATGGGCCGGCATCGGCCTGATCGTGGCCGCCTTGATGAGCGTGATGTTCGGCCCGCGCCTGTTCGCGAAGCGCGATTGACGATGGCGCGCACGCTTGCAACAGAGACATTTTCGCGACACCTGCTCATGTAAAATGCCCCCTGTAAATTATTAAATCCTCCTGATGCCGACCAAGTCCTCGCCGCCGCCCGCCGCCACCGCCGCATGAAGCTGCGCACCCATTACCTGCTGCTGGCCTGCGCCATTCTCCTGCCGGCCGCCGTGTTCTGCGGCATCGCGCTCAAGGTGCTGATCGGCGCCCAGCACGACTCGGCGATCCGCCGCATCGAAGACAGCGTGCGCCTGAGCGCAATGGTGATCGACGCCGACATCGCGCGCGCCGAGGCGGTGTTGCGCGCGCTGGCCACGTCGCAGGCGCTGGCCAAGGGCGACCTGGAAAGCTTTTACAAGGAATCGGCCGGAGTCAACGCCGGCCCCGGCGCCTGGATCATCCTGTACGACACCAACGGCCAGCAAGTGCTCAACACCCGCCGCCCGTTCGGCGAGGGAAAACTGGCGAAGCGGCCGGATCCCGACCAGGTCGCCGAGTTGCTCAACACCGACAAACCGAACGTGTCGCGCATGCGCTGGGGCGCCGCGCTGAACAATAATTTCGTGATGGTCGAACTGGCGGTCACCTCGGCCTCGGGCCAGCGCTACATTTTGTCGCAAGCGTTTTCGCCCGAATTTTTCGCCCGCGCGTTCGCCAGCCGCGCGATCCCGGCCAGCTGGTCGATCGCCGTGCTCGACGGCGACGGCGTGATCATCGCGCGCCGCCAGCAAGCCGAACACCTGGTCGGCAAGCCCGCCAGCGCACCCACCTTGCAGGCGGTGCGGTCCGGCCACACTGGTTCGCTCAAGATGATCAATCGCGACGGCGTCGAGGTGTACGCCAGCTTCACCCACTCCACGCTGTCGGACTGGTCGATCATTTTCGGTGTGCCGGCCAGTGAAGTCGACGCGGCCGACTGGCGCGGCGTGCTGGCCATCGCCGCCGGGCTGGCGATCGCGATAGCGGCCGCGCTGGGCCTGACGGTGTTCACCGGCCGCAAGCTGATCCACTTCGCCGGCGGCGCGGCCGAGGCGGCGCGCCTGCTCGGGCGCGGGCGCGCAGTGGGTGCGCTGGCGCCGTCCGGCGTAGCCGAACTGGACGCGCTCAACGGCGCCATCCGCGACGCCAGCGACCGCTTGCAGGACGAGGTGCGCAGCCGCGCGGCGGTCGAGCGCGAACGCAACCAGTTGCTGGTGCTTGAAAAAGATGCCCGCGCGCGCGCCGAGGAACAGAACGCCGCCAAGGACGAGTTCCTGGCGATGCTGGGCCATGAACTGCGCAATCCGCTCAGCGCCGTCTCGAGCGCCGTCAGCGTGCTCGACAGCGATCGCCCGCTCGACGAGGCGGTGCGCACCCGCGCCCGCGGCGTGCTGCGGCGCCAGACCGACCACCTGCGCAAGCTGGTCGACGACCTGTTGCAGGTCAACCGAGCACTGATGGGCAAGCTCACGCTCGACAGCGCTGCGGTCGACCTCGCCGTGGCCGTGGGCCGCTGCATCGACACCCTGCACGCGGCTGGCCGCACCAAGGGGTTCGAACTGGTGCTCGAGGCCGCGCCGTCGCCGGTGCGGGCCGACCTCACGCGCCTGATGCAGGTGATCGACAACATTCTCGACAACGCGATCAAGTACAGCCCCAACGGCGGGCGCATCGAAGTCGGCGTACGCCATCGCGGCCAGTTCGCCGAACTGGTGGTCAAGGATAGTGGCATGGGCATTCCTGGCGAGCTGCTGCCGCACGTGTTCACCATCTTCGTGCAGGGCGAGCAGACGCTGCAACGGGCCCAGGGAGGACTCGGCATCGGGCTGTCGCTGGTGCGCCGGCTGGTCGAGCTGCAGGGCGGCACGGTCGCCATTGACAGCGCCGGGCCGGGCCTGGGGACCACCGTCACGGTCAGGCTGCCGCTGCTAGACGAACCAGCGCCGGGCGCGGGCGACGCGGCGGCCCCGGCCACCGGCAGCGCGCGCCGGATCTTGCTGGTCGAGGACAATCCCGACGCGCGCGACATGCTGACCGTGCTGCTGGAAATGCTCGGCTGCAAGGTGCTGGCGGTCGACAGCGGTCCGCGCGCCATCGCGCTGGCCGAATCGGCGAAACCGGAACTGGCCTTCATCGATATCGGCCTGGCCGGCATGGACGGCTACGCCATCGCCCGCGCGCTGCGCGCCAAGCCGGCCACCGCCCACATCGAACTGATCGCCCTGACCGGTTACGGCAGCGAAGACGACCGCGAGCGCGCCTTTGAGGCCGGCTTCCACCATCATTTCACCAAACCGATTTCAATCGAACAATTGCAGCTTGCTCTCTCGACAAAACCGTTGTCCGAGCACAACTGAATAATCGCCGGAAAACTGGGGATCGCGCGATATTTATTGCGGCTCAATTCGCTTGTATGGGATTATGGGTACTCGACATCTCCCCCGTTTGCAAGCGCCGCACGATTGTTTTCATGGCGTTTTGCAAGCATCTGCCCAAGGCCGCCATGCAGCTGCATCCCCACTCTCTCCCCGAGCTTCGCACCCTGCGCCAGCGCGCCATTGCGCTGGCCATGCTCGACGCGATCATCTGCCCTGAATTCCAGTACCGTTATTTCAGTTTCGACGCCGCCTGGAGCGTGGGCGAGGAAATGGCTTCGATGAACAACGGCGAAGGCGACCACTGGTTCCTGCACCTGAGCGAGGCCGGCGCGGCCATCAAAGGCTACACCCTGGAGACCAGCGGCCACGATGCCCGCGCGCTCGCCATGGCGACCCAGCGCGCGCTGCCCGACGCCTTCGCGTCCTTCCTGCACGAGCCGGCCTTTTCGATGGAGACGGTGAGCTTCTGCTACTGGCGCCGGCACGGCGACCCAGCCTGGTCGCAGGTCGCCCATCCCGATCCGGCCATGCGCCAGCTCGACGACGGCTCGTCGGCCTACCTGTCGATCCTGTTGGCGCCGGCCAGTTGCTACTACGATTACGCCAGCGACTATTTCGAGTGCGAGCCGCCGCTGGCCAGCATCGAGCACATCTACCAGCACCTGCCGCTGACGGCGGCATTGGTCAAGTCGCTCAATCCGCAGCTTTCGCTGGTGCAGGCGCAGGTGGCGGCGATCCAGATCGGTTATCCGCACGTCACCGCGGAGGCCGCTGTGCCCTGTCTGGGGCATTGAGCGTCACTCAATCGGTTTGCCGCAGCGCGCCTTGCAAGGCCAGCGCGTTCGGCGTCGCGGCCCCCGAGGCCGTATTATCGAAGATGCACCACACCGTTCTGCCTGCCCCGGCATGGACCGTCATGTCGCGCGCCAGCGCGGCCAGGTAATCCTCGGAATATGGCGAGTAATACACGCGCGGCGCACCATGCAGGCGCACGTAGATGTCGGCCGTGGTCGGCACGTGCGGGCCACTCTGGCCGGCGGCCGGATCGGCGATCACCCGCGTCACACCATATTGCGTCAGCAAGGCCGTGGCCTCGTCGTCGAACCAGCTCGGATGGCGCGCCTCGCATGCCAGCATGCAGCCGAAACGCTCACGCAACTGCGCCACGAAGCGCGCCGCGACCGGAGCGTCAAAGTCCAGCTTGGGCGGCAGTTGAAACAGCAGGCACGCGAGTTTGTCGCCGAGCCCGCCCGCCTCTTCGACGAACCTCGCGAGCAAGGTGTCCACATCGGCAAGCCGCGCATCATGCGTGATGGTGCGCGGCAGCTTCACCGAGAAGCGGAAATCGTCGGGCACGCTGGCGGCCCAGCGCGCGTAGGTTTGCGGCCGGTGCGGTCGGTGAAATGAAGAGTTGATTTCGGCGACCTTGAAGACCCGCGCGTAGCGCTCGAGGTGGCTGCCCTCGGCCGGAAATGCCGCCGCGTCCTCGCGCGGAATCGACCAGCCGGCGCAGCCGATCAAATACTTTCCAATGGTCTTGTTCTCTGTGTCTGGCATTGGCGGATTGTACGAAATAAGCTGCGATGACCCGCGCACGGATGGGACTGTCCCGCAATTGTCCAAGACAAAAAGCAGCCTAGCGTTAAGTGCCTCACACACCCGCCCGCCGAAGCTCCTTACCATGAACTCCATCGACGCAAACGCATGGAGGCACGCAGCATGGACTCGATCAATCGCAATCAAGCGGAAGACAATCACGACGACCTGGCCGGCAAGCAGGCGGTCGACAAAATCAAGGAACTGGTCAAGAGCGCCCAGACCTGCTTCTTCTGCACGCGCGGCCACAGCGGCCCCACCGCCGGGGTGCGGCCGATGAGCGTGCAGCAGGTCGATGACCAGGGCAATCTGTGGTTCCTCAGCGCGAACGACAGCTACAAGAACCGCGAGCTGCAGGACGATCCGGCGGTCACCCTGTATTTCCAGGGTTCGGCGCATGCCGAGTTCCTGCACCTGGGCGGCATCGCCAGCGTCTCGCAGGACATGGCCAAGATCCGCGAGCTGTGGAACTTCGTCATGAAGACCTGGTTCACCGAAGGCGAGGACGATCCGCGCATCACCGTCATCAAGGTCGCGCCGACGCACGCCTATTACTGGGACACAAAGCATGGCCGGATGGTGGCGGGCGCCAAGATGATGCTTGGCGCGGCGGTCGGCAAGACGCTCGACGATTCCATCGAGGGCAATATTCGCGTCTAGCGTGCAGACAGCGGGACGACGCCGCCCGCGCCGAGCATTTACAATACCGCCATGATCAAACCATCAAGCGGAGCATCGGCATGAGCGAGTCCCACCATCTTGTTTGCCCGCATTGCGCGGCCGTCAACCGCGTCGCCCAGGAGCGGATGGGCGACCAGCCGGTGTGCGGCAAGTGCGCCAAGGCGCTGTTCCTGGCGCGTCCGCTCGACGTCGGCAGCGCGCAGTTCGACAAGCACATCACGCGCAACGACATTCCGGTGCTGGTCGATTTCTGGGCCGCCTGGTGTGGGCCGTGCAAGATGATGGCGCCGGCCTACCAGCAGGCGGCGCAGCGGCTCGAACCGCATATGCGCTTGCTGAAAGTCGACACCGAGGCGGCGCAAGACCTTGCCGCGCGCTACAACATCCGCAGCATTCCTACCCTGGCGCTGTTTCGCAACGGCCGCGAAGTCGCGCGCCAGCCCGGCGCGATGGACGCTGCAGGCATCGTGGCCTGGGCCAACGCCAACGCGGGCCCGCACGATTGAACCCTTATCGAAAAAATATCGTCGGCTGCTACAATCGGGTCATCTGAACACTGGAGGGCGCCATGTCGCAGTCGCTGGTTCTCGATTCAACGCAGGAAGAAGCAAAGCAGTTCGCCCGCATTCTCTACATTGCCCACGCGCTGACGTTTTTCTTTTCGCTCGGGCTGCTGTCCTTCTTGCCGCTGATCTTCAACTACGTCAAGCGGCCCTATTCCGAAGGCACGCTGGTCTACAGCCATCACACCTGGATGATCCGCTCGTTCTGGTTCTACGCGGTGTGGATGGTGGTGGGCTGGGTGGTGTTTGTGACGTTTATCGGCATTCCACTCGCCATGCTGATCTGGGGCGTGGTCTGGCTGTGGAAGGCCTACCGCCTGATCAAGGGTTTCGTCGACCTGAACAACAACCGGGCGATGCCGGTGTAGTGTCCGGTCAGAGTTGCGCGAGCGCCTGAGCCAGGTCGGCGATCAGGTCGTCCGGGTCTTCCAGGCCGATGTTCAGGCGCACGAGGATGCCGGCGTCATGCCAGTCGCGTCGCATCGCCTGTATGCGGTAAGGCATCACCAAGCTGGCGGCGCCGCCCCAGCTGTAGCCTAGACCGAAGCGCGTGAGGGCATCGACGAAGCGGTCGGTTTGCTCCTCGCTGTAGCGGGCGTCGAACAGCACCGAGAACAAGCCCCCTGCCCCGGTAAAATCGCGCTGCCAGTTGGCGTGGCCGGGACAGTCTTCAAACGCGGGGTGCAGCACTTTGCTTATCTCGGGCCGGGCTTTCATCCAGGTGGCGACCTTGCGCGCGCCGGCGTCGTGGGCGTCGAAGCGCAATTTGAGCGTCGGCAAGCCACGCAACACCAGGTAGGCGTCGTCGGCGCCGACGCCCATGCCAAGCCGCATGTGCGCCAGCGCCAGGCGGTCGTTGAGCGCGCGGTCGCGCGTGATGAGCGCACCCATCAGCACATCCGAGCCGCCCGAATGGTATTTCGTCAGCGCCTGCATCACGATGTCGACGCCCAGGTCGAAGGCCTTGAGGCCGACGCCGCCCGACCAGGTGTTGTCGAGCGCGACGATCACGCCGCGCGCGCGGGCCGCCTTGCAGATGGCCGGCAAGTCCGGCACTTCCATCGACACCGAGCCGGGCGCCTCGGTCCAGATCAGCTTCGTGTTCGGGTGGATCAGCGCGGCGATGCCCTCGCCGATCAGCGGATCGTAGTAGCGCGCGGTGACGCCGAAGTCGGCCAGCCACTTGCCCAGCTCGCGGTTCGGGTTGTAGACGTTGTCGGGCAGGAGCACATCGTCGCCGGTTTTGAGCAGCGCGAAGTCGACCATGGCGATGGCCGCCAGGCCGCTTGGCGCCAGCAGGCAATGCTTGCCATCCTCGATTTCAGCCAGCCGCGCTTCGAGCGTGAAGGTGGTCGGCGTGCCGTGCAGGCCGTAGGTATAGGCGTTCTTCTCTTTCCACTGGCCCGAACGCATGCTGGCGACGTCCTTGAACAGGACCGTCGACGCATGGTGGATCGGGGTCGTCAGCGCGCCAAACCCCTCCGGCGCAAGGTAGTCGCTCCGGACCAGCGTGGTTTGCAGGGAAGGTTTGCTCATGATGGACGCTTGCAAGATGGACGCCGATAAGTGGCCGCCGACACGATCAGGTGACCGAAGCCCACAGGTCGTGCGCGTCGGCGGCGGTGACGGTCACGACGGCGAACTCGCCGACACTGAGTTTTTTGCCCTGCACCAGCGAGCGCTTGATGTGCACCACGCCGTCGATTTCCGGCGCGTCGGCGGACGAGCGGCCGATGGCCTCGGTGCGGCCGACTTCATCGACCAGCACGCGGATGGTCTTGCCGACTTTCGCCTGCAGGCGCTTGGCCGAGATTTCCTCTTGCAGCAGCATGACGCGCGCGCGGCGCTCTTCACGCACTTCTTCCGGCACCGGATTGTCGAGCAGATTGGCGGTCGCGCCTTCGACCGGCGAATAGGCGAAGCAGCCGAGGCGGTCGATTTGCGCTTCCTTGAGGAAGTCGAGCAGGTACTCGAATTCAGCCTCGGTCTCGCCGGGGAAGCCGGCGATGAAGGTCGAGCGGATCGTCAGGTCCGGATTCATCGCGCGCCAGGCCTGGATACGGTCGAGATTCTTTTCACCGCTGGCCGGACGCTTCATGCGCTTGAGCACATCGGGATGCGCGTGCTGGAGCGGCACGTCGAGGTAAGGCAGCACCGAGCCGCCGGTCATCATCGGGATGATCTGATCGACGTGCGGGTAGGGATAAACGTAGTGCAGGCGCACCCAGGCGCCGAATTGCGCGGCCAGTTGGCCGAGCGCTTCGAC
>JBDSTZ010000570.1:0-1615 GCA_039927975.1 Massilia sp. | reverse complement strand
CGTCCGCGCCGCTTGCACCGCGATCACCGTGCCTTCACGGCGCCGCTTGCAGGTACAGCAGCCAGCCGCCGCTGTCCGGCGTGGCGATGCTGCTGCCGGCCACCAGCTGTGCCGGCAAGGCAGCCTCGCGCGTCTGGCCGCTCTTCGGATCGAACCAGGTTCCGCGCAGGGACGCCGGCAGCGCCGCGCGCAGCACGATGGCGGCGCCGTCGGGCGCATACAGCAGCACGTGCCGGCGGGCGGCGTCGGCCAGCGCCCAGTTGCGCCTGGCGTCGACCAGCGCGTCGTTGGGCAGCATGTCGGCCAGCACGGCCGACAAGCGGCTTTGCACGAACGCGTCGAGCGGCGTGCGGTCCGCCTCGCGGCCCTGGCCGTGGCCGGCGGTCGGATTGCGCATGATCACCCGCGCGCCGCCGGCCATCAGCGCCGGCACCTGCCCGACCCCGCTGTGCCAGGCGACGATCGCCTTGTCCGGATAGCGCGCGCGGTAGTCGCGCACCTGGCGATACACCAGTTCGGGCGTGCTGGCGTCGCCGAACTCGCGCGGATGCATTTCGCGAAACGCCAGGTTGTCGCCGCCGCGCGGCGCCCACAGGCTGCCGTCGGGCAGGTCGTGCCAGTAGCGCATGTCGATCACCGCCACCTGGGCCGCGCGCGCCGGGTCGGCCAGCAAGCCGTCGGTGACGTTCTTGCTGGTGTCGAGCACCAGCTTGACGCGGCGTCCATGCCGGCTTTCCCATTCAGCCACCGTGGCGCCGAAAAACTGCTGGAAGGCGAGCGGCCCCGAGTATTGCGAGGCAAGGCCGAACACGATGTTCTTGGCCGTGCCGAGTTGGTCGAGCACGTGGAAAATATACCGCCGGTGCAGCGCGCGCAGCTTCGGGTTGGCGACATCGTAGAACTGGTTCGCCACGTGGATGCGATCGCGCGCTTCGAGCGGCATCGGCTCGGGCAAGCCGGTGTCGTTGATGTTGTTGGCCGGCCGCCACGGGAAGTCGGTCCAGTGGGCGGCCGTCTCGAGCAGGTTGTGGTTGTTGTACAGGTGGTGAAAGAGCACGATGCCGCGCTGGTCGCACTGCGCCGCGAAGGCCGCCACGCGGGAAAAATACCAGGGGTTGTAGCGGGTGAGGTCGTATTTGCTCAAGCCATCCTGGGCGCTGCCCTGGCCGCTTCGAGCCCAAGGCAATTCGTAAAAGGCGGCCCAGACATTGGCGTCGGCACGCCCGACGATGGTGTGGTCGTCGCGCCGGCGGTCGTACCAGATCGCCGGGCTGCTGGCGTAGAACGGCATGCCCTGGGCCTTCACGCGCGCCGCCAGCTCGGCCAGGTTTTCGGTCAGACCCGGACCCTCGCGTCCGGGCACGAAGCGGCTGATGCTCATGCCGGCGTCGAGCGCGTTGGCCGGCGAGGTCTGGCCCAGCCACCAGGCGTCGTTGACCGCGCCGCCCCACAAGGTGGTGTCGCCGATCACGAAGCGGCCGTTGCGGATGGTCAGCGGCGCGCTGGGCGCGGCGGCGAGCGGGGCCGGCGCACGGTAAGTGAAACGCGCGATGGCGGCGATTTTCGCGACGTTTAGTGCGGCGTAACCGGGCGCGGCGGCCGGCAGTTGCGCGGC
>JBDSTZ010000569.1:0-14151 GCA_039927975.1 Massilia sp. | reverse complement strand
AGGGCCCGATCGCGCGCCTGCTCGACCCGCACGCGCTCGACGACACCGGCGCGATCTGCGCGGCCACCGTCAAGGCGCAGCGGCTCGGCTCGACCGCCAAGCTCGGCGCGCTGCTCGACATCTGCAGCACCTACATCAGCAAGAAGGAATACCGCCTCAAGGACGGCACCCTGGCGCGCAACCGTCCGCTGCCGAACACGATCTGGCTCGACGACCTGTTCATGGGCATGCCGGCGCTGGCGCAGATGGGCAAGCTGACGGGCGACCGCAAGTATTATGACGACGCGGTCAAACAGGTCGAGCTGTACTCCAAGCGCATGTTCAACAAAAACCAGGGCATCTACATGCACGGCTGGGTCGAAGGCATGAGCGAGCATCCCGAATTCCACTGGGCGCGCGCCAACGGCTGGGCATTGATGGCGATGGTCGAACTGCTCGACGTGCTGCCGACCGACCACCCGGGCTATCCGAAAGTGCTGGCGCAGCTGCGCGCGCACGTGAAGGGCCTCACCGCCTACCAGGACGGCACCGGCTTCTGGCACCAGCTGATCGACCGTAACGACACCTACCTCGAAACCTCGGCCACCGCGATCTACGCCTACTCGATGGCGCACGCGATCAACCGCGGCTGGATCGACAAGACCGCCTACTCGCCGATGGTGCTGCTGGCCTGGAACGCGGTGGCGACCAAGGTCACCGACAAGGGTCTGGTGGAGGGCACCTGCGTCGGCACCGGCATGGCCTTCGATCCTGCCTTCTACTACTACCGCCAGGTCAGTTCGGCCGCCGCGCACGGCTACGGCCCGGTCCTGCTGGCCGGCTCGGAGATCATCACGCTGCTCAAGTCGAACCAGTTCTGGATCAACGACAGCGCGACCATGCTCAAGGTGCCAGGCGCGAAGTAAGTGGCTCGCCACGGCCCCGATGACGGCGCGCGCCATGCGTGCCAATGCATCGGGTGCCGTGGCCTGTTTACATTCCCCCGACTGTCGGGCCGTGCTACATTGCGCTTTGGTTAACTTTAAGCCAGCGCCATGTCTTTCGCCCGCCTTGTGCAACGCAGCTTCTCCGCTCTGATCACGGCCTCCGTGATCGCTCCCGTCAGCGCCGCTGTCATCATCCCCGGCATCATCGAACGGCCCGAAGGCACCCGCCACTATCTGATGGCGCAGGCGGGGGCACCGGGCCAGGGCAAGCGTCCGCTCGTCATCGTCCTCCACGGCCACGGCTCCAGCGCGGCGACCACGTTTGGCCGCGACCGCATCAACGATCCGGCTGCGTTCTGGCTCGATATCGCCGAGCGCGAGCAGCTGCTGGTGATCGCCCCGGACGGCTGGAAAGGCAGCGACAACAAGCAAGGCTGGAACGATTGCCGCGCCGACGCGCCGACCAATCCGGCCACCGACGATGTCGGTTTTCTGCAGGCCCTGATCGACAAGGCGGTCGCCGAATACGGCGCCGATCCGCAGCGCGTCTATATCACCGGAGGCTCGAATGGCGGCGGCATGACCTACCGCGCGGCGATCGAACTGCGCCGCGCGCCCGCCGCCATCGCCGTGGTCAGCGCACTGATGCCGGCCAAGAGCCTGTGCGCGGCGCCCAGCCGCGCCGTGCCGGTGCTGATCGCCCACGGTACTGGCGACAAGATCGCCCCGTACGCCGGCGGTATCGTCAGCCACTGGTCGCTCAAGGGACGTGGATCGGGCATCAGTGCCGAGGAATCGGTGCGCGTGTGGCGCCAGCTTGCTGGCTTGCCCGACACGCCGGTGGTGAGCAGGTTCGCGCATCGCCAACCCAGCGATCCGACCGCCGCCACCCGCTATGTGTGGGGCGCCGATCCCGGCAAATTGCAGGTCGTGTTCCTGAAGATCGAGCAGGGCGGCCACAACCCGCCGAGCATCGCACGGCGCCTGTCCTGGCTGGCCGTGGCGCTGGTCGGCGAACAGAATGCCGACCTCGAATTCGCCGAAGAGTGCTGGACCTTTTTCAAGGACAAGCGCAGTCCCGCAGTCGCTGAGTGAAGACGGCGATGCGAAACAAGGCAGGTGTCATCCCGCCGCGGTCGGCCCACTGATTCGTTCATGCCAGAGTAGCTGGACGGATAAGGCGAGTCAAATTGCAGAAGCCTCCGAACTAAATAGTCCGGCGCGATCTCTAAATAAGGACAATGGCAGTGTGCTCGATGCTGCAACGCCATGCCTGATGGCGCTGGTGGGACGTCTTTCGGAGAGCCGCGATGTCCAAGACCGTAGTACGCATATATTTCGCAAACAAGACCGACTTCAATCTGACGAAACTCGAGGATTGGGTGTTCGATGACCTTGGCGAATTCAGCGAGGGCTGGGGCGTTCCAAACATTATCCCTGCACACACAACCGGCGTGTGGCAAAGCGAGTCCACAGCGTTCGGCCCCAGCGGATTCGTAAAATTTCGGGTTCAAGGAACCTCCCCCAGGCGCCTTTAATCGCAGCCGAAACAACCTCATTTACGTCGAGTGGATGGGTGCAAGCCGCCCTGAGATTGTTGCCAGAGTAGAGCCTGTCGGCCCGGGTGAACTCGGAGGGCCCGAGTCAGCTGTTGGCGCTTGGGTGCCCTCATATCTTGTGACGGCCGGCACAGGCATTGAGCATGTTGATGAAGGCCGAGTCACCTTGACCGAAGTGGCCGCCAGTTTGACGGGAACGCCCCTGGGCCCGGCAGTTGTTGTCATTGGGCTCAATCTGGGCGCCAACCGTGAGTACGGCTACGAGGGGCACCTCGACCTGGTCCCGATCGCCGCGCAGCTTGTGGCCTCGTCGCCGCAACCGGCTGCTGGCTGGACACGCGCAGGCGCCGCCAACCAGGTGATCGGGTTGGCTTCTTTCGGCAGCGATCTGCTTGCGCTGACGAGCGATCAGGCGCTCTGGCGGCGTCCGAGTGAAACGCCGGAAGTGGCATGGGCACATATCGGTGAAGCACCGGCAGCGAGTCAGATAGCGGTATGGCGCGACCGCCTGCTGATGTTGACTTCATCCTTTCAACTGTGGGCAACGCCAATCGCAGAAGTGCTGGACTGGCGATATATCGGCACCGCGTTTCCGGAAGAGACCCAGCGTCCAGTCACAAGTACGGTAAGGAGCGGCGCCACATCCGCAGTGCCGGACATGCCAGGCGGGACGGCCGCAGCGCCTTCGCGTGCGCTCAATGCGGCTCGCACCAATGGTCTTGGCACCAATGGTCCCGGCACCCATGCTGCGCTTTCAGCAAATCGCATCGTTCCCTTCGATGCGGTGCGACCGGTGGAAGACACCTCTGCAGCCGCGCCGTCGCCTTCGATCGATGGGCAGTCGCAGTCTGCTGCACTGGCGCCAGTCAAGTGGCCTGAACACGCATTGAGGCTGGCCGTCCTGGAGGACCGGATATTCGTCACAAGCTCGCATGGTGTGCTGTGGCTGGCCGATGTGGCGCCCGATGCGCCTTGGCGGCGCCTCGACTCGCCAGGGTTTCCAAAAGCATTAACTCAAGTTAATGGCAAGCTGCTAGCCTTGAATAAGGCAGGCGAAATCTACATGCGCGTCGCATCGGAAGACCTGGTGCCCTGGTCGATGTTGAATATAGAAGCGCTGCCGGGCGCAAGCGCGATCGCCGCGATCGCGGTATCGCCCCACTTGTTCCGCGTGTTCGCGACGACCCGCGACAATGTGCTTTGGTTTAGCGAAGCGGCCCCAACAATCACATGAGCCTGTTTATTCCGGTTCCGGCGTAGCCGGTCGGTCTAGAGCGGGAGCTCGAAAAAAAAGCAGCCATCGCTGGCTGCTTTTTACCGATGGCTGGCGCCGCCCGTTGGCTACTTTAGCAAGGCCGGCAGCATCTTCTCGAGTTCATCGGCCCACATCTGATAGCCTTCACTGTTCAGGTGCAGCTTGTCGCGGCTCAGGCCTTTCCAGCTGTCGCCCTCGGGCGTGAAGCGCGACGCCAGGTCGAGATGGAACACGGTCTTCTTGTCGGCGATCGGCGCGATCAACAGGTTGGCCGCCGCCATGCGGGCGGTCTCGCGCGCGGTCGGCAGAATGCTCAGCAAGACCACTTTGATGCCCGGGAATTTCTTCTGCGTCGCCGCTACCACGGCCTTGACGCCAAGCGCGATGTCTTCCGGCGTATCGGTCACGTTGTTGGTGCCGATCAGGATCACCGCCACCTTTGGCGCGATGAACGACAGGTCGATATTCTCGAGGCGCCACAGCACGTGCTGGGTGCGGTCGGCCGAGAGACCGAAATCGAAGGCGCGCTGTTCATAGTATTTTTTCCAGACCGGCGAACCGGCACCCCAACGCCATTGTTCGGTGATCGAATCGCCGATGAAAATGAGGTCGGCCGGGCGGCCCTTACGTGCCGCCATGTAGTCGCCGAAGTAGGTCTGGTAGTTCAGCTTGGGCGCGTAATTGCGGTCGCTCGGTACATTGACCGGATCGTCCGGCGTGGCCGACGCCGACTGCGTTAGTCCGAGCGCGGCGATGAAAATGGCGGAGAGAAGGAGTCGTTTCATTTGCTCGGTTCCTGGTTTGTTGGGACAATCGCGCGCAGGCTCGCGGCCAGCGCGGCGGGGATGGCGATGGCGGTGCCGTGGCGCATGCGCACCGGCGTGCCTTCATCCGGGAAGTGCATCTTGTCGGTGACGTCTTCCCAGTTGACCAGGTCGCGCGAGCGCAGCGCGCCGTAGTGCTTGGTCTTGTAGGCGTCGTAATAGATGATGGTGTCATCGCCCACCTGCAGCGCAGTCGGTCCCTCGACCCACATTCCCGGCTTGGTGATCGGTGCCCCCAGCTTGCCGAACGGGCCGCGCAGGTCGGGCGCATCGGCCAGCTGCAAGTGCTTCTTCGGCGGATTGACCGTTTCATCCTTCACCAGCAGCAGGTCGCGGCCCTTGGCGCGCACGAAGGTCGCGTCGATCACGCTAAAGCCCGGATCGTAGAACAGGAAGGTCGGCGCGAAGGTGACGAAGTCGCGGGTGGTGGTGGCGTACATCCGGTGGTTGTACTTTTCTTCGGAACTGCCGGCCGTTTCAGTGAACTTGCCCGGCACGGTCGAGGCCCAGAAAATCAGGTATTCGCCGCGCTTGGCGTCGTACACGATCTCCGGCGCCCAGCTGTTGAGGGTTCCGGCGGCCTTCGCCATCACCGGCAGATTCTTTTGCTCCGACCAGTGCACCAGGTCTTTCGACGAGGCGTAACCGATGTAATCGTCCTTCCAGCCGGTGGTCCAGACCATGTGGTACACGCCGTCGGGGCCTCGCACCACGCAGGGGTCGCGCATCAGCTTGTCGCGTCCGACGGTCGGGGTGAGGAAGCTGGCGCCGCCTTTGAGTTTGTCCCAGTGGTAGCCGTCGGCGCTGGCGGCCAGGTGCAGGCCGTCCTCGCCGTTCTTGGTGAAGTAGGCGAACACATAGGAATCGGACGCGGCCGGGCTGGCGGCCGGTGGGGTGGCGGCGCAGCCGGCAAGCAGCGCGGCGCTGGTGAAGAGGGTGGCGAAGGTCGGGAAGATACGCATCACTTGTTCGCCTCGTCGCCAAGCGGACGCTCATTGGTAAAGTGCGGGCTGGCCGGCACGGCGAATTTCTCGACCGGGTCGGGATGGGCCGGATCGAAGCTGCCGAAATCGTCGGCGACGAAGGCGGCCACCGCCAGCTTGTTCTCGCGCAGGCCGTTGATGACGGCCTTGGCCAGTTCATAGCTGCCGTAGCTGTTGTGGTGGGTGTTGTCGATGTGGCCCGGGGTCGGCTCGGCGAACGCCAGTTCCGACTTCTTCGGGCCGAGCGCTTCGTAGAACGGCTTGCTCATCGCGTTCAGGTCGATGAAAGCGACATTCATCTCCTTGGCCACTTCGCGGGCGGCGTCGGCGTATTCGATCAGGCTCGGGATGACCTTGCCCTTGTCGTCGAAGCCGCGGCGTTCCATTGGCGAGACGATGACGGGAATGCCGCCGCGCGAACGCACGCCTTCGACGTGCTGGCGCATCTCGGCCTTGTAGGTGGTTTGCGGGCCGCCCTTGCCGTCCTTGATCTGCTTCTGGTCGTTGTGCCCGAACTGCATCAGCATGGTGTCGCCCGGCTTCATCATGCTGAGGATCTTGTCGAGCCGGCGGCGCGCGAGCGAATCGCGGTAGGTCTCGCCCGACTCGCCGTGGTTCGACACCGCCACCCCGGCTTTGAGGAAGCGCGGCAGCATCTGGCCCCAGCTGTTGTAAGGCTCGCCGGACTGGTCGCAGACGGTCGAATCGCCAATCAGGAACAGGGTCGGCGTGTTGACAGGGGTGATCTCGATCGCCCGCACCGATGGGTGGGCGCCGTTGAATTCGAGCGTCAGCTTGCCGTCCCATGCCCAGGCTTCCTGCACGCTTTCGCGCGGGGTCTTGAGCTTGACGCGGCCGGCGGCGATATTGCCGACCGCCGGAATCACGGGGTTGCGGGTGTTGACGGTGAAGGTGCGCTTGACGCTTTCGCCGGCCTTGGTTTTCACGTTCTCGAGCATCAGGCGGCGCAGTTCGGCCTTGACGGTGGTGGACGCCGGCGCCTTGTCGTCGCCGAAGGTGACGGTCACGTTGTAGTTACCCTCGGGGACGTCGACGGTGAAGTAGAAGGGCTTGTCGGCGTTCGGCGCGCTGCCCGGCTCGAAGCCGAAGCCGCGCTCGCTGGAGTAGGCCATCTCGGCGCTGACGGCGGTAAAGCCCGGCGCCGGCTTGGCCGCGCCGAAGGTGAACTGGGAGGGCGCTGCGGCGGCCAGGGCCGGCAGGGCCGCAGCGAACGCGAGCGCGACAGCGCGGCGCAGGCTGGAAGGGCGAAAGTGCATCATTAAACGGATTCCTGACGTTGGCATTGTTGTTCAGAACGGAGCGATCTTTGCTGGGATGGAATCATGACTGGTTACTTTCCCAATGTCCATATGGTTACGCCTGATACCGCCATGCCGGTCCGCCCGGCGCCATAATTTTTTTCTCGCCACCGATATCTTTTTTAACAAACAAGGCTGGGGAGCACAAACAAGGCTGGGGGCAAACAAGGCTGGGGGTCAGTCCGACAAGTGGACACGGCCTCGGCGGCAAGGGTGTTTTTGGAGTTGGCGGCGGTAAATCGGCGCTTAATCTCGCCGCAAGCAGGCAAAGCGGAAATGGCCGAGCCCGTGACCGAAAGTCGGATCTGCCCCCCATGCAGTTGCTGCATGCCGTTGGCGTATTGACGTTTGCCGGATTTACAATATGTTTCAAAATTACTGACCGCGCGGAATGTCCCGGCATGGATTCGCGTCGGCGACCGGGGTATATTGCAACGGATGGGCACGCTTGCCCGCCCGCTGACTTGACCAACGGAAGCACCGCCCGGACATGCGTATCCACTCTCTTGTAAGCCCAGCCGTATTGCTCTCGCTCGCGCTCGGCGGTTGCGCCGCGACCGGCCCCGCCGCCACCGAGGCCGGCAAGCCTTCGCCCGCCGCTGTCAACTTGCTTAACCGGGTCAGTTGGGGCGTCAGTCCCGCCTCGGTGCAACAGATGCAGGCGCTTGGCTGGAACGCCTATCTCGACGCCCAGCTCAAACCGCAGCCGGCGCCGCTGCCCGCCGCCGCCGAGGCCCAGATCGCCGCCATGACGATCAGCCAGCGTCCGCTCGACGCCTTGGTGGTCGACATGAATCAGCGCCGTAAGACAGCCGACGCCACCGCCGACGACGAGGCCAAGAAGGCTGCCCAGCAGGCTTACCAGAACGAACTGACGCGCCTGGCGCGAGAGGCCGCCACCCGCTCGCTGCTGCGCGACCTGTATTCGCGCAATCAGTTGCAGGAACATATGACCTGGTTCTGGATGAACCATTTCAGCATCCATTCGGGCAAGAGCGACATCCGCGCCATGGTCGGCGATTACGAGGAGCACGCGATCCGCGACCACGCGCTCGGCAAGTTCCGCGACCTGGTGGCCGCCACCGCGCGCCACCCGGCCATGATCCGCTACCTCGACAACGAGCAGAACGCGTCCAAGCGCATCAACGAGAATTACGCGCGCGAATTGATGGAGCTGCACACGCTCGGCGTCGACGGCGGCTACAGCCAGGCCGACGTCCAGGAACTGGCGCGCATCCTCACCGGCGTGGGTGTGAACATCGGCAACCCGGCGCCCAAGCTGAACGCAACCCAGCAAGCCCAGTACGTGCGCCAGGGCTTGTTTGAATTTAATCCGCAGCGCCATGATTTCGGCGACAAACAGTTCCTCGGCCACAAGATCGCCGGGCGCGGCCTGGCCGAACTCGACGAGGCGATCGACTTGCTCAGCCGCAGCCCGGCGACGGCGAAATTCGTCAGCCGCCGCATCGCCATGTACTTTGTCGCCGACGAGCCGCCGGCCGCGCTGGTCGAGCGCATGGCAGCCCAGTTCCTCGCCACCGACGGCGACATCGCCGCCACCTTGCGCACCCTGTTCGGCGCGCCCGTATTTTCCGCCTCGCTCGGCGCCAAGTTCAAGGACCCGATGCATTACGTGGTCTCGGCGGTACGCCTGGCCTACGACGACAAGGTGATCCTCAACAGCGGTCCGATGATGAACTGGCTCAACCGCATGGGCGAGCCGCTGTACGGCCGCCAGACGCCGGACGGCTATCCGCTGGTCGCTTCCGGCTGGGCCAGCCCGGGCCAGATGACGACGCGCTTTGAAATCGCCAAGGCGATCGGGCAGGGCAGCGCCGGCCTGTTCAAGTCGGAGGGGCCGCAGCCGCAGGAGCGGCCGGCGTTTCCCTTGCTGACCAACGCGCTGTATTTCCAGTCCCTGCAGTCGAGCCTGAGTCCGGCGACGCGGCAGGCGCTCGACCAGTCCACCTCGCCGCAGGAATGGAACACCTTCCTGCTGGCGTCGCCGGAAATGATGCATCGTTAATCGCCTCGACAGGATATCGCCATGAAACGCCGCACACTCCTCAACGCGCTCGGCGCGCTTCCCTTGATGACCAGCAGCGGCGCCTTGTGGAGCGCGCCGGCCAGCCAGCCGCGCCTGCTGGTGGTGTTCCTGCGCGGCGGCTACGACGCTGCCAATCTGCTGGTGCCGGTCAGCAGCCAGTTCTATTACGATTCGCGCGCCAATATCGCGGTGCCGCGTCCGAGCAACGACCTCAATTCGGCGATCGCGCTCGATACCGACTGGGGCCTGCATCCGGCCCTGCGCGAGAGCATCTATCCGCTGTTCAAGAATGGTCAGGCGGCCTTCGTGCCCTTCGCCGGCACCGAGGATATTTCGCGCAGCCATTTTGAAACCCAGGACAATATCGAGCTGGGGCAAAACACCACGGGCACCAAAAACTACCGCTCCGGCTTCCTGAACCGCTTGGCGAGCACCGTCAGCGGCGCCGCGCCGGTGGCTTTCACCAGCCAGTTGCCGTTCATTATGCAAGGCGACATGCAGGTGCCCAACATGGCGCTGCGCACGCTGGCCAAGCCGGCCGTGGACGACCGCCAGAGCAATATCATCGCCGCCATGTACAAGGACACTTCGCTGGAAAAGCAGGTGACCGGCGGCTTCGCGGTGCGCGACGACGTGGCGCGCCAGATGTCGGTGGAAATGGACGCGGCCAGCCGCAACGCGCTGTCGGCCAAGGGTTTCGAACTCGAATCGCGCCGCATCGCCCGCATGATGCGCGATAAATATGCGATCGGCTTTGTCGACGTCGGCGGTTGGGACACCCACGTCGCGCAGGGCGCCGCCACCGGCTACCTGGCCGGACGTTTCGACGAGCTGGGGCGCGGCCTGGCCGCCTACGCCGACGAGATGGGCAAGGACTGGAACAACACCGTGGTCGTGGTGGTGAGCGAATTCGGCCGCACCTTCCGCGAAAACGGCAATCGCGGCACCGATCACGGACACGGCTCGGTGTTCTGGGTCCTGGGCGGCAAGGTCAAGGGCGGCAAGGTGCTCGGCGAACAGGTGCAGGTGACGCAGAAAAACCTGTTCCAGAATCGCGATTATCCGGTGATCAATGAATACCGGGCGGTGTTTGGCAGCTTGTTCGCCGGTATGTATGGCTTGAGTCCCGCTCAGCTCGATACGGTGTTTTCCGGGGTGAAGCCGAACAATATAGGATTGATTTAAATTCTCGTTCAAAACGGGCGCACGCGTCGGATTATTCTAAAGCGCAACCGGATGAAGAGCGCGAATGGGGCGATACGCCCGCCGTGGGGGGCGAACTGATATGAAACGCGGCGACATTTATTTGGGCGCGCTCGATTCTCCGGCGTCTTGAATTAAAAACGGCAGGGATCGCTCCCTGCCGTTTTCACATCAACCGCTGGTGATCACGGCGTATGCACCGTCTCCTGCGGGAAGCTGGTCGCGCCATAGCCGAGGAAGAAGCTCGGATGCGGCGGCTGGTTGTACGCCGCGTTCTGGCCCGCCACCTGCGAGCGGTACTGCGGATTATGCATCAGCGTGTTGATCCGATAGCTGGTCGGCGTGGTGGTGCTGACGATCAGCAGCGCGTCGTTGCTGCTGTTGCGCCACACGACTTCCTCGCGCCAGTCGCCGAACAGGTCGGCCGACAGCACCGGCGTGGCCTTGGTGGTGTTGTTCGACATCGCACCAAACGTCGAGCCGTCGACCAGCGTGGTCAGCTTGAAGGTCGATGGCACCCATTTGCCGATCGTCACGTTGTCGAGCGTTTCGCGCCCCACGTCGCCATCCCACCAGACCGCGAAGTTGGTCGGGCTCGGCTTGGAGGTGCTGATCTGCACGCCGGTGGCGCTGCGCAGGCCGCCACGGCTGCCCCAGCATTCCTCGCCAGGATAGGCCGGATCGATGTCGATGCACACGCCGCGCCCGACGTCGGCGCCTTCGCCACTGGCCGCCCACAGGATCGCGCCGGTCGCCGCGTCGTGCATCTCGACGCCCTTGGTGCCGTAGCAGGCCGGCTCCTCGTGCACCATGTAGACCTGCTGGCCGGGCAGGTTCGGATTGAATTTACCGACGTGCAGGGCGTCGCCGTGGCACAGATTGGTGCTGTAGAGCAGGGTGCCGTCGCTCTTGATGGTGGCGGCGCCGTAGATGATGTCGTCCTTGCCGTCGTTGTTGACGTCGGCGACCGAGAACCAGTGCGAGCCCTGGCCCTTGGCGGCGCCGCCGGCAACGTTGCTATCGAACACCCAGCGGCTGCTCAGCACGCCGTCGCGCCAATCCCAGGCCGCGATCACGGCGCGCGTGTAGTAGCCGCGCGAGAACACCGCGCTCGGCCGCGCGCCGTCGAGGTTGGCCACGCCGCCGAGGAAGCGGTCGACCCGGTTGCCGTAACTGTCGCCCCACGACGACACCGAGCCGCGCGCCGGCAGGTAGTTGGTGGTCTTCATGGCGGCGCCGGTCTGGCCGTTGAACACGGTCAGAAATTCGGGGCCGGACAGGATGTAGCCGCTGCTGGAGCGGTAGTCGGCGGTGCTTGAGCCGATCGTCACGCCGGTGCCGTCGACGGTGCCGTCGGCGGTCTTCATCATCACTTCGGCCTTGCCGTCGCCGTCGAAATCGTAGGCCAGGAAGGTGGTGTAGTGGGCGCCGGCGCGGATGTTCCGGCCCAGGTCGATGCGCCACAGGCGAGTGCCGTCGAGCTTGTAGGCGTCGATGTAGGTGTTGCCGGTGTAGCCGGACAGCGAGTTGTCCTTCGAGTTGGTCGGCTGCCACTTGATGACCATTTCGTAGGTGCCGTCGCCGTCGAGGTCGGCCGGCGCGCCGTCGTTGATCTCGTACGTGTAGGCCACGCCGTCGGGCGTGACGCCGCCGGCCGGCTTTTGCACCGGCACCGTTTTGTACGGCGCGTTCCAGGTGGCGCCGGCGCTGGCGACCGCCTGCTCGATGCCGCCCACCACCGGGCGCACCAGGTAGCTGCTCGAGGCGTTGCCGCCGGTGTCGGTGAAGTTGGTGGCGTTGATCGAGGTGGTGGTGATCTTGACGCCGTTGCGGTAGACGTGGAAGGTCATGCCGGCGGCGTCGGTGGCCAGCGCGCGCCAGCTGAGGAAGGGGCCGGAGGGCGTGTTGATCGCCACCACGCCGCGGTTGAGTTTTTCAATCTGCTTGCCGGGCGAAGTGACGACGGCGCCCGCGCTGCCCGCGCAGGCGAGCAGCAGGGCGAGGATGGATGAAACGGTAGCTTTCACAGGAGTCATGGATTCACCAGTTGGTTGAAACGTAGTTAAAACGGAGAACCGCGCGCACTGGGCGCCGTTCGCGATTGGCCGGCCATGCCGCTGGCATGCCGCGCCTTGCGCGCGGGACCGGGGCGGGCAGTTGCCGGCCCGGTCCCGCGCGCTGCCACCGCCTGTCCGTGCGCCGCTGGCGGCACGCCGCGCAGTCGTCCGCGCGGGGGATTGGCAGTGAAAGCTTCGGCTGTGCCGGCACGGATGGGCCACACCTGAACGATTCACGCGGCGCGCAGTTGTCCAGCCGGGCGAGGGGGCGCCGGCAAAACGGGCGAATCACGGGAACGATTCAAGCGCGGCGTTGACGCCGTGCCGGCGCGGCCCTACGAGGCTGGACGCAGTGCGCGCGCGCGGTGCGGGATGGACAAGGGACAGGCCGCATGCGACGGCGGCTGGGGTAGGGCGGTATGTGGCGTGACAACGAACAGTTGGCGCATCTTGTCTCCTGACTGTGCTTTTTTTATGGTCTGGTGCCGCTCATGGTTGGCGGTCTGTATGACTATTTAAGCATGGTTTAAGAAACAAGGTTACGAGTTAGTTTGACGCGCGAACAATAGTCAAGATGATGATTATTTCGCTGTTGGCCGAGGAAATCCACCGGCCTTGGCAAGTGGATACACTCGAATCGGCAGGGCAACGAAGGCGCCCGGCGGCGGGACGCGCCCGCCGGGTGCACTGCTTGCCGCGTGCTGTATCAAGGCGTGTGGACCGGCTCCTGGGTGAAGGTGCCCATGCCATTGCCGAGGAAGAAGCTCGGGTGCGGCGGCTGGTTGTAGGCGGCGTTCTGCCCGGCCACCTGGGCCCGGTACTGCGGGTTGTGCATCAGGGTCGGCAAGCGGGTCGAGGTCGGGGTGGTGGTGCTGAAAATGAGCAGCGCCGTGTTGTCGGACTTGCGCCACACCACTTCCTCGCGCCAGTCGCCGAACAGGTCGGCCGACATCACGGGCGTCGACTTGGTGCTGTTGTTCGAGGCCGCGCCGTAGCTCGCGCCGTCGACCAGGGTGCTGAAGCTGGACGTGGCGGGATTCCACTTGTCGATGACGGTGCCGTCGAGCGATTCGCGCAGCAGGTCGCCGTCCCACCACACGGCAAAGTTCATGTGGCTGGGCCGCACGGTGCCGATCTGCACGCCGGTGGCGCTGCGCAGGCCGCCCCGGCTGCCCCAGCATTCCTCGCCGGCGTAGGCTGGATCGATGTCCATGCATACGCCACGGCCGACGTCGGCTCCTTCGCCGCTGGCCGACCACAGGGTCGCGCCGGTGGCGGCGTTGTGCATTTCAACGCCCTTGGTGCCGTAGCAGTTGGGTTCCTCGTGCACCATGAACACTTGCTGGCCCGAGATGGCGGGATTGAATTTGCCGACGTGCAGGGCGTCACCGTGGCACAGGCCGGTGCTGTAGAGCAGGGTGCCGTTGCTGTTGATGGTCGCCGCGCCGTAGATGATGTCGTCCTTGCCGTCGCCGGTGACGTCGGCCACCGAGAACCAGTGCGCGCCCTGGCCGGCGGCTGCGCTGTTGCCGGCGTTGTTGCTGTCGAATACCCAGCGGTTGCTCAGCACGCCGCCGCGCCAATCCCAGGCGGCGATCACGGCGCGCGTGTAGTAGCCGCGCGAGAAGACCGCGCTCGGCTGGGCGCCGTCGAGATTGGCGACGCCGCCGAGGAAGCGGTCGACCCGGTTGCCGTAACTGTCGCCCCACGACGACACGGTGCCGCGCGCCGGCAGGTAATTGACGGTCTTCATGGCGGCGCCGGTGAGCCCGTTGAACACGGTCAGGAATTCGGGACCGGACAGGATGTAGCCGCTGCTGTTGCGGTAGTCGGCGCTGGCAGAACCAATCGTCACGCCGGCGCCGTCGACGGTGCCATCGGCGGTCTTCATCATCACTTCAGCCTTGCCGTCGCCGTCGAAATCGTAGGCCAGGAAGGTGGTGTAGTGGGCGCCGGCGCGGATGTTCTTGCCCAGATC
>JBDSTZ010000568.1:0-1653 GCA_039927975.1 Massilia sp. | reverse complement strand
AGCCCGACCAGAGCGGTGGCCGGGGGATGGGCCCGTCGCCGAACCGGGCGGCGACGTCGGCCACGCGCGCCTCCAGGGCTGCATGGCTGTCCAGCGGCCGTGACTGGTCCGAGGCCCAGGCGCCGATCTGGCTGACTCGGGCCCGGGTCGCAAAATAGGCGTCGGCCTCCAATTCCGTGGCGGGTTCCACCGCGCCGCGCACGCGCAGTTGCCGCCGCAACGATTTCCAATGGAACAGCAGGCAGGCCTTGGGATGGGCAGCCAGTTGCAGGCCCTTGGCGCTGCCGGTGTTGGTGTAGAAGACGAAGCCGCGCGCATCGACACCCTTGAGCAGGACCATGCGCGCGTCGGGCAGGCCCTCTTCGTCGACGGTGGCGACGGTGACGGCATTGGGATCGTTGGGCTCAGTCTTGTGGGCTTCCGCGAGCCAATCGCCGAACAGGGCGATGGGATCGGCCGTCGCCGATAGCGGCGCGGCGTGTGTGCCGCTGCGTTCATAGTCGGCGGCTGACGGGGATGCGGGGATCAGGTCACGTTCGGTCATGGCGTCTTATAGCGCCTCGCCGCGGTTGGGCTGCTAGCTTCTGCATGCGGAGACGCGCACAATTTGTCCCCGTTCCCGCTTTCGGCTAATCCACCTCCATGTCGCACAATACCTTCGGCCACATATTTCGCGTGACCACCTGGGGCGAAAGCCACGGGCCGGCGCTCGGTTGCGTGGTCGATGGTTGCCCGCCAGGCCTGCCGCTCACCGCCGAGGCCATTCAGGTCTGGCTCGATCAGCGTCGGCCGGGGACCAGCAAGTTCGTCACCCAGAGGCAGGAGCCGGACGCGGTGCGCATACTGTCGGGCGTGTTCGAGGATGAACACACGGGCGGTCAGGTAACCACCGGCACGCCCATTTCACTGGTCATCGACAACGTCGATCAGCGCTCGAAGGACTATTCAGAAATCGCCCAGGCCTTCCGGCCGGGTCACGCCGACTATGCCTATCTCGCCAAATATGGCGTACGCGACTACCGCGGTGGCGGCCGGTCTTCGGCTCGCGAGACGGCCGCCCGGGTCGCCGCCGGCGCGGTGGCGCGCGGTGTGCTCGGTGACGGCATCTGCCTGCGCGCCGCTCTGGTGCAGATCGGGCCTCACGCCATTGATCGCCGCCGCTGGGACTGGGCGACCGCGCACGACAACCCGTTCTGGTGTCCCGATCCTGGAACCGTGGCGGTCTGGGAACAGCATCTGGAGACGGTGCGCAAGGCCGGGTCATCCACCGGCGCCGTCATCGAACTGGAGGTGACCGGCGTCCCCGCCGGCTGGGGCGCACCGCTTTACGCCAAGCTTGACGCCGAACTAGCCGGGGCCATGATGTCGATCAACGCGGCCAAGGGCGTGGAGATCGGGGCCGGCTTCGCCGCCGCCGCCCTCACCGGGGAAGAGAACGCCGACGAGATGCGGGCGGGTAACGATGGTCCGACATTCCTGTCCAACTCGGCCGGCGGCATTCTCGGCGGCATCTCCACAGGCCAGCCGGTAACCCTCCGCGTCGCGTTCAAGCCGACCTCGTCGATCCTCACGCCCCGGCGCACCATAAACGCGCAAGGCGCCGAGATCGAACTGCGCACCAAAGGCCGCCACGATCCCTGCGTCGCGATCCGC
>JBDSTZ010000567.1:0-5168 GCA_039927975.1 Massilia sp. | reverse complement strand
GCAAGGGCGAGGTGCACGCGCTGCTGGGCGAGAACGGCGCCGGCAAGAGCACCTTGGTCAAAGGCCTGATCGGCTACAGCGCGCTCGATCAGGGCACGGTGCTGGTCGACGGCCGCGAGCACGAGATGCACAGCCCGCGCCAGGCGCATGCGCTGGGTATCGGCATGGTGTATCAGCACTTCACGCTTGCGCCCGGCCTGACGGTGGCCGAGAACCTGCTGCTCACGCGCGGCTCGCTGCCGTGGCGGCTGGAATGGCGGCGCGAACGGGCCGCGCTGGACGAATTCATGGCAAGCATGCCGTTCCGGCTGGCGCCGGATCGGCTGGTCAGTTCGCTGGCGGCCGGCGAAAAGCAGAAGCTCGAAATTCTCAAGCAGCTGTACCTGAAACGGCGCTTCCTGATTCTCGACGAGCCCACTTCGGTGCTGACGCCGCAGGAGGCGCAAGAGGTGCTGGGCATGCTGCGCGACATGGCGCACGCGGGTGAATTGACGGTGCTGATGATCACCCACAAATTTCATGAAGTGAGCGCCTTTGCCGACGAGGTGACGGTGCTGCGCAAGGGGCACCTGGTCGGGCATGTGCGCACCAACGAGACCAATGCGGGCGAGCTGGCCGGCTGGATGATGGGCGAGGCGCGCGCAGCCACCGGGGCGGTCGACGCCGCCATCGCGGCGCGCAAGCCGCTTGATCCGCATGCCGATACCGGTTTGCAGGTGACGGACCTGCAGGTGGCGAACGACCGTGGCACGCAGGCTGTCAACACGCTGTCGCTGCAGGTGAAACGCGGCGAGATCGTTGGCATCGCCGGTATATCCGGCAACGGGCAAAAGGAGCTGGTCGAGGCGCTGCTTGGGCAGCGGCCAATAGTCGGCGGCGCGGTGAGCGTGAACGGCAGCCCCTACGCGGCCACGCGGCGCGAGATGCAGGCGCAGAAGGTGTTCAGCCTGCCCGAGGAACCGCTGCGCAACGCCTGCGTGGCCGGCATGAGCGTGGCGGAGAACATGGTGCTGCGCGACTTCGACCGCGCGCCGGTGTGCAAGCAGGGCTGGCGGATCGACCGCAAGGCCATCGCGCGCCAGGCGAACGCGCTGATCGCGGCCTTCAACGTGAAGCCGGCGCTGCCGCAGCGGCCAATCGGCACGCTCTCGGGCGGCAATGTGCAGCGCGCGGTGCTTGCGCGCGAGCTGGCCGAATCGGTCACCGTACTGATCGCGGCCAACCCGGTATTCGGACTCGATTTCGCGGCGGTGGCCGACATCCACGCGCGCATCCTGGCGGTGCGTGAGCAGGGCGGCGCGGTGCTCTTGATCAGCGAAGACCTGGACGAACTGATCGAACTGTCCGACCGCATCCTGGTGATTGAAAACGGCGCCATTGTGTTCGCGACACCCGCGCGCGAGGCCGACCGCGCCACGCTCGGACGGCACATGGCCGGCCACGCCGAACTTCAACCTCACGCCGTCAAGGAGCTCGCATGACCGAAGCGACCAGTTTCACCGTAGCGGCCAATCCCTATGACTATCAATTCACACCGGAGCGCACAGCGCTGGTGGTGATCGACATGCAGCGCGATTTCGTCGAGCCGGGCGGCTTTGGCGCGGCGCTGGGCAATGATGTGTCGCCGCTGGCGGCCATCGTGCCGACGGTGGCGGCCTTGCTGGCACTGGCACGCCGTCACGGTCTGTGCGTGGTGCATACGCGCGAATCGCATCTGGCCGACTTGTCGGACTGTCCGCCGGCCAAACGCCTGCGCGGCGCGCCGTCGCTGCGGATCGGCGACGAAGGGCCGATGGGGCGCATCCTTGTGCGCGGCGAGGCCGGCAACGACATCGTTCCCGAGGTCGCGCCGATCGACGGCGAGATCGTGATCGACAAGCCGGGCAAGGGCGCCTTCTATGGCACCGACCTGCACGAACAGCTTCAGGCGCGCGGCATCACGCATCTGCTGTTTGCCGGCGTGACGACCGAGGTATGCGTACAGACCTCGATGCGCGAAGCGAACGACCGTGGCTACGAGTGCCTGCTGGTGGAAGACGCCACCGCCAGCTACTTTGCCGAGTTCAAATCGGCGACACTTGCAATGATGCGGGCGCAGGGCGCCATCGTCGGCTGGACCGCTCCGCTGACGCTCTTGCGGGTTGCGATCGAAGGCGGGTCGGCGCCGACGCCGGCCGAATCGGACAGCGTCAACCTGCCGCACGTGGTGGCGCAATTGCGGGCCGAATTCGAGGCGTACGAGGAGGCGCTGGTACGGCACGACGTGGCTCGTCTGGATGGCTATTTCTGGTATCATCCGCACACTGTGCGCTATGGCGTGGCCGAGAATCTGTACGGCGGCTACATGATCCGCAGCTATCGCATGGCGTGCGCGCCGGTGAGTCCGGAACGGCGCATCGACCGCGTGGTGGTGACGACCTTCGGCGACCAGTTCGGCACCGTCGCCGCCGAATTCAGCGCGCCCGACAGCGACGCCAACGGGCGACAGTTGCAGACCTGGGTGAAGTTTCCGGAAGGGTGGCGCGTGGTGTCGGCGCATGTCAGTGTGATCTAGTGTTTTGCGCGTTGCGGTAGTTTGCTATCAAGTCCAAGGAAACCAAAAAAATATGTCACGCTCTCCGGCCAACGCGCTCGCGGAACAAGTTTATGCGCGGCTGAAGAACGATATATTCGATTTCCGCCTGCTGCCCGGTGAACGCTTCACCGAGACCGCGATGGCAGAGCAGCATCAGGTCTCGCGCACGCCGATGCGCGACGCGTTGTACCGCTTGCAGCGCGAAGGCTATCTCGAGGTCGAGTTCCGGCGCGGCTGGCAAGTGCGCAATCTGGACTTCGCTCAATTCGACAATTTCTACGACCTGCGCATCGTGCTCGAATGCGCCGCGCTCGAACGCATCTGCCAGATGCCGGATACGCCGGCCGAGCTGAACGCGCTCAAAGCCATCTGGCTGGTGCCGGAGGACGAGCGCGAGAAGGATGGACGGCGGGTCGCGCAGCTCGACGAGGAGTTCCACGCGGGGCTGGTGGCGGCGGCCGGGAATGCCGAAATGTCGCGCGTACATGGCGAGGTGACGGAAAAGATCCGCATCATCCGCCGGCTAGATTTCACCCAGGACAAGCGGGTCGACGCGACCTACAACGAGCACGCCAAGCTGCTCAAGCTGGTGCTGCGCCGCAAGATGACCGAGTCGGTGCTGCTGCTGCGCTCGCATATCACCGAGAGCAAGCTTGAAGTGCGCAAGATTACCTTGCACAAGCTGCAGGAAGCGCAGACCGGGCGTTAATTGCGGCGGGGCATGCCGCCTGGATCGAACTGTTGACGCGCCAGGCAATAATGCGCCGCGCAAACACGTCAAGCACGACGTCCACATCGATAAAATCCTGCCAACCTTGTGCCGCTATGGCGGCGCGTCCATGCCCACTGACTCATCTTGAACTATCGTCGCGCTTGATGGTTCATGATGTCGTATGCTCGTGGCAGAATATTCGTCGAGGGATATATGGCTGGAGTAGCTGTATCAAGTGCATCAATCTTGCCGCCTGCATTGCAACATGCATTGGCGGCGCCGGCGGTGTCGGGTACGCTCGGGTCGATCGCCCATGTGGTCATCCTGTGCCAGGAAAACCGATCCTTCGATCATTATTTCGGCACGATCAAGGGCGCGCGCGGCTTCAATGACGACCATGCGGCGACCATCCAGGGCACGTCGCGCAATGTGTTCGCCCAGGCAGACGCGGGCGGCGCGCTGCACATGCCTTGGCGCCTGGATTCGGCCACCACCTCGGCCCAGTGGCTGTCCGACGTGCCGCACGACCTTGACACGGGCACGGCGGCGTGGAACAAGGGCCGCAGCGACCGGTGGATTCCGAACAAGGGTATGAACGCGCACACCTACATGACGCGTGCCGACATTCCGTTCCATTACGCGCTGGCCGACGCCTTCACTTTGTGCGACAACTATTTTTGCTCGGCTCGTACCTCGACCAACCCGAACCGGCTCTACCTGATGAGCGGCAAGGCCGACCCGCAGGGCTTGCATGGCGGCCCGGCGATCACCAACGGCTTTACCTACGGCACGCTGACCTGGCAAACCTACCCCGAAGCCTTGCAAGCCGCAGGCATTTCCTGGCGCACCTACCAGCAAGTGGATAACTACGACGACGATGCACTTGCCTGGTTTCAGCAATTCCAGAACTTGCCGGTCAATTCGCCGCTCTACATCAATGGCGTACAAAAACGCGTGCTGGCGGACTTTCAGCATGACGTGATGAACGACAGCTTGCCCGCCGTGTCGTGGATTATTGCACCGGCGGCACAGTCGGAGCACCCGGACGGTTCGCCCAACGTGGGCGGCGACTTCGCGAATCAGTACCTGCAAGCGCTGGCGTCGAACCCGGCCGTCTGGGCCAAGACTGTCTTCATCTACACCTACGATGAAAACGGTGGATTTTTCGACCACGTGACGACGCCCACCCCGCCACCGGGCACGCCGGACGAATTTATTAACGGCGTGCCGATTGGCCTCGGCGCGCGCGTGCCGACGATTGTCTGTTCGCCGTGGAGCCGCGGCGGCTGGGTCGCCAGTGAAGTGTTCGACCATACCTCGACCATTCAGTTCCTTGAAAAGTGGACCGGGGTGGCCTGCCCCAACATCAGCCAGTGGCGACGCGACATCTGCGGCGACCTGACATCGTGCTTCGATTTTTCGGTCAGCAATACGGCGCTGCCGCCGTTGCCGAATACGGCCGCGCTGGCGGCGCTGGCGATCAGCCAGAAGAGCCTGCCGACCCCGGCCACGCCGGCGCCAAGCGTCGTCATGCCGGTCCATGAAGCGGGATCGAAGGCGCTGCGGGTGCAACCCTATCAGCTCAATGGCTGGCTGACCCAGGACCTGGCGGCGCAATGTGTCTGGACCAACTGGAGCAATCACGGCGCCAGGGCGGCGCCGCTGCAGATCAATGTGAATGGCCACCGCGGCGATGATCCGTGGCTGTACACCATGGCCGCCGGGGCGACGGCGCGCGACTATTGGCGCGTGGTCAGCTACGGCGATGGCTACTATCATCTGGAGATGCTTGGCCCGAACCAGTTCTACCGCAGCTTCAAGGGCTATCTGCATGCCGAGGCCTGGAACGGCCAGCCGGAGCCGCAGGTGCAACTGATGGTG
>JBDSTZ010000566.1:0-5139 GCA_039927975.1 Massilia sp. | reverse complement strand
GAGGGCAATTCCGACAACGGCATGATCATGGATTTTTCCGACATCAAGTCGCTTGCCAAGGAGCACCTGGTCGATGTCTGGGATCACGCCTTCCTGGTCTACGAGAAGGACGACAAGGTGCGCGATTTTCTCGCCAGCCTGCCGGGTCACAAGACGGTGGTGATCGACCGCATTCCCACGGTGGAAAACCTGGCCCAGATCGCCTTCGACATTCTCAAGGCGGCCTACACCGATCGCTTTGGCACCGGGCTGCACCTGCACAAGCTGGTGCTGCACGAAACCCCTAACTGCTGGGCTGAAATCACCGATGCCTGACCAGGACTACATGCGGCTGGCGCTTGAGCAGGCCCAGCATGCATGGGACCGGGGCGAGGTGCCGGTCGGCGCGGTGGTGGTGCGCGACGGCGAGCTGATCGCCGCGGGATTCAATCAACCGATCGGCGGCCACGACCCGACCGCCCACGCCGAGATCGTCGCCCTGCGCGCGGCGGCCGCCAAGCTGGGTAACTACCGTTTGCCCGGCTGCGAATTGTTCGTCACCCTTGAACCGTGCGTCATGTGCTCCGGCGCCATGATGCATGCGCGTCTGGCGCGGGTGGTGTTTGGCGCCAGCGATCCAAAGACTGGCGCCTGCGGATCGGTGCTCAACCTGTTCGCCGAGACCAGCCTCAATCACCACACGGCCCTGCAGGGTGGCGTGCTGGCCGACGAGACCGGCGCCATGCTCAAACGTTTCTTCGCCGAGCGGCGCCTCGCGGCCCGCAAACTGGCGCCGGAACCGGTCATCGAAGCGATCGTCACGCCGGTCGTCCACCCGCTCATTGCAGCGCTCGTCCAGCAGGGCGGCGGCGCGATTGTCGACCTGCGAGGCGCCCCGCTCGCCGACGCCGCGCCGGACCCGCTTTCCGACTAGCGCACCGCACAGCCCCAAGCGCCGCGCGGGCGCAAAAATGGTATGCTGACCATGGGCTGGCCGTCCCGGTGTAGCCTCCCTTGCCATTCATTTCCTCACGGTCTTTATTGACCGCAGCGGTGTGACCATGCCTCTCTTGTCGACCAACGGAATTTCAATCGCGTACGAAACGGCGGGCGATCCCAAGGGGGCGCCCATGTTGCTGCTGATGGGCCTCGGCATGCAACTGATCGCCTGGCCCAAGGACCTGGTCGAGGGCCTGGTCGACCTTGGCTATTACGTGATCCGTTTCGATAACCGCGACAGCGGCCTGTCGACCAAATTCGCCCGCGCCGGCAAGCCGAACCTGGCCTGGACCTGGCTCAAGTCCGTGTTGCGACTGCCGATCCACAGTCCGTACTCCCTCGACGACATGGCGACCGACGCGCTGGGCGTGCTCAACGCGCTCGGCATCGCCCGGGCCCACCTGGTGGGCGTGTCGATGGGCGGCATGATCGCGCAGATCGTGGCGGCGAAGCATCCTCGCCGGGTGCTGAGCTTGACGTCGATCATGTCGAGCAGTGGACGGCGCGGCTTGCCGGGGCCGACCCGCGAGGCGCGCGCCGCACTGATGAGCCGTCCAGCCAAGCCGGGCAATATCGACAGCGTTCTCGCCCATGCCGCCGGGGTCTGGCGGGTCATCGGCAGTCCGTCCTACCCGACCTCCGACGTCCATTTGCGTCAGCGGGTAGCCGCCGCGCTGGCGCGCAATGTGTGCCCGGCCGGCGTGGCGCGCCAGATCCAGGCGATCGCCGCGTCTGGCGACCGCAGCAAGCTGCTGCAGACTATCCAGGCGCCGAGCCTGGTGATTCACGGCGCGGCCGATCCCTTGATTCCGCTCGCCTGCGGCGCCGATACCGCGAACCAGATTCCGAACGCCCGTCTCGAAGTGATCGAAGGCATGGGGCGCGATTTGCCGGCGCAACTGATCGAGCGCCTGATCGCCTTGATCGACGCTAACGCGCAAGGTAAGATGATGCCAGACCCCACACCGCGATTATTCGAAAAACAGTGAACACTCCACAGATCGGGATTGCCATCGTCGCTCCCGCCGGCGCCTTCGCGCCGGATCAATCGGCCGTCGAGGCCGGTATCGCCCGGCTGGAACAACAGGGCTATCTGATCCGCAATTATTACGACGACAGTCAGCGCTTCCAGCGGTTTGGCGGCGCCGACGAAGTGCGCTTGCGCCAGTTGAATGCGGCGGCCGCCGACCCCGATGTGCAGGTTGTCATGGCGCTGCGCGGTTCGTACGGTCTCACGCGCCTCTTGCCGCATCTCGATTTCGCCGCACTCGCGGGCAGCGGCAAAATCTTTGTCGGTTTCAGCGACATGACCGCCTTGCACATGGGCTTGTACGCGAGCACCGCGGCGATCAGCTATGCGGGCCCCATGTTCGCCGTCGATTTCGGCCCAGCGGAGCTGGTCGATTTCACGCTCGACAATTTCTGGCATTGCCTGGCCGGTCCCACCCACACCATCACCGAGACGGCGGCAGGCAATCCGGTCGTCGATGTGGCGGGCACGATCTGGGGCGGCAACCTCTCGATGCTGGTGTCCCTGCTCGGCACCGACTATTTTCCGCAGATCGACAAGGGGATTCTCTTCATCGAGGATGTCAACGAGCATCCTTACCGGGTCGAACGCATGCTGCTGCAACTGATGCAGGCCGGCGTGCTGGCGCGGCAACAAGCCGTGATTCTGGGCGACTTTTCAAATTACAAGCTTGGCGCCCTGGACAATGGCTATGACTTCGACGCCATGCTCGCCTACGTGCGCGCGACATTGCCTCTGCCGGTGCTCACCGGCCTGCAATTCGGCCATGGCCGCAAGCGCGTGACGATTCCCTTCGGCGCCCAGGCGCGGCTGGTGTCGGATGCAGCCGGCTTTGCATTGACGCTCAGCGACTATCCAACCGTTCGCCATGCCTGAGCATACGCCCGGTGAGCATTATTACCGGGCGACCTCGGCGGGCCAGCCATATTCCCACTTGCAGGGCGACATCGATGCCGAACTGTGCATCGTCGGCGCCGGTTTTGCCGGCCTCGCCACCGCCGCCTCATTGATGGAACGCGGCCAGCGCGATATTGTCGTACTTGATGCCGAACGGATCGGCCACGGCGCCTCCGGACGCAACGGCGGCTTCGTGTTCGGCGGCTTTTCGCTGGGCGAACCCGGCCTCGTGGCCGCGCTTGGCGCCACCGAGGCACGCGCCGCCTATCAGCTCACGCGCGACGCGGTTGCGCATATCCGCCAGCGAATCGGGCGCTACGGCATCGCGTGCGACGCGGGCGAGCAGGGCGTGCTGCTGGCCAACTGGTTCAACGATGAACGCATCCTGCTGCGTCAGCAAGCCTTCATGCGCGAGCAGATGGGGGTCGAATGGCCGTTGCTCGACCGCAGCGAGGTCGAACGGCGCCTTGCCACGCGGCGCTACTCGGGCGCGCTGGTGGAACCTGACGGATTTCATTTTCATCCGTTGAAATACGCGCAGGGACTGGCGCGGGCCTTGCAAGCCGGTGGCGTGCGGCTGTACGAGCAGTCGGGCGCGTTGCGCATCGGTCGGCACGGCAAGCGCTGGCGCGTGCAGTGCGCGCAAGGCGAAGTCAGGGCGCGTCAATTGTTGCTCTGCTGTGGCGGCTACCTCAAGCGTTTGCAGCCGCGCCTGTCCGGCGCGATGCTGCCTATCGCCAGCTACGTCATGGTCACCGAGTCGCTTGGCGAGCGCCTCGGCCAGCATTTGCGCACCGGCGCTGCCGTGTACGACACCCGATTCGCCTTCGACTATTACCGGCCATTGCCGGACACCAGGCTGCTGTGGGGCGGCCGCATCGCCGTGCGCGAACGTGCGCCGCGCGCGCTGGCGCAACTGCTGCGGCGCGACATGCTCAAGGTGTATCCGCAACTGGCCGACGTGAAGATCGACTACGCCTGGAGCGGCCTGATGAGCTATGCGCGCCACAAAATGCCGCAGTTGGGACAGCTGCCCGACGGCAGCTGGTACGGCATGGGATTCGGCGGGCACGGGGTGGCGCCGACCACTGCCGCCGGCGAGGTGCTGGCCGAGGCGATCTGCGGCAACCCGGCGCCGCTGGCGCGCTTTGCACGCTGGGGACTGGCGCCGACCGCCGGACCGGTCGGCCTGGCCGCCGCGCAACTGACATATTGGTACTATCAGCTGCGCGACCGCATGCGCGAATAGGGCGATGCCAAGGCCGAGACGCACTGCAACAATGGTAAAATAGCCGGTTAATTAAAAATCTCTGCTTTTAAAGGTTTCTCCGTGCTATCCACAGCCAATATCACAATGCAATTCGGCGCCAAGCCGCTGTTTGAAAACATCTCCGTCAAGTTCGGCGATGGCAACCGTTATGGCCTGATCGGCGCCAACGGCTGCGGCAAGTCGACCTTCATGAAAATTCTCGGCGGCGACCTCGATCCCTCCGGCGGCAATGTCATGCTCGACCCGAACGAGCGTCTGGGCAAGCTGCGCCAGGACCAGTTCGCGTTCGAAGACATGCGCGTGCTCGACGTCGTGATGATGGGCCACACCGAGTTGTGGAACGCCATCACCGAACGCGACGCGATCTACGCCAATCCCGAGGCGACCGACGACGACTACATGCACGCGGCCGAACTCGAAAGCAAGGTTGCCGAATACGATGGCTACTCGGCCGAGGCGCGCGCCGGTGAACTGTTGCTGGGCGCGGGCGTGTCGATCGACCAGCACCAGGGTCCGATGAGCGCGGTGGCGCCGGGCTGGAAGCTGCGCGTGCTGCTGGCCCAGGCGCTGTTCTCGAATCCGGACATCCTGCTGCTCGACGAGCCGACCAACAACCTCGACATCAACACCATCCGCTGGCTCGAAGATGTGCTCAACGAGCGCAACTCGACCATGGTGATCATTTCGCACGATCGCCACTTCCTCAACCAGGTGTGCACCCACGTGGCCGACATGGATTACGGCACCCTGAAGATCTATCCGGGCAATTACGACGAGTACATGTTCGCCTCCACCCAGGCGCGCAACCAGCAACTGGCCAACAATGCCAAGGCGAAGGAAAAGGTCGCCGAACTGCAAGACTTCGTGCGCCGTTTCGCCGCCAACAAATCGAAGGCGCGCCAGGCCACGTCGCGCGCCAAGCAGATCGAGAAAATCAAGGTTGAGGATCTCAAGCCCTCCAGCC
>JBDSTZ010000565.1:0-2724 GCA_039927975.1 Massilia sp. | reverse complement strand
CCGGTGTTTTCCGACCTGCTGCGCGACGGCCTGCAGACCGTGTTGGTCGGGCGCGAGCAGTGGCGGGTGTTCGTCAAGACCAATCTCAAGGGCGTGCGGGTCGCGGTGGCCCAGCAGACCGCGGTGCGCGACGCCGCGGCGCGTTCGAGCGCGTTTCGCACCGTGCTGCCGATCCTGCTGCTGTTGCCGGTGCTGGTGCTGCTGGTGACGGTGCTGGTGCGCCAGATGTTCCGCCCGCTCAAGCTGCTGGCCGACGACCTGGGGCGCCGCGCCGAACACGATCTGGGCGAATTGAACCGCCGGGGGCTGCCGTCCGAAGTGTGGCCGTTCGTCGCCGAGATCAACGAACTGCTGGCCAGGATGGGGCGCGCGATGGCGCTCCAGCGCAGCTTCATTGCCGACGCCGCGCACGAAATGCGCTCGCCGCTGACGGCCATGTCCCTGCAGGCCGAGCGGCTTGGCGCGGCCAGCATGCCGTTTGAGGCGCGCGAGCGGCTCGGCGCCCTGAGCGCGGGGCTGCGCCGAACCCGCGAGCTGCTTGACCAGCTGCTCACGCTGGCGCGCGCCCAGGAACCGCACCGCGCCGGCGCCGAGCGCGTGCTGCTCGGACGTGCGCTGCGCGAGGTGCTGGAAGACCTGGTGCCGCTGGCCGAGGCCAAGCGCATCGACCTCGGCGTGATCGGCGATGTCGACGTCGCCCTGCGCGCCCACCTGGTCGACTTGAAGGTGCTGGTGAAGAACCTGATCGACAATGCGATCCGCTACACGCCGGAGGGCGGACGGGTCGACATCACGATCGACGCGCGCGATGGTGAGATTGTGCTGCGGGTCGACGATACCGGACCGGGCATCGCGCCGGACGAGCGTGAACGCGTGTTCGATCCCTTTTACCGGGTGCTGGGCAATGGCGAGATCGGCTCGGGCCTGGGGCTGGCGATTTGCCGGCGGGTGGCGGCCGCGATGGGCGCGCGTATTGAACTGTCCGAGGCCTGCGCGGGCAAGACGGGATTGCGCGCGCAGGTGACTTTCGTTGGGGCCGCCTAGGCGGCGCCGCCTAGGGAAGTGCTGATTAATTCGCTTTTGCAGATCTTACCTTCAATAGAATCAAGGACTTGCGTGCGAAAAAATCTGGAGACTTGAATTAATCAGCGGTTCCCTAGGTGCGGCCGGCCAGGTGCGGCCGGCAGGTGCGACCGATCCGTTACCTGTTTCTTCACTCAGACCAGGGCCGGATAGTCGGTGTAACCTTCGGCCGTGGCGTGATAGAACAGCTGCGGCCGGGCCGGGTTGAGCGGGGCGCCGGTCTTGAGACGGATCGGCAGGTCCGGATTGGCGATGAACCACTGGCCGAAGGCGACCGCGTCGGCGTGGCCGGCGGCCAGCAGCGCGTCGGCGCTCTCGCGTGTCATCTTCTCGTTGGCGAAATAGACGCCGCCGAATTCCTGTTTTAGCAAAGGCCCCAGGCTGTCGTCGGCCACCGCCTCGCGCGCGCAGATGAAAGCGATGCCGCGCTCGCGCAGCTGGCGCGCGACATAGGTGAAGGTCGCGCGCGGGTCGGAGTCGCCCATGTCGTGGCCGTCGCCGCGCGGCGCCAGGTGCATGCCAACCCGGCCGGCGCCCCACACCGCGATGCAGGCGTCGGTAATTTCGAGCATCAGGCGGGCGCGGTTTTCGACCGGTCCGCCATACTGGTCGGTGCGCTGGTTGCTGCCGTCCTGCAGGAACTGGTCGAGCAGGTAGCCGTTGGCGCCGTGGATTTCAACGCCGTCGAAGCCGGCCAGTTTGGCATTCTCGGCGCCCTTGCGGAAGGCCGCCACCACGCCGGCGATCTCGTCGGTCTCGAGCGCGCGCGGCAGCGGGTAGTCGCGCAGCGGGCGCAGCAGGCTGACATGGCCCTTGGCGGCGATCGCGCTCGGCGCCACCGGCGCTTCGCCGTTCAGGAACACCGGATCGGAAATCCGGCCCACGTGCCACAGTTGCAGAAAGATGCGGCCACCGGCCTGGTGCACGGCGGCGGTCACCTGGCGCCAGCCCTCGACCTGCTCGTCCGACCAGATGCCCGGGGTGTCGGCGTAACCGACGCCTTGCGGGGTGACCGCGGTCGCCTCGGACAGAATCAGGCCGGCGCCGGCGCGCTGGGCGTAGTACTCGGCCATCAGCGCGTTGGGCACGCGGCCTTCGCCAACCGCGCGGGCGCGGGTCAGCGGCGCCATGATGACGCGGTTCGGCAGTTGCAGGTCGCCAATGGTGAGCGGGTCAAATAAGGTCGTCATGCGGCACTCCTATAGTCCTTGATGGATGTGAGCGAGGAAGGCCTGGATGGTCTCCTCGTTGCGCTTGAAGAAGTTCCATTGGCCGACGCGGGCACGGCTCACCAGTCCGGCCTTTTCGAGCGTCGCCAGGTGGGCCGAGACGGTCGATTGCGACAGTCCCGCGCGCGCGTCGATCAGGCCGGCGCACACCCCGACCTCGAGCGGATGGTGCTGTTGCTCGGCGAAGTGAGCATGCGGCTCCTTGAGCCATTGCAAAATGTCGCGCCGGACAGGGTTGGCAAGCGCCTTGTGGATCGCGTCGACGTCCATGGAATTCCTTCTATATCGGATTCTCTCGAATCTAATATCGCAATAATACGATATAAGAGCGATGTGTGCTGGCGACCGCTGAAAACGGCGGACTCAGGCGATGATGAGCAGGGCCAGGGCGATCAGCGCGGGCACACTCTGG
>JBDSTZ010000564.1:0-6464 GCA_039927975.1 Massilia sp. | reverse complement strand
GTCAAGGAGCGCATCGCCTATCTGGAAGCGAAGGAACTGGTGCTCAGAAACGTCAGCGCCAAGCCCAATCCGCAGACCGACCGCACGCCCTTCTTCTGCTCGGGCTGCCCACACAACACCTCGACCAAGGTGCCTGAAGGCTCGCGCGCGCTGGCCGGCATCGGCTGCCACTACATGGTGCTGTGGATGGACCGCGAAACCTCGACCTTCACGCACATGGGCGGCGAGGGCGTGACCTGGGTCGGCCAGGCGCCGTTCACCAACGAGAAACACGTCTTCACCAACCTTGGCGACGGCACCTACTTCCACTCGGGGATCCTGGCGATCCGCGCGGCGGTGGCGGCCAATGTCAATATCACCTACAAGATCCTGTTCAACGACGCCGTCGCGATGACCGGCGGCCAGGAATTCGACGGCCCGCTCGACCCCGGCATGATCAGCCGCCAGATCGCCGCCGAGGGCGTGGGCCCGATCATTGTCGTCACCGACGAGCCGGACAAATACCCCGACGACTACAAATGGGCCGAGGGTGTCACCGTTCGCCACCGCGCCGAATTGATGGACGTGCAGCGTGAACTGCGCGACATGCCGGGCGTGTCGGCCATGATCTACGACCAGACCTGCGCCTCTGAAAAACGGCGCCGCCGGAAGCGTAACGCCTACCCCGATCCGGCCAAGCGGGCGGTCATCAACGAAGCGGTCTGCGAGGGCTGCGGCGACTGCTCGGTGCAGTCGAACTGCCTGTCGGTCGAACCGCTGGAGACTGAACTCGGCCGCAAGCGCCAGATCAACCAGTCCACCTGCAACAAGGATTTCTCGTGCGTCACCGGTTTCTGCCCGAGCTTCGTCACGGTGGAAGGCGGCGCACTCAAGAAGCCGAAGAAGGCGGGCGCGGGCGAATTCACGCCGCCCGAACTGCCGGCGCCGGCGCTGCCGGCCATCGACCATCCCTACGGCATTCTGGTCACCGGCATCGGTGGCACCGGCGTGGTCACCGTGGGCCAGATCCTGGCGATGGCGGCCCATGTCGAAGGCAAGGGCGTAGTGGTGCTCGACATGAGCGGCCTGGCGCAAAAAGGCGGCCCGGTGATGTCGCACGTGCGGCTCGCCGAGCGGCAGGACGACCTGCATTCGACGCGGGTGGGCACCGGTAGCGCCGACCTGGTGATCGGCTGCGACCTGATCGTCACCGCCAGCCGCGACGCGCTCTCGCGCATGGGCGAGGGCCGCACCTGGGCGACCATCAATTCGACCGGCTCGTCGACGGCCACCTTTGTCAAGAATCCGGACTGGCAGTTCCCCGGCGACTCGTCACAGGCCGAGATCATCAAGGCTTGCGGCGCGCAGAAGGTCGACTTTGTCGACGCCGGCCAGATCGCCACCGCCTTGATGGGCGACGCCATCGCCACCAATATGTTCATGCTTGGCTATGCCTGGCAGAAGGGCCAGATTCCGCTGCACGAGGCGTCGATCCTGAAGGCGCTCGAACTGAACAACGTGTCGGTCAACTTCAACAAGGCGGCCTTCAACTGGGGCCGTACGGCCGCGCACGACCTGGCCTCGGTGCTGCGGTTGACGGCGCCGGCCAAGGTGATCGAATTCAAGCGCACGCAAACGCTGGACGAGGTCATCAAACGCCGCGTCGAGCTGCTGACGGCGTATCAGGACGCCGCCTATGCGCAGCAATACAAGTCGCTGGTCGACCAGGTGCGGGCGGAAGAAGCGAAGCTGGGCAAGGGCACGCGCCTGGCCGAGGCGGTCGCGCGCTACTACTACAAGCTGATGGCCTACAAGGACGAATACGAGGTCGCGCGCCTGTACACCGACGGCGCATTCAAGCAAAAAATCGCCGGCATGTTCGATGGCGACGTGACGCTCAAGTTCCATCTCGCGCCGCCGCTGCTGGCAAAGCGCGACCGCGACGGCCATCTGATCAAGCAGGAATTCGGACCGTGGATGATGAAAGCGTTCGGCGTGCTGGCCCGGCTGAAAGGCTTGCGCGGCGGGCCGCTCGACATCTTCGGCTACACCGCCGAGCGCAGGCTGGAACGCGCGCTGATTGGCGAATATCGCGAAACGATTGCCGGCCTGCTGCCCAGGCTCACTGCCGACACCCTGTCGCAGGCGGTGGCGATTGCCAGCATCCCGGAGGGTATTCGCGGCTATGGCCACGTGAAGGAACGGCACCTGAAGGCGGCGAAGCAGAAAGAGGCAGCGCTGCGGGCCTCCTTCGGCAAGGAGGAAGCCAGCGCCGCTTGATGGCGGAGCTCACGCGCTTGTTCATCGCGGGAGCGCGTGGAGGGATTTTTTCAGCCGCCGCGCAGGATCGCCTTGATGATCATCACGAGCCCGACCACCGACGCGGTCCAGATCAAGGTGCGCAGCACCGGCACGCCGGCAGCGTAAGCCGGCACGTACAGGACGCGCGCGCCCAGATAGAGCTGGCAGCCCAGCAGCGTCTCGCCGCCGGTGCGCCCGGCCACATGCGCAATCAGCACGGCCGCCGCGAACAGCGGCAGCGTCTCGAACAGATTGGCCTGGGCCCGTTGCAGGCGCGCCGTCACAGGCCGCATCGGCGGCGCTTCCTTGTCGCGCGCGCTCATGTTGTAGGAGATGCCGGTTTCCATCGTGCGCATGCTCGATGCCAGGCCAATCTGCACCAGCGCCAATACGAGGGTCCAGGCGAGGATCGTCAATTCTGCGGTCATGAGGTTCTTCCGTGGTTGGTCAGCAAAGAGGAGTCAAAGCGGCAAGTGTGCCACTGATCCTGGGCGGATGGCGCTTTGATATCGCGTTCCTGTAGGCGGTATGAGCCTGTGGCAGCCAGGGCTGGCAACACCGCGCGGTACGACCTTGCCGGCACGATGCCGGCGCCGCGAGCCCCGGCGCGAATCGTGTTAGGCTCATTATCTGGATGCTGCTTTTTTCGGGTAATCATGAAATCGTTCGACCTCGACGGCACCGCGTTGCGCATGGAACTCACCCTGGCCCGGCAGCGGGAGGCTTTCCTGCGCGCCGGGCCGCCATCGCTGAAGGAGCGCAAGGCCGATCTGCGCGCGCTCAAAGCGACGATCCTCGCGCACCGCGACGCCATCGCCGACGCGGTCAAGGCCGACTTCGGCCATCGGTCGCCGCATGAAACGGCGTTGATGGAATTGCTGCCTGTGGTCCAGGGCATCAACTACCAGTTGCGCAACTTGCGGCGCTGGATGCGCCCGGAGAAGCGCCACGTGCCGCTGCACTTCCTGCCGGGGCGGGCCTGGGTGGTCTGCCAACCGCTCGGCGTGGTCGGCATCATGTCGCCGTGGAATTACCCCATGTCGCTCGCCCTGATGCCGCTCGCGACCGCGATCGCGGCCGGCAACCGCGCCATGATCAAGCCGTCCGAGTTCACGCCGGCGTCGAGCGCGCTGCTCGCCAAGATGCTGGCCGAAACCTTCCCGTCGGATCAGGTGGCCGTCGTGACGGGAGACGCGGCGGTCGGCAAGGATTTCTCCGCGCTGCCTTTCGATCACCTGGTCTTCACCGGCAGCACGCAGGTGGGCCGCGCCGTGATGAAAGCGGCCAGCGACAACCTGGTGCCGCTCACGCTGGAACTGGGCGGCAAGTCACCGGTGATTATCGAACGCGGACATTCGATGCAGCACGCCGCCGCCGGCATCGCCTACGGCAAGCTGGGGAACGGCGGCCAGACCTGCATCGCGCCGGATTACGTGATGGTGCATGAAGACGCGGTGCCCGCTTTCGCCGACGCCTACGATCAGGCGGTGCGCAAGCTCTATCCGGACGGCCCGGCTTCGGACAACTACACTTCGGTCATCAACGAGCGCCATTACGAGCGCCTGCGGGCGCTGCTCGATGACGCGCGCGCGCATGGCGCGACGGTGCGCGAGGTTGGCGTGAACGCGCAGCGGGCGGGCGCACGTCCGCACAATCTGACGCCGACCCTGGTCACCGGCGTTACGCAACAGATGCGCCTGATGCGGGAAGAAGTCTTTGGACCGCTGCTGCCGGTCGTCGGCTACCGCCAGCTCGATGAGGCGATCGCGTATGTGAACGCGCATCCGCGTCCGCTGGCGCTGTACTACTTTGGCAGCGACGCAGCGCAGTGCCGCAAGGTGCTGTCGCTGACGACCTCGGGCAACGTCACCGTCAACAACACGCTGATGCATTATGCGCAGGATGACCTGCCGTTCGGCGGTGTCGGTCCGAGCGGCATGGGCGCGTATCACGGAACCGAGGGATTCAAGTCGCTCAGCCATGCCAAAGGCGTGTTCAAGCAGGGCAGGTGGAACCTGAGCGCCTTGCTAAGGCCGCCGTATGGAGCGCTGGCAGAGCTGGCCTTGAAGATCATGCTGCGCTGAGGCGGTGATACGTCATTGAGGCCGCTTTCGTGATCGCTATAATATCTTTCGTAGCTAACTAGCGGATGGTGCGGAGATGAAACCCTGCTGGTCGATTCCGGGCTGGCGAGTCAGATGCAGCACGGTGCCCTGCTGTGCGGTGACATGATATGAACGTGCTTGTCGAGACGAACTTCGTTCTCGAACTGGTATTTAGCAGGGATAAATTCGCTTCCTGCGCAGCGTTCCGCCGGGGGCTCTGGAACAGCAAAATCCGTTTCCTCAAACACTGTTGTTACAACTGCTGCAGCGGAATCGTCCCAAATGTGCTCGGCGCCGAACACGGCTCCTCGTCAAACGCGATATCCCCCAGCGGATTGGCTTGCCCATCGACCTTCAATTCCTGAAAGCCGAACATCCCGCGGTCCATCAGATGCGACGGCACCACGGTCGACAGCGACGAGAAGATGCTCTCCACGCGCCCCGGATATTTCTTCTCCCACTCGCGCATCAAGCCCTTGATCTGCTTGCGCTGCAGGTTCTCCTGCGAGCCGCACAGGTCGCACGGAATGATCGGGAACTGCTTGACCTCGGCGTAGCGGCTCGAATCTTCTTCCTTCACATACGCCAGCGGACGGATCACCATGTGCTTGCCGTCGTCCGACACCAGCTTGGCCGGCATGCCCTTGAGCTTCCCGCCAAAGAACATATTCAGGAAGAAGGTTTCGAGAATATCGTCGCGATGGTGGCCGAGCGCGATCTTGTTGCAGCCCAGCTCATCAGCCACGCGGTACAGGATGCCACGCCGCAGCCGCGAGCACAGCGAGCAGGTGGTTTTGCCTTCCGGGATCAGGCGCTTGACGATGCTGTAGGTGTCCTGGTTCTCGATATGGAAAGGCACGCCCAGCTTGGTGAGATATGCCGGCAGGATATCGGCCGGGAAGTTCGGCTGCTTCTGGTCGAGGTTGACGGCTATCAGCTCGAAGTTGATCGGCGCGCGCTCGCGCAGCGTCATCAGGATGTCGAGCAGGGCGTAGCTGTCCTTGCCGCCGGACAGGCACACCATCACCTTGTCGCCATCCTCGATCATGTTGAAGTCGCCGATCGCCTGGCCCACCAGCCGGCACAGGCGCTTGTGCAGCTTGTTGTTCTCGTAGGCCACCTTGTCGGCGTGCTTGTCGGCCTGTTTGTCGGCCTGCTTGTCGGCCTGCTTGTCGGCGGACCCGCCAGGCGCCGCATCGACCAGTTCGTCCTGTTCCATCACCGTGGTGCCGTTCATGCCGCGTCCTTGATCTGGAATACCTCGACGCCGACGCCTTCGCAATCGGGATACACATCCGGCTTCATGGTCGACACCCGCACCGCGCGCACGCGCGGGTGGGCCAGCATCGCGCGCACCACGTCGTCGCACAAGGTCTCCTGCAGATGCACGTGGCCTTCGGCCATGCGCCGCGCGATGGTCTCGCGCATGAAGTCGTAGTCCACCACCTCGGCCAGGTGATCTTCCTTCGGCGTCGACAGCGCCAGCGGAATGTACAGGTCGACGTTGATCAGCACCCGCTGCTCGCCGCGTTTCTCGAAGTCGTGCACGCCGATGTTGATCATCACTTCGTAATTGCGCAGGAACAGGCGACGGCAATCGCTCAGCATGGGATGGGACAGGGCGGACAGCATAGAAACCTCTTGATTGTTGGGCTGATATAAATTATTTGGTCAGGAACATGACGTCGCGCGCCAGCGGCATCAGGTGCTGGCCGCCGTCGACGAGCAAGGTGGTGCCAGTCAGGGCGCGCGCGCTCGCCACGTAGCACACCGCGTCGACGATGTCCTGCGGGGTGCTCGATTGTCCGAGCGGGGTGACCGTGTGCGCTTTGGCGAAGCCGTCGTCGGTCTGTTCGCCCGACACCATCGTCAGGCCGGGCGCGACGCCGACCACGCGCACTTTCGGCGCCAGCGCCTGCGCCAGCAGGGTCGTCGCGGTATGCAGCGCCGCCTTCGACAGGGTGTACGACAAAAAGTCGGGATTGAGATTGTACAGTTTCTGGTCGAGGAGGTTGATGACGACGGCCTGCTCGCCCTCCAGGGTGGCCGCGTGCAGCGCCTGCGCCAGCAGCACCGGCG
>JBDSTZ010000563.1:0-9354 GCA_039927975.1 Massilia sp. | reverse complement strand
CGGCCGGCGCCGCTGGCACCGGATCGCCCGGCTTCAGCGGTCCGCCCGAGTCGGTGAAGTAGACATTGCCCTTTCGGTCCACCACCAGGTCGTTGGGCCGGCCGAAGGGCTTGCCCTCGAACTGGTCGGCCAGGGCGCGCGCATGTTCGGGCGGGTAGACGATGCCGACCCTCGGCTTGAGCACCTGCACCGCGTACAGGTCGCCGTTGGCGCCGAAGCCCAGGCCGTTCGAGCCGTTGCTGTTGTCGAGGAAGGTCGAGGTGCTGCCGTCGGGCGCGATGCGGGTGATCCTGTTGGCCACCGTTTCGGTAAAGGCGAAGCTGGCGTCCGGCAGGGCCAGCGGTCCCTCGGTGCCGTTGAAGCCCTCCTTGATCAATTCGATGGTGGTGCCCGCATTGACCACGCCGGCGATTGCCGGGGTGGTCAGCGCGGTTTCGGTGGCCGCCTGGGACAGGCCGGCGGCGACGATGGCCACCGAGCCGAGGGCCAGATGTTTGAGTCGGTTCTTGATCATGATGCGTTTTCCGTATCAGGTTTTCTTCAGGGGTTTGGCGCCCAGCTGGCGCACCGCTTCGAGCGCCTTGTCGACGTTCTCGGCCGGGCTGAGGCCACCGACGGTGGCGGCGATCCGGCCGTCGGGCGTAATGACAAAGGTGGTGCGCTCGGTGGCGGCGTGGTCGATCTCGATGCCGCGCGTGTCCTTCTTGCCGGCGGCGATCTCGCGGATCGCCAGGTCGAACGACTTGGCGATCGCGCCGTCGGCGTCGGCCGCCACCGGGAATTTGCCGGCGCAGTAGTTCGGGTCGGCCGAGAATGCGTTCAGGCGCCCGATGCTGTCGAGCGAAACGCCGACGATGCTGGCGCCGGCCTGGGCGAACTGCTCGTGCTGGACGGCGAAGGTGTGGGCCTGGATATTGCACCCGCCGGTGAAGGCCGATGGGTAGAAATACACCACCACCGGGCCCTTCTTGAGCGCGTCCTTGAGCGAGAAAGCGAACGCCTTGCCGGCCAGCGAAGCCTGGGCCTTGAAGGCGGGCGCGTTTTCGCCTTGCTTCAAGGCGGCGCCGGCCGGCGCCGCCAGGGCGGCGGCGAGCAGGGCGGCGATAAGTCGAATTTTCATGCGGTGCTCCTGTGCGCTGATAACAGCGCGGGTTGGTCGATGCCCGGCTACATGCCGGACAGGTAATGCGCCATGCTGGCGATCTCCGCGTCGCTCAGCGGCTTGATCATCTGATTCATCACGCCGCCGGCGCTGTTGGCGCGCGTGCCGCTGCGCCAGTTCTCCAGTTGCTGTTCCAGGTAGTGCAAGCCCTGGCCGCCGAGCGCGGGCCCGCCGCCGGCCAGGCCTTCACCCCTGGCGCCGTGACAGCCCGCGCAGGCCGCCAGATTACGCGCCGCGTCGCCGCCTTGATACAGGCTATGGACGGCATTCGCGGGCGGCGCCGCGCCGGCCGCCATCTTCGGCTCGGCGGCGAAATACGCCGCGATGTCGCGCAGGTCCTCGTCGCTGAGGGTCCTGGCCATCATTTGCATGAAGTCGTGCTTGCGCCGGCCACTGCGAAAATCGAGCACCTGCTTGACGATGTAATCGGCCTGCTGTCCGCCGAGGCGGGCGAACTTGCCATCGCTGCCGTTGCTGTAGCCCTGGCCGGGGCCTGCCACGCCGTGGCATTCGAGGCAGCGTTCCGCATCGGCCTTGTCGCGCCCGGCCAGCGGGTCGCCGCGCGGAGCGGCCGGCGATGAAGCCGGCGACGAAGCCGGCGACTTGACCGGCGACTTGGCAGGCGATACGGCCGATGACATGGCCGGCAGCAGCAGCGCCGCCGCCAGGCTGGCGGCGCCGGTCCATCTTGCTGTAAAAATGCGCTACTCCTTCTTGTAGAACGTGTGGCAGGTGCGGCAAGTGCGCGACAGCGCGGTCGAGGCGTCGGTGGCGGCCGTGAAGTCGTTGGCCGCCACCAGCTTGACGATATTGGCCGACAGGTCCTTGCTCTGGCGGGCCAGGTCGACCGCGTTGACGGCGTCACCCTTGCCGGTGAAGTGCGCCTCAACCTGCGCGAACATTTGCGTCAGTTCGCGCGCGTCGGTGGTTGCCGCCTGCTTGTTGGCGAGGGCGATGTTCGAGGCCAGGCTCTTGTTGGTGTCCTCGATCGACTGCATCAAGTCGACACTCATTTCGGTTTCAGCCGAACGGACCCCGGTGGTGAACATCGCCGACAGCGCGAGCAGCAAAAATACTTTACGCATATGCCCTCGGTATTACGGCCGCAGCTGGCCGCGAATCTCGCCCGGCTTGTTGGCCGCGCTGTGGACATTGACGTACAGATTGCCGGCCTGGTAGCTGGCGTACTGCTCGTCGGTGAGCGCCGCGCCGGCCGGCACCGACCATACGCCGTCGGCCGATTTGACCAGCGTGATCACCGGCGGTCCGTTCTTGCCGGCCGGGGCGTTGTGGATATGGGCGGCGGTGCCCTCGATGTCCTTGGTGGCGATGCTGCCGGTCACGCGCTTGTCGGCGCCGATGCTGATTACGCCCGTGCCGGTGGCGCTGGTGGTCACTGGCACGGTTTCTTCCGCGCCGTTGAGGCTGACCTTGATGTCGGCGGCGTGCGCGAAGGCAGCGCCGGTGGCGAGGATGGCGGCGAGTGCCAGGTGGTGCAGTTGCTGTTTCATGCTTGTCCTTGAAGTGAAAAAAAAGAGTGACTACGCCAGCAGGTCTTTGATGACTTTGCCGTAGACGACCGTCGGGCGTTCCGAGCGGCCGTTGTTGAGGAAGGTGGTTTTCAGGTGGTCCAGGCCGAGCAGGTTCAGCACCGTCGCGTGCAGGTCGTAGGTGTCGACCGCCGTTTCCTTGTCGGCCACTTGCAGGCCGATCTCGTCGGTGCCGCCGTAGGTGGTGCCGGCCTTGATGCCGCCGCCCGCCATCCACTGGGTGTAGCCCCACGGGTTGTGATCGCGCCCGTTGCCGCTCTCGCCGTACGAGGTGCGGCCGAACTCCGAGGTCCACACCACCAGCGTGGTGTCGAGCAGGCCGCGCTCCTTCAGGTCGGCCAGCAGGCCGGCGATCGGCTTGTCGACCATGCGCGCGTTGAGCGTGTGGTTGTCGTTGAGATCATTGTGGGCGTCCCAGCTGAGCACTTCGGTCTGGCCGCTCGGCGCGCCCGACACCACCTGGATGAAGCGCACGCCGCGTTCGACCAGACGGCGCGCGCGCAGCAGGCTGGTGCCGTAGGTGTTCGAGACGTCGTCGTTCAGGCCGTAGCTGGCCTTGGTCGCGTCGGTTTCCTTGGCCAGGTCGACCGCCTCCGGCGCGGCCGTCTGCATGCGGTCGGCCAGTTCGTAGGAGCGCAGGCGGGCCCGCAGTTCAGTGTCGTTCGGGTAGTGCGAGGCGCCCTGGGTGTTGAGGCGCTTGAGCAGGTCGAGCGAGGAGCGCTGTTGTTCGGCGCTGCGCAGTTCCGGGCGTTCCAGGTACAGGATCGGCGAGGCGCCCGGACGGAACGGCGTGCCCTGATAGACCGCCGGCAGGAAGCCCGAGTTCCAGTTGACCGAGCCGCCCTGCGGCTCGCGGTTGCCGCTGTAGAGCACCACGTAGGAGGGCAGGGCGGGATTGGCGCTGCCCAGCGCGTAGCTGATCCACGAACCGAGCGAAGGCCGGCCCGGATTCAGGTCGCCGGTGTTGAGCTTGAGGATGGAGATGTCGTGAGTCGCGCCGATCGTCACGCTCGACTTGATAAAGGCGATCTTGTCGGCCTGGGTGGCCAGGTTCGGCAGCAGGTCGGAGAACCAGGCGCCGGACTGGCCGTGCTGCTTCCAGGTGCGGCCCGAGACGAACAGCTTGCCGACGCCGCCCTGGGTGCTGGTCTTGATCCCTTTCAGGAACGAGGCCGGCGCCTCCTTGCCGGCCAGTTTTTCCAGTTCCGGCTTGTAGTCATACAGGTCGAGCGTGGATGGCGCGCCGTTCATGTGCAGCCAGATGACCGATTTGATCTTGGCCGGGAAGTGCGGCGCTTTCGGCGCCAGCGGGTCGGCAAAATCGGCCAGTTCGGCCGCGCTGGCGGTGGCGATCACGCCACCGCCCGGCAGCAGGCCGGTGACGATGCCGGCGCCGGCGCCGAAGGCGGCTTTGAGCAGGAAGTCGCGGCGGGTGTGATTGTGATCGTGATCGTGACTCATGATGTTTTCCAGTGATGTTGAGTGAATGGTGTATCTACGTTGGACCGCGACTTAGAACCTGTAGGCGAAATCGTTCGAGTTGGCCACCGTGTGGACCAGGTCGACGAAGGCGGCCGCCTTGACCGGATTGATCTTCTTGTCTGGCGTCGCACCGATCGGCACGGCGACGGCGAACTTGCCGTTGGCATTGCGGCTTTCGATGAGCTTCTCCTGCTTGGCGAGGAAGTCCTTGAGCACCGTTTTCTCCTGCTTGGTGGCGTCGCGCGAGAACAGCACCTCGTACAGGCGGTCCAGGCGGGCGTTGTCGTCGTCCTTCGCTTCGCGGATCACACGTCCCGCCAGTGCCTGCGACCAGCCGAACACGACGTCGCTGTTGAACAGGGTCAGCGCCTGCAGCGGGGTGGTGGTGACGCTGCGCTTGTGGTGCGGCGCCGACGGGTCGGCCGGGTCGAAGGTCTGGGTCAGCGGATAGGCGATACTGCGGCGCACGAACACGTACACGCTGCGGCGGTTGATCTCGTGCGGGTCCTTCGAGGCGATCCACAAGGGGCCGGCGTTGAGGTTCGACGGAATCGGCGGGAACACTGCCGGGCCGCCAACCTTGTCTTCCAGCTGACCGGAGGCGGCGAGCAGCGAATCGCGGATTTCCTCGGCTTCGAGGCGCTTGCGCGGGTAGACCGCCAGCAGCTTGTTTTCCGGATCGAGCTTGACGACGTCGGCGCGTTCATCGGAGGCCTGGCGGTACACCGACGACAGCAGGATCTCCTTGTGCAGGTGCTTGACGCTCCAGCCGTTCTTGACGAAATCGGCGGCCAGGTAGTCGAGCAGTTCCGGGTGGGTTGGCTTCTGGCCGGCGCGGCCGAAGTCGGCCACCGTCGAGACGATGCCCTTGTCGAAGTACTGGCTCCAGACGCGGTTGACGAACACCCGCGCGGTCAGCGGATTGTCGGCGCTGGCCAGCCAGTTGGCCAGCGCGCTGCGGCGGCCCGACGACTTCTCGGTAGGGGTGATCTCGACCTTGGCGTTGCCGGCCCACAGCGCGGGGATGGCCGGCTTGACTTCTTCAAGCGGCTTCTCGTGGACGCCGCCGAAACGCACGAAGGTCGGTGGCGAATCCTTGCCCAACTCGGTCGCGGTGCTGTAATTGAGGCTGCCGCGTTCAGGTTTGATCTTGTCGAACTTGGCCAGCTCCTTGGTCAGCTTCTGGTATTCGGCCCATACCGGTTCGTTGGCCGCGCTGTAGTCGGCATTGGCCTTTTCTTCCGCCGTCATGCGCAGGTAGGCGACGATATTCTGGTCGCCGCTGACAAACTTGTAGCGGAAGTTGACCCAGCGGTCGAGTGGCGTCCAGTCCTTTTCAGGCTTGAACACGGCTTCGCGGCTGTCGGTCAGATAGCGCTCGCGGTAGTACTTGTCGCCGGCCGCGCGGAACTTGTCGAGGATGGCTTTCTGGCGGTCGCGGATATCCTTGGTGGCGGCGCGATAGGCTTCCTGCTTCTTCTTGAATTCGATCTCCTCCGGCCCTTCGGCGGCCTTGACGTTGTGTTCGAAGGAGGTGTTGGCGAAGAACGACTGCAGCTGGAAGTACTCCTTCTGGCTGACCTTGTCGGCCTTGTGGTTGTGGCAGCGCGCGCAACCGATGGTCGAGGCCAGGAAGGTCTCGCCCACCAGGTCGGTCATGTCGGTTTCGATCTGGTACTTGCGCTGCACCAGGTCGCGCGAGTTGTAGTTGTCCGGGTAGCCGGCCAGGAAGCCGGTGGCGACCTTGGCTTCCTGCTTGTCGGGCCACAGCTCGTCGCCGGCGATCTGCTCCTTGATGAAGCGGTCGAACGGCTTGTCGCTGTTGAAGGCGTTGATCACATAGTCGCGGTAGCGATAGTTGTTCGGGCGGGTCTGGTCGTTCTGGAAGCCGGCGCTGTCGGCGTAGCGCGCGAGGTCGAGCCAGCGGCGCGCCTGGCGCTCGCCGTAGTGCGGCGACGCCAGCAGTCGGTCGGCCAGCTTTTCGTAGGCGTCGGGCGACTTGTCGCCGACGAAGGCGACGACTTCTTCCGGCGTCGGCAACAGGCCCGTGGTGTCGAGCGTGGCGCGCCGGATGAAGGTGGCGCGGTCGGTGTCGTGCGAGGGCTTGAGGCCTTTTTCCTCCAGCTTGGCCAACACAAAGGCATCGACCGGCGTGCGTACCCAGGCCTTTTGCTTGACCGCCGGGGCGGCCTGGGCTTGCACCGGGGTGTAGGCCCAGGCCTTGCTGGCGGCGCTAGTGGCGGGCGCCTTCGCCTCAGGCGGGGCGGCGCCCATCTTGTCGTCGGCGGCCGAGGCGAGTGCTGCGGAAAACGCGATCAGGACGGCGATCGACATGGTCTTCTGTTTCATGGTTGGCATACTCCTAACGCTGATGCGGGTGGAAACGGAACGGAATGTATAAGGTCATATCAACAATCAAGCCAGCTGTAACGACGTCCTGTCGTATCGCCTAAGTACTTGTTGTTAAAGGGTTTTGTGCGCGGCGGGGCGCGCCGGGCCGGCGGCGCCCGCTGCGCGGATGGCAGCAGGTTGCGGGGGCACTGATGCCCCCGCAGCAGCGCTTACAGCTTGCCGGTGACGGCCACGCCGAACCAGCGCGCGGTCGCCGGCGTATAGGTGTTCCAGGTGCGCAGGACCGGCGTATCGTTCTTGAAGACGTTCTTGGCGATCAGGCTGACGTCGAACGATCCGCTGCGCGAACCGAGGCCGATCGCCAGGTCGGTCAGGCTCGACGCATCCACCCAGCCGTAGTTAGAGAGCGAGTTGTCCGAGTTGTAGCGGCTGTTGTAGGCGGTGTTGAAGCTGGCGTGGAACTCCTTGTTGGCCCATACCGGCCGGCGATAGTCGGCGCCGACGTTGAAGGTCACCTTCGAGGCGCCCGGCAGGGCCTGGCCAGTGACGTCGCGATAAGCCGGCGCGCCGGCATAGGCGTTTTCCACCGGCTGGGCCGAGTTGGTGAACTGCTTGTAGCGGGCGTCGGTCCAGGCGCCGGCGAAGCGCAGCGTGAGGTTCTCGATACCGCTGTAGGCGCCGTCGAATTCGAGGCCGCGCGCCTGCACCTTCGGCACGTTGCCGGTGGCGGTGGTGTAGTAGTTCTGGCCGTCGTGATTCAAGCCCGTGGTGTAGACGTCGAGCACGCGCACGGCCTGCTGGTAGTCTTTGATATTCATGAGGAACAGGTTGGCGTTGACCAGCAGCGTGCGGTTCAGCAGCGCCGACTTGACGCCGACCTCGAACGCGCTGGTCTTCTCGTTGGCCACCAGGTTCGACACGCCGTTGGTCAGCTGCGAGATGCCGGCCTTTTCGCCGTACTGCCACGAGGCGTAGGCGGTCAGGTCCTTGCTGAACTTGTACGAAGGGCTCAGCACGAATGACGGCAGGTTGGCCTTGTACGGCGCGGCGTCGGTCTGCTTGAACAGCACGCCGATCTGGGCGGCGCGGATCGCCTTGGCGTCGGCCACCTGGGCCAGCTGGGCGGCGCTCAGGCTGGCGTAGGCGGCGCCCGGGGTGGCGGTGATGGCCTTGCCGAAGTATTTGTTGGCGACCAGGTCGGCGAGGCTCAGCTGGGCCGGCGTGTTGTTCGGGTCGAGCGCGCCGCCGTTGTAGAAGCCGCCCAGCGCGACGCCGTTGACGTCCACCGGATTGAGTTCGGGCGCGTTGCCGCTGTTGCGCACCACCGTGCTGCCCGAATTGCGGCGGTCCTCGCGCGTGATGCGCAGGCCGGTGGTGAGGGTGAGCGGTTCCGACAGGTGCCAGTTGGCCTGGGCGAACAGGCCGGCGCTCTTGTTGTGGATGTCCTGCACCCCCGCCGGCGAGTTGAACGACATCGACAGGCGGTCCAGTGAATTTTGCAGCAGGTAGCGGCCGGCGCTGTCGGCGTCCAGGCGGTGGTACTGGGCGGTGCTGGCGAACCAGGCGCCGGCGTCGTTGGCCCACTCGCGGCGGTAATCGGCCTGGTTGTGGACCTTCATCACGAAGATGCCGCCCTGGTAGTCGACCGTGCCGCCGGCCTGGGAACTGATGCGCAATTCCTGGCTGACCTGCTTGTAGTCGTTCCAGAAGCCGCCCGAATTGCGGAAAACATCGAACGGCGTGCCTTCGTCGTTGGTGGCGTTGAAGTGGTAGTCCTTGTAGGCGGTGATCGAGGTCAGGGTATGGCTGCCAAGGTCCCAGTTCAGCTCCGCCGAGGCGCCGTTGCTGCCGGTGACCAGCGGACGCTGGTTGTCGTTGTTGACGACGTTCTGGCCGCCGCCATACAGGAAGCTGTCGGCGTAGCTGTAGCCGCTCTGCTGGGTGAACCAGCGCCGCGCCAGGCGCACCGACGGGTCGGTGCCGAGCGTGTTGACGCTGCCGTCGGCGTAGCGGTTCGGGGTCGGCGTGTTGATGGTGCGGCCGTTGGTGGTTTCGCCGCCGCGCGGCTGGGCGTCGAGCGCGATGCGGGCGTTGAAGGTCGACGACGGCGTGAGCAGGAATTGCACGCGCCCCGACACGCGGTCCTTGTTGGTGTAGGTGATGTCGCGGTTGTAGGCGTTGACGATGTCGCCGTTGCCCTTGCTGACGCTGAGCGTGGCGCGGTAGGCCAGCAGGTCGTCGACGATCGGTCCGCCGGCCGAGAAGCGGCCCAGCACCGTGTCGCGCTGGCCGAGCGTGAGCGACCACGAGGCGTCCGGCGTGAAGGAAGGCCGGCGCGTGCTGACGTTGACCACGCCGACGCTGGTGTTCTTGCCGAGCAGGGTGCCTTGCGGCCCGCGCGTGACCTCGACCGCGTCGACGTCGGTGAAGTCGTAGCTCGACGACAGCGCGTTGTAGGCGTAGTTGACGCCGTCGACGATCAGGCCGACGCTCGGGTCCTGCGCCTCGGTCTGGCCCTGCTTGCCGATACCGCGGATCGACAGGCTGGCGGTGCGCTGGTTACCTTGGTTCCACGAGACGTTGGCGGCGCGCTGGGTGATCGATTTGATGTCGGTGGCTTGCAGGCGGTCGAGCTCCTTGCCGGTGACGACCGAGACCGACAGCGGCACGTCCTGCAGCCGTTCGAGCCGGTTGCGGCTGTGGACCGTGATTTCGCCAAGGGTTGCGGGCTCCTGCGCCGCTGCGGCCTGCGCCGGCTCGGGCGCGGCGGTGGGCGCGGCCAGCGGCGCGGGCGCGCCGTTCTGGCTG
>JBDSTZ010000562.1:0-5304 GCA_039927975.1 Massilia sp. | reverse complement strand
ACGAAACGCAGGGCGAACTTGTCGTCCGGCTTGCCTTCCATCTTGAAGAAGGGCTGATCGCGCGGGTCCGACGGTGCGCGCAGGTAGTCGCTCTTGCCGTCGAGCTTGAAGCCGGCCTTGGTGACTTCGGCGATCACGCTCGCCTCGTCGATGCGGTGCAGCGTGTTGGTCGCCGACAGGCCGCTGCCGGCCTTGGCCGCGTTGTCGATCACCACGTAATAGCCGCCCGGCTTGAGCGCCTCGAAGATCCGCTTGTTCATGGCGTCGCGGTCGATCGGCTTGTTGACCAGGTCGTGGTAATTCATATTGATCGTCACCAGGTCGAGCGGCGCCGTGCCGGCCGGCACCGGATTGTCGAAGGGCGCCACCAGCGGGCGCAGATTCGGCAGCGGCGTGGCCGCCAGCCGCGCGGCCAGCTTGGGCGAGGCGCTCGCGCCCTGGGCCAGCACTTCGCCACTCGGGCCGACGGCGGCGGCCAGCAGCGCCGAGGAGGCGCCGGCGCCGGCCGACAGGTCGAGCACTCTCATGCCGGGACGGACCTTGGCGAAGGCGAGGAACTCGGCCGGCTTGCGCTTGCTGTCGTCCTTGCGGTCGTCCGCGCTGCGGACCGGGCTGTCGATGGCGGCCTGGTAGGCGGTGGTGGCGGAATCAGGGGCGGCGTGCGCCGGCAGCAGCAATGCGCTGGCCGAGACGGCGAGCGCGGCCAGCAGGGCGCGCGCGATGAGCGAACGGGCGGGACGGGTTGATATGTGCATGGTGGACCCTTCAAGGAAGATGGGGCCGGCGGGATGCGGCCCCGCCGGCGGATCCATAACATACCTCAAAATCGTGCCATACGGTTAACGCTTGAAGACGCGCTTGAAGACGCGCCTGGAGGCCCGCCCGGACCACGCGCTCACGGCTGCGCCAGATCGGCCTCGGTGGTGAAGGCGTCGGCGTAGAACTCGTCGGCCGGCAACTGGCACTTTTCCACGTAGTCGCGCAGGGCGGCGTCGACCACCACCGGCGCGCCGCAGGCGTAGACCTGGTGCTGCGACAGGTCCGGCAAGTCTTGCATCACCGCCGCGTGGACGAAGCCGGTGCGGCCGCTCCAGTGGTCTTCCGGCAGCGCGTGCGACACCACCGGCACATAGCGGAAATTCGGCAGCGTGGCGGCCCACTGTTCGCACAGGCTGTTCATGTACAGGTCGAGCGGACGGCGCCCGCCCCAGTACAGGCTGACCGGGCGGGGCGACTTGAGGTGAATCAGATGCTCGACCAGCGCCTTGACCGGAGCGAAACCGGTGCCCGAGGCCAGCAGCACGATCGGCTTGTCGGAATCCTCGCGCAGGAAGAAGGTGCCGAGCGGCCCCTCGAAGCGCAGGATGTCGCGCTCCTTCATGTTGTTGAACACGTGTTCGGTGAACAGGCCGCCGGCCATGTAGCGGATGTGCAGGGTGATCGGCGCGTCGAGCGCGGGCGCGTTGGCCATGCTGTAACTGCGCCGTTTGCCATCCTTGAGCATGAATTCGATATACTGCCCGGCGCGGTAGGCGAGCGCCTCGTTGGCCGGCAACTGCAAGCTGATGACGACGACGTCGGGCGCGACCTTCTCGATGCTGGCCACGCGCGAGGGCATTTTGCGCACCGGATAATCGGCGCTGCCGGATACTTCGCGCGCTTCGATCACCAGGTCCGATTGCGGCACCGCGCAGCAGAACAGGGCTATGCCCTTGGCCTGTTCGTCCTCGGTGAGGGCGCGCTGCTGGTGCGGCCGGTGCGCGACGGTGCCGCTCTGCAATTTACCCTTGCAGGAACCGCAGGCGCCGTTCTTGCAGCCGTAGGGCAAGCCGATGCCGGCGCGCAGGGCCGCCGCCAGGACCGATTCGTCGCCCTCGCAAGCAAATTGATGCCCGCTGGGCTGAACAGTAATCTCGAAAGTCATACAATCCTTAAATGAACCAACAACGAAAACTTGGCAAGCCACGCTTGCTCATACTCGGGTGCGGCGATGTCGGCATGCGCCTGTTGCCGCTGCTGCGCGAGCGTTACCGGGTGTTCGCGCTGACCAGCGACCCGGCGCGCTGCGCGCCGTTGCGGGCGGCGGGCGCGGTGCCGATCGTGGGCGACCTCGATCATCGCGCCAGCCTGAAGCGGCTGGCCGGGCTGGCCGACCGGGTGATCCACCTGGCGCCGCCGCAGTCGGACGGCGTGCTCGACCGGCGCACGCGCAACCTGACCGCCATTTTACCCGACGGGGCGCGGCTGGTTTATGTCAGCACCAGCGGGGTGTACGGCGATTGCGGCGGCGCCCTGATCGATGAAACCCGCACGGTCGCCCCGCGCAACGCGCGCGCGCGACGCCGCGTCGACGCCGAACGGGTGCTAAGGGATTGGGCACGCGGCGCGCACGCCTCGCTCGCCATCGTGCGGGTGCCGGGCATTTACGCGCGCGCGCGGTTGCCATTGCGCCGGCTGCAGGAGGGCACGCCGGCCTTGCGCGAAGCGGACGACGTATTCACCAACCACATCCACGCCGACGACCTGGCCGCCATCCTCGCGCTGGCGCTGGCGCGCGGGCGGCCCGGACGGGTGTATCATGCGGTCGACGACACCGAGATGAAGATGGCGGCCTACTTCGACACCGTGGCCGACGCCTTCGGCCTGGCGCGTCCGCCGCGCCTGCCGCGCGAGGCGCTGGCGGCGGCCGTGTCGCCGATGCTGCTCAGTTTTATGTCCGAATCGCGGCGCCTTTGCAACACCCGCATCAAGCAGGAACTGGGCGTGCGGCTGCGCCATCCGCAGCTGGCGCCGGCGGTGGCGGCGATGGCGCTGGTAAAATAGCGACCCCACGCGGCGGCTTTCATCCGATGATTGCCTCGTTTTCCCTACGGATCCGATCTATGACAACCCTGAGCTACGAAGCATTTCTGGACGAGGTCACCACGCTCCTCACCGAAATTTATGATCTTGATGACGCTGCCGCCATCAAGCTGGTGGTCGATGCCCAGGCCGCCGACTATTTTGTCAGCCACGACGACGTCGAAGCGATGCGCACGCCCGAGCAAGCCCGGCAGGACGCGGTGACGCTGTTCAAGGCCAAGCAGAACAAGCAGAAGACCCAGGAAAAGCAGCAGCAACGCGTGCGTCAGAAGAAGTAAACAAGAAGGCAACTGGCGCCGCGCGAAGCGTGCGCACGAAAAACCACAGCGCTTCGCCGCGATGAGAGCCGATTGAGGATTGTCAAACCGTAGCAGGACTTGAGGATTATTCTGAGCAATGTCCCGATCCGATTGACAAGGTCCGAGAGGCCATCATGGAACGTGCAATTACCCATCCGACCAAAGAACAAGTTCGCGCCTACATGGCCGAACGCGAGGCGGCGCGCCGTCCGCCGCCGGCGCCGGACGAAATCCGGCGCCAGCTCGGGTGGCAGTTGTGTCCATCGGAGACTTCATCCGACCCTGTGGCGCCAGGCTTGTCGACGGGGCTTGCGGCGCCAGGTTCGCAGGTATGCGTTGCGGTGTCGAGCTTGCCGGTGGGCGCCACTTCACCGGCATCGGCATACAGCGGCGCGCCATCTGCTGGCGGTCAACTTGTCGCCGTGCTCGCTTTCAACCTGTTTTTCTCCCCCTGGCATCGGGCGCTTCGGTATTACAGTTCGCGCTAGCGGGCTGCCTGTTTCACTGCGCCACACGAAGCCTTTCTTACTGATGTTGGCCCACCGATAGTTGCTTGCGATGACGGTTGGGCTGGTCGTTCAGCGTGGGGCGCCATGATCCCGCTCGTGCCGCAACGATCGCCGACCAGACGGCGGTTTCGGTTCGCATCCCGTTGCCAAGCGGGGCGCGGGAAGACGCCGACCCATCGACCGTGGCGCCGCAAAATGCTGACCCATCGACCGTGGCGCCGCAAAATGCTGACGCCTCGACCGTGGCGCCGCAAAATGCTGAGGTGTTGAGCGCAGCGCGACCGACTTGCGAAGCGGTGAACGCAGTAACTCCCGATTCCGCAGTGTTGACTGCTGCGCCACAAAACGCGGCCTCGCTCATCGCTGCGTCGCCGGCCGCTGAGCTTGTCGAAGCCATTTCCCTTGCCGTCGTCGATTCCCCTTTTCGGATGGGCTTGGCCCGGTCCGCCCCAAGGTAGGGTTCGTCAAATTCCATTTCGTACAATTGCTGCATACGCTGCGCGCTATGCCGATGCGCCGTCGAGTCGGCTTCATCTCCCATGCCGTTGTAGGGGTGGTGATGCAGGAAGTAGCCAAACACCCGCTCGCAGTCGGACGCGTATTTCATCGTGTCGAGGATGTGGTAGTGCCAGAAGATATCGACGTCGACCAGCGGCGCCGTGTGCTCCTTTGGATATTTCCTCATCAAGAACAGAAAGCGGCGATATTGTTTTTCGACTTGCTCGGTGTAGTCGACACTCCAGCCTTCACCGGATGGAACGTGCATCAATTTTTTCTTGATCGGGGTCAGATCAAGCTCTGCGATGCAGGAAAAATCGGCTGACTTATTCATGGTGGTGTTCTCCAATGGTGAAAAGGGAATTGTCGTGAGTGTTTGCTTGTGCGTTGGACAAGAGCGCAAGCAGACGCTTTCAGGGATTATTGTTGAGCTATTCGGATTGATCTGAGCTGGATCAATATTCGGGTATTCGTTCCGCTTGGATCTTGATCTCGATCAATGGAACTTTGGATCCGATATCGCGCCAGCGCTGAACGACGGATTCACTGTTGCGAAAATGCGTCGGATGGTGGCGATGAGAAAGGGGGGCAGGAGGAAGGGACGATGCCTGCAATGGCGCGGTAAACGACAACCGGCCGCAGGTTGCGGCCAGTTCGACAGGATCGCGCTGGTCAATCAGCGCATGCAGATGGGGACACTATTCAATTCACGGTGCATGCATCCTGGTTTGCCACAAGAGCGGTAGCCGCGGGCGAAGTCAACGCCTGCGCCGCGCCGCACCATGCGGTCGCGGTTTTCTTGTCGACGGAAGCAGCGCCGCACCATGCGGTAGCCGACTTCTTGCTGGCGTCAGCAGCGCCACACCATGCGGTGGCGGATTTCTTCTCAGCGGCAGCAGCGCCGCACCATGCGGTCGCCGATCTTTTGCTGGCATCAGCAGCGCCGCACCAGGCGGTAGCCGATTTTTTGCTGGCCTCAGCAGCGCCGCACCAGGCGGTGGCCGATTTTTTGCTGGCATCAGCAGCGCCGCACCAGGCGGTGGCCGATTTTTTGCCGGCATCAGCAGCGCCGCACCATGCGGTGGCCGACTTTTTGCTGGCATCGGCAGCGCCGCACCAGGCGGTAGCCGATTTTT
>JBDSTZ010000561.1:0-16617 GCA_039927975.1 Massilia sp. | reverse complement strand
TGGGAGGATCAGCAAACGAGGGCGTAGACGTCGTTGATGGTGCGGCACACCACCAGCTGGGCGCCGGTGATGGTCTTGTTGTATTCCATGTCGCACATCACGATCACGCCGAGCGCGGCCAGCGAATCCCACTCTTCGAGCGCTTTCAGATCGGTCTCGCCGGTCAGTTCAACGGCCTCCTGGAAGTCCACGGCGCTGCTGAATTTTTCGACGAATTGTTCAAGGGTATCCATTTGATTCCGTTGCTAGTTAAGATTGATTATTGATGGTGTTGCCCGGCGTACCCGAACAATACACATTGCAAGCGCCGAGTTCAATCGCCTGCGGCCCGATGCGGGGAAAATACTTGGCCCTGTTGGCAAACTGGCTCATGCGAGTTTCATCTCCGCGCGCGAGCGCACGCGCCTGGGCGCCACCGCCAGGCTCGTGCGGACCGTCTCGGCCAGCAGCGCGATCTGGTCCTCGCCCATGTCGAGAAAGAACGGCAGCCCGATCAGATCCTCGGCCACCTGTTCGGCCACCGGCACCGGCAAGCGGATCACGTTGCCCAGATTGGGCGCGTGCTGGTGCAGCAGCGGCTGGTACCAGCGGCGGGTGGCGATGCCCTGCTTGACGCAGGCCGCCTCGAGCGCGTCGCGGCGCGCGCCCGAGCCGGTGCGCACGCAGAACAGGGTGGGGGCCTCGGGCGGCGCGCCGGCCTGCCAGGTCAGCGCGCCGCCGGTCACGCTGTCGAGCAGCGCGCGGTTGCGTAGATACAGGGCGTGGCGCGCCGGCGCCAGCGCGTCCCAGCGGTCGAGGCTGGCCAGCGCGACGGCGGCGTGGAATTCGGACAGCTTGGCGTTGGTGCCGCAGGACGACAGGTAGCCGACCGGCAGCATCGAATTCGGTTCGAGGTTGATGCCGAAGTTGCTCAACTGGGTGACGCGCGCGGTGGTCGCCTTTTTGCCCGACACCACCAGGCCGCCTTCGCCGGCGGTCAGCGACTTGGTCGCGTGCATGCTGAAGACGACTGGAATGTCGGGCGCGTCGATCCATTGGGTGCCGAAGGCGCCAGCGGCGTCGATCACCACTTTCACGCCGGAGATTTTCTGGAATACGCTCCAGGCGCGGGTGTCCTGCGCATGGCCGAAGGTGGCCACCGCCAGCACCGCGCGCGCGCCGGTGGCGGCGACCGCGGCGGCGGCGATGACCGGGGTCAGCAGCCAGCTGTCGGGATCGATGTCGACCACCACCGGCACCAGGCCGGCGCGCACCACGGCGGTCAGGGTCGCGACAAAGGTCAGGGCCGGCACCAGCACCGACGAGCCGGGCGGCAGGTTCAGCGAGCTCAGCACCAACTCAATGCCCTGGGTGGCGCTGCTGACCGTCTTGACGTGCAGATGGTGCGTGGTGTGCGCCTGGAACAGCGCTTCAAGACGGGTTTCCAGTTCGCGGTTGAGCGGGCCGAAATTGGTGTAGTGGCGAGCGTCGTCGATGCGGCCGAGATAAGGCCACAGCGCGGCCCGGTCGGGCACGGTGGGCAGCATGATCGGCACGCGGACCGGCGGCGTCTTCATCGCGATCTCAGCCGCAGCCCGGAAGCGGACGGCAAGTCCAGGACGCTGTGCAAGCGGGGCATTCTCGTTTCATCGCGTCTCTCTGGCCGTTGCGGCGTAGTCTGGCGGGCGGTCCCCGCACATCATCGATAAGCTATATTACCGAGCCGCCGCCAGTATAAAAGGGCAGAACAACTGCGCTTTCGGAGCCCTTTTCGCCGGATTGTAACATGTCACTTGGCAACGCGAGACGCCCAGCGGCGCAGGAAAACAACGGCTTGCCACACTGTCAAATCGCTGGCGCGCGCGAGGCCGGCATGGGATGATGCGCGCTGCGCGACTTTTGCCTTCTCAACATCATTTATGGCCATCCTTGCTCCCGACCGCCGCATCCACGGTCTCGACACCCTGCGCGCCTGCGCCATCGTGCTGGTACTGCTGCACCACTACCGCTTGTTCGTCCATGGCGGCGTCGGTTTCGGCGCGCTCGGCGAGGTCGGCTGGATCGGCGTGGACCTGTTCTTCGCCCTGTCGGGCTACCTGATCGGCAACCAGATATTCAGTGCGATGCGCAGCGAGGCGGGCTTTTCCGTGTCCGGCTTCTATCTGCGGCGCGCCTTGCGCACCTTGCCTAATTTCTGGGTAGTGCTGGCCCTGTACTGGCTGTGGCCGGCCCTGCGCGAAGGCGCGCCGGCCGCGCCGCTGTGGCGCTACCTGAGCTTCACGCTCAACATCGGCCTGGTGCCGCCGGCCGCCTTCTCGCACGCCTGGTCACTGTGTATCGAGGAGCAGTTCTACCTGCTGCTGCCGGCGCTGGCGATGCTGGCGTGGGCCAGCCGCATGCCCCGGCGCGCCGCCTGGAGCCTGCTGGCGCTGACGGTAGCCGGCAGCGCGCTGGCCCGCGCGGCCGGCTGGGACGCCTGGCACGCCGGCGGCGCCGCCGATGTGCGCGGCTACTTTGAAGGGGTGTATTACGCCTCGCTGTGTCGGCTCGACGAACTGGTGGCGGGCGTGGCGCTGGCGCTGCTCAAGAACTGCCATCCGGCCGCGTGGCAACGCGCCACACGGCATGGGGTGGCCTGGCTGGCCGGCGGCGCCGCGCTGTGCGCGCTGGCCATCGCCATGTTCCTGCATGACCGCTTCGGGCTGCCCGCCACGCTGGTCGGCTTCCCTGTGCTGGGCCTGGGCTTTGGCATGCTGCTGCTGTCGGCGCTCAGCGAACGGGGGCCGCTGGCGCGCGTAAAGGTGCCCGGCGCGCGCAGCCTGGCGCTGTGGTCCTACGCGATCTACCTGACGCACCGGATTGTCTTTACGGTCACCGCCGACTTGCTCAAGCAGCGCGGCGTGGCGCCGGACAGCGTGGGCGCCACCGTCATCATGATGGCGCTCGCGGTGCTGGCCGGCTGGCTGCTCTACCGCGTGGTGGAGACGCCCTTCATGGCGCTGCGCGCGCGCTGGGCCCCGCCAGCCGCGCTGCCGGCTGCGGCGAGATAAGGTCGAAGGTCGACGAGGCTTCGCGCAAGAACGCCAGCACCTCGTGGACCTGTTCGTCAAGCGAGAGGTGGGCGCTGTTGTAGATGACCGCGCGTAGGCCCGGCACGCCTTCCTGGGTGGCCGAACCCTCGTAGGCTTTGATCAGCAAGGTCACCAGGTCCGACGGCACCCCGCAGGCGCGCCGCACGCGGGTGTCGATGACCGCCATCAGCACGCGCTGCATGCGCGGCGTCGGATGGGTGATGTGGGCGAAGATCAGCGGCGTGTTGGCGATCGACTCGCACAGCGAGCGTTCGATCTGCTCGCCCGACAGGTCGGAAGCGATATCGAAGTAGGCCGGGTTCCAGCGCGTGCGCGCGTGCTGGTGCGCAGGCGGAAACGCGTCGAGCGTCTCGAAGCCGCAGGCGCGGCTCAACCGGGACAGGACTTGGGAAATGATCGGTGGCAGGGGCATGGCGCCAGTGTAACCGAAGGTGCCATGCCCCGCCGGCCGGAGATCAGAAGCGGCCGGCGCGGAAGTCCTCCACCGCCTGCTGCAATTCGGCCTGGGTGTTCATCACGAACGGGCCGTACTGGGCGATCGGCTCGCCCAATGGCCGGCCGGCGATCAGCAGCAGGCGCGCCGGCTGGTCCGCCTTGATGCGCACGCCGTCGGCGCCGGCCGCGTTGTCGAGAATCGCCATGCGGCCCTGGGCCACCGCGTTGCCCTCGACCGTCACCTCGCCTCTGAACACATACAGCAGGGTGTTGTGGCCGGCCGGCAGCGCCTGCTCGAACACGCCGCCGGCAGCGAGCGCGATGTCGAGGTAAATCGGCGCCGTCGCCTCGCGCTCGACCACGCCGTCGATCCCGTGGCTGGCGCCGGCGATCACCTGCACGCTGGCGCCGCCGTCGGTGTCGAAGCGCGGAATCTCGGCGCTCGGGATGTCGCGGTACCAGGGTTCGCTCATCTTGTCGCGCGCCGGCAGGTTGAGCCACAACTGGAAGCCTTCCATCAGGCCATCGCTCTGCTCCGGCATTTCGGAGTGCACCACGCCGCGCCCGGCCGTCATCCACTGCACCCCGCCGTCAGTGATCAAGCCCTCATGCCCGGCGCTGTCTCGATGGCGCATGCTGCCCTTGATCATGTACGAGATGGTCTCGAAGCCGCGATGCGGGTGCGATGGAAAGCCGGCGATATAGTCGCCCGCCTTCTCGCTGCCAAACGCGTCGAGCATCAGGAAGGGATCGAGCCGGCGCTGCAAGTCCTGGGTCAGCACGCGGTTGATCTTCACGCCCGCGCCATCCATCACGAACTGGCCGCTGATCACACGCTCGACGCCGCGCGATCGCGTCACGCGCCGGCCGTCCAGTAGCCCGTCCGCTGTGGTTCTCGCCTCGCCCGCTGGTGCGCTGATCGGTGTATTCAATTGTGCGCTCATGCCGTTCTCCCTGGCCGCGCCGGGCGGCCTTTCAATGTCAATACAGCTGTTATGCCAGTGCCGCTTCGATCTCGGCGTCGGCCGCGGCTTGCGCCTTGGCGACCGCTTCCGGACCCATGCCGAGACCTTCCGAGTACACGAACGTGACGTCGGTGATGCCCAGGAAGCCGAGCAGGGTGGTCAGGTGCGCCACCTGGCTGTCGTTGCCCCCGTCGCGGTGCATGCCGCCGCGCGCCAGCGTGACGTACGCCTTTTTATTTTGCAGCAGGCCTTCAGGGCCGGTCGCGGTGTAGCGGAAAGTGACGCCGGCGCGGGCGATGGCGTCGAACCAGCTTTTCAGTTGCACGGTCATGCCGAAGTTGTACATCGGCGCGCCGATCACCAGCACGTCGGCCGCCTGCACCTGGGCGATCAGGGCGTCGTCGAGCGCCACGCGGGCGGCTTGCTCGGCGCTGCGCTGGTCGGCCGGGGTGAACAGGGCGCCCAGGGTCGCTTCGTCGATCGTCGGGTGCGGCTGGGCAGCCAGGTCGCGCCGCTCCAGGGTGGCGCCTGGCGTGGCCGCTTGCAGCTTGGCGACGATGCTGTCGGCCAGGCGGGTGGACTCGGAACCGTTCGAACGGGCGCTGGAATTGATTTGCAGGATGTTCATGGTGTTTTACCTCTTCTTGAGTTGAACTGCGATGAAGATCACTTTAGCAGTTCCAAAATCAATATAGAAGACGTTAAAATGGATATCATTATTCGCCTGATGGGACAATCAATGGATATCGAACCGAACGACCTGCTGCTGTTCGCGAGGATTGTCGACAGCGGCAGCTTCAGCGCCGCCGCCCAGCGGGTCGACTTGCCCAAGTCGACCGTCTCGCGCCGCATTTCACTGCTCGAAGCGAAACTCGGCGAACGCCTGCTCCAGCGCACCACCCGCAAGCTGGTGCTCACCGAGTTCGGCGCCAGCCTGCTCGAGCATGCGCGCAAGGTGGTCGAGGAGGTGGAATCGGCCGGCGCGCTGGTGCAGCACCGCCAGCTGGCGCCCAGCGGCCGGCTGCGCGTGTCGATGCCGGCCGATTTTGCGAATATGGGCATGACGGCGGTGTTTGGCGAATTCCTCGAACGCTACCCGGCCATCACGCTCGAACTGGACCTCTCGCCGCGCCGGGTCGACCTGGTGGCCGAGAACTTCGACGTCGCCATCCGCATGGGCGACCTGCCGGACGATGCCTCGCTGGCCGCGCGCCGGGTGATGCTCGAACAAATGTCGCTGTACGCGGCGCCATCGTATATCGCACGGCGCGGCCTGCCGGAGTCGCCCGACGACCTGCTCAAGCACGACCTGCTGTGCCTGCTCAGCCGCAGCGGCGGTGCGGTGCCGTGGATACTCACGCGCGGCAAGACGGTGTGGCAGCGCGAACTGCCGGCCCGCATCTCGGCCAATTCGCCCGACCTGCTGGCGCGGGTGGCGTGCACCGGGGCGGGGATTGCGGCTAGCTCATCGCTGTTCGCCAAGACCTATCTGGACCGGGGCGAGCTGGTGAGGGTGCTGCCGGAATGGAGTCTGCCGACCGCCATCGGCTGGGCGGTGTTTCCCGGACGCCGGCTGATGCCGGCCAAGACCCGCGCCTTCCTCGACATGATCAGCGAGTTGTGCTGCCCGGGCGAGTGATCTGCCCCGGGGCCCGTATTCCAGAGCGCGTTGGCGCGCCTGGCTGCGCGGGGAAAATCAGGCCGGCCGCTGGCCCATCATCTCGCCGAGGCGGATCTTGCGTTCCGGCGCCCAGTCCGGATTGAACTGAATCGTGTCCTTCTTGAACAACATCACGATCGTCGAGCCGAGCAGGAAGCGGCCCATTTCCTCGCCTTGCTTCAAGACGATCTGCTGGTCGTCGTAACGCCATTCGGCGATGCGCTGGGGCCGCGTCGGGTTGACCACGCCATGCCACACCGTTTCCATGCTGCCGACGATGGTCGCGCCCACCAGCGTCATCACGAACAGGCCGTGCACGGGCGACTCGAACACGCAGACCACGCGTTCGTTGCGGGCGAACAGGTTTGGAATGCCGCGCGCGGTGGTCGGATTGACCGAGAACAGCGCGCCCGGCACGTAGATCGTGCGCAGCAGACGGCCGTCGCACGGCATGTGCAGGCGGTGGTAATCCTTCGGACTGAGGTAGAGATTCGAGAAGCTGCCGTGCTGAAAGTTGGCCGCCAATGCGGCGTCGCCGCCGACCAGCTCGGTGGTGGTGAAGGAATGCCCCTTGGCCTGGAAGATCTGGTGGTCGTCGATCTGGCCGAACTGGCTGATCGCGCCGTCGACCGGGCAGATAAAGTCGGCCTTGGCCAGCGGCCGCGCGCCTTCGCGCAGCGGGCGGGTGAAAAATTCATTGAAGCTGGCGTAACTGGCGATGTCGGAATTGACCGCCTCGTCCATGTTGACACCGTATTTGCCCACGAACCACTGGATCAGCCTGGTGGTCATCGCGCCGCCCTTGGCGCCGGCGACACGGCCGGCAAACGAGGTCATGGCCTGCTTCGGCATCAGGTATTGCGGCAAAACTTTCAAGCGGTCGGACACGGTGGTGGGCCTTTGAAATAAAACGACATTCAATTATAACGGGGCGCTGAGGCAGGTCAGCATTTTGCGTTGGTGTGCGTCTTGCGGCGCCCATCCTATCCTTCTAGAATAATCTGCGTGGAAGAACGCGTCGCAAGGCTGGAAGAGTTCGTCGTCGAGACCCGTGAGCGGCTGACGAAGATAGAGGCGCGCCTGGACCAAACGGTGGAAAACCTCTCGGCACTGAAAGTCGAAATGCACCGGGGTTTCGCCGACATGATCAAATGGGTGGTCGGCACTGCCATTGCGCTGGGCGCCACTGGCATCACGGTCATCACCTTCGTGCTCAACCACGCATCGCCCAAAACGGAGGTGGGGCAGCAGCCTCCCATCATTATCCAGATGCCCGGCGCCGCCAAGGAATCGGGCCCCGCCAAAGAGCCGGGCGCCGCCAAGGAGCCGGCCGAGCGCCCCTGAACTACTGCAACAACATTACGATACAAATTATTCCCAGGAAAGACGATCCAATCGTTAGTTTATAAAGGACAATGATGTCCCTTAGAAAAATTACATTCCTGGATTAATGTTTTCCGCTCCACAGCCCCTTCGCCTGACCCTGCTCGCCGCCATCCTGCTCGCCGCCACCCGGATCGCCACAGCCCTGGCGCCGTCTTTGCCGTTCACGCAGCCGTCTCTGCACAGGCCGGTATGACACTGGAAGTGAAGTTCTGACCTTCCTCGCGAAGCGCTGCGGATTCTCGCGCAACATTGCGATACAAAAAACATTTACCAATAAACAAGCAGGGGGCAGGGATTTAATAGACAATATTGTCTTGTTAAATCTTGCCACCCTCGTACTTACCACGCCGCCAACCCCATTTCATGTCGCCCGCACACATTCCAGCACGCCTGACCATCCTCGCCGCCGCCTTGTCGGCCCTCGTTTCCGCCCACGCCCAGCAAAGCGCCGATCCGGCTGCCGCAGCCGTGGTCGTGGCCCAAAAAGCGACCAAGCCGGCCGCCAGCAAGGCCAACAGCAAAATTGACCAGCCGGCCGCCAAGCCAGCCGCCAAGCCTGCGGACATCAAGTCCGAGTCCGAGATACAGAAAGTGGAAGTGCGCGGCAGCGCCGACGCCTACAACGCGCGCCGCGACGACACCGCCAGCAAGATGGTGGTCAACCATGAGGAAATCATCAAGTACGGCGACACCAGCGTGGTCGACGTCCTCAAGCGCTTGCCCGGCGTCACCGTCGGCGGCGCGCGCGGCAGCGGCGACATCCGCATGCGCGGCCTGGGCGCCGGCTACACCCAGATCCTGGTCAACGGCGAGCGGCCGCCCTCCGGCTTTTCGCTCGAGAACCTGGCGCCCGAGCTGATCGAGCGAATCGAAGTGATGCGCGCGGCCAGCGCCGAGTTCTCGACCCAGTCGATCGCCGGCACCATCAACGTGGTCCTGAAAAAGAGCGTCGCGGCCAAGCTGCAGCGCGAGATCAAGAGCGGCCTCGGCCTCGCTCCCCACAGCTACAACCCGACCCTGAACCTGCAGATGTCCGACCAGGTCGGCAAGATGTCGTATTCGTTGACCGGCAACCTGTCGTACAACGAATATGAAAACGCGGCCAGCTCGCTCGACGAAGCCTTCGACGGCGCCGGCAAGCGCACCCGCCTGCGCCAAGGGAACGGCATCAACAAGGGCCGCAACACCAATATCGGCATCGGGCCGCGCCTGAGCTGGACGCTCGAGGGTGGCGACACCCTGACCCTGCAAAATTTCCTCAACATGAACCGCTACGGCCGCCTGTGGGCCGGCAAGACCAGCTTCCTGCCGGGCGACACCTTGCCCTATCCGGACAACAAGGCGCATGGCGACGGCCAGTTCGTCAATGTGTACAACAGCCTGAACTGGGTGCACAAGGGCGCCGACGGCAGCAAGCTCGACTTGAAATTCACCGCCGGCTGGTCGGCCAACGACAACGACACCCGCAACATCGGCTTTCTGCAGAGTGGTGCGCAAGGCTACGACACCGAGTACATCAACAAGGGCCATGGGGTGAGCCTGGCGTCGACCGGCAAATATTCGACCCCGATGTGGGAAGGCCACGCCCTCTCGGTCGGCTGGGATGGCGGCTTGAACACCCAGCACGACGACACCCGGGTGCTGGGCGAAGTGGCGGGACTCGGCGCCAAGCCGACCGACAGCCACAACGTGTTCGCCGCGCGCATCTCGCGCCTGGCCCTGTTCGCCCAGGACGAATGGAATCTCACGCCGCTGTGGTCGCTCTACCTGGGCGGGCGCTGGGAAGGCATCCAGACCAGCACCGAGGGCGACAGCTTCACCGGCGCGACCTCGCGCACCAGCGTGTTCAGTCCGCTGATGCAAACGCTCTACAAACTGCCCGGCGGCAAGGGCGACCAGCTGCGATTCGCCGTCACCCGCACCTACAAGGCGCCGCAGCCGTGGCGCTTGAATCCGCGCCGCCGCCTGTCCGACAACAACAGCCAGTCCGATCCCGACTACGGCGGCAATCCGGGCCTCAAGCCCGAACTGGCGCTCGGCCTGGACGCCTCGTACGAGCATTACTGGACCGAAGGCGCGCTCATTTCGGTGAGCGTGTCCTCGCGCCGTATCGACAACTACATGCGCGACGACATCACCCTCGATGGCACGCGCTATGTCTTCATGCCGCTCAACGTGGGCCACGCGCAAACCCGCGGTATCGAACTGGAAGCGAAGTTTCCGCTCAAGGCCATCGTGGCGAACGCCCCGGCGATCGACCTGCGCATGAGTGTCTCGCGCAACTGGTCGAGCGTCGACGCCGTGCCGGGACCGGACAACCGCCTGAGCGAGCAGACCCCGCTGTCAGCCACGCTGGGCGTCGAATACAAGCAGGGCGCCCTGATGGCCGGCGGCACCTTCGCTTTCCGCAACGGCGGACCGGTGCGGGTCTCGGCCGATCACATCACCAGCCAGTCGGTGCGGCGCGACCTGGACACTTATGTGCTGTGGAAATTCGATCCGAAAAATCAAGTACGGCTGGCGCTCAACAACATGCTCGGCCAGCGCGGCATCAACGAGCAAATCTACTTTCCCGGCGTTGGCCTCATCCATCAGCGCAACGAGTTCGGCAGTTCGCGCAACCTGCGGGTGACGCTGGAAAACAAGTTCTGACGCTTAAAGTTCTGACGCTTATTGCGGCGCCATGTGATGGGCGCGGAAATAGCGCCGCGCCGTGAAAATGGCCACCGCCTGCATCGCCGCGCAGACGAAAAACGGGCCGCCGACCCGCCAGTCCTGGGGCGGCAGCAGGGCCACGGCGCCAAGCAGGCCGGCGCCGACCGGCGGCATCAGGATCAGGCCCAGGCTGCTGATCGATTGCAGCGAGCCCATCAGTTCGCCCTGTTCGGCCGGGCCGGTCGACTTCGAGATGATGCCCTGCAGCGCGGGGCCGGCGGCGAACGACAGCAGGTTGCATAGGATGAATACGTACATCATCCAGCCGTGAGTGGCCAGCGCGTACGCCAGGTAGGTCAGGCAACCGGAAGCCAGTCCCAGCAGCGACAGGCGCACTTCGCCGAAGCGTTTCATCAGCATGCCCAGCAGGGCGGCCTGCACCACCGCCGCCGTGATGCCGACGCAAAACAGCGCGATGCCGTTTTCGCGCGGTGTCCATTGAAAGCGGAAGGTGGTGTACAGCACCCAGGTCGCCTGCAGCATCATCTGGGAAAACGTCATCAGGGTGTAGACCACTACCAGGCCGCGGATATCGGTGCGCTTGAGCAGTTTGGACAGCGCGGCGAACGGATTGATGCGCTCAAGCGCCAGCGCCTTGGCCGAGCGGCGCTCCGGCGGCAGCGATTCGGGCACCGCGAAGTAGCCGTACACCAGGTTGGCGCCCGACAGCGCCGCCGCCACGTAGAACGGCAAGTGCAGATTGTGCGAGCCGAGCAGGCCGCCCAGCATCGGCCCGCAGATGAAGCCGAGGCCGAACGCGGCGCCGACCTTGCCGAAGCTCTTGGCGCGGTTTTCCGGCGTCGAAATGTCCGACGCGTAGGAAGCCGCCACCGACATGCTGGCCGACGACATGCCGCCGATCACCCGGCCCATGAACAGGAAGGCCAGGTTCGGCGCCCACGCCGTGGTGAGGAAGTTGATGCACATGCCGGCCATCGAATACATCAGCACCGGGCGGCGGCCGACGCGGTCGCTGATGGCGCCGAGCATCGGCATGAAGATGAACTGCATCAGGCCGAACACCATCGACATGACGCCGTACCACCAGGCTTGCTGTTCGCGGCCGCTGACGAATTCGCCCACCAGCACCGGCAGCACCGGCACGATGAGGCCGATGCCGAGCATGTCGATGAACACGCAGATGAGTACGAAATTGAGGTTGCCCCGGGCGGGAGCGGTAATCGCGGGACTGGAATTCATCGTCGGGAGGGGCGGCATGGCGCGGGTCAGGGGAATCGTAGTGTAACGTAACGCTCAGCCGGAAAGTGGCAGCAGCGCGGGACTTTCCGGCGCGGCTTTTATATGTGAATTGAAATATTGCCATGTATTAATTTATTGAATATCATGCAATGTGTTATTCAATCCATGAGGAAGCCGATGCGCCTCGCATGTTGTTTCGCCCTTGCGCTATTACTGCCTGCGTTCGCCGTGGCGCAGGAGTCGTCACCGGGGAAGTATTCCCTGAAAGAAGATACCGCGCCGACGGGGAGCATGCTCAAGCGCGATGCGATCCGCTCGACCATGCCGATCGAGCGTAGCTGGGCCGACCTCACGGCCGAACAGCAGGGCAGCTTTCGCACCCATTACATCGACATGCCCGCCACCGACGAGCCGCCGTTTCCACTCAAGGGCACCCAAGGCATCCTGAAGGGCATCCGCGACGCTGCGGAAAAACTGTTCGAAGTCGGCACGCTCGAATTGACCGTGCGCATTGACGAGCGGGGCAAGCCGGTGTCGGTGCAGGTCTACGAGACACCGAGCCAGCAGATGACGATGGTGGCAGCCACCATCCTCATGAATGAGCGCTACAAGCCGGCGCTTTGTTCCGCCAGGCCTTGCGTGATGGATTTTCCGCTGTATATCGATTTCAATTACCGCCACTGACGCCTGTGCGCGGCGTCAGTGCGGCGATTGGTCTCAAACGAGAAGAAAAGGAGATGCCATGTTGTTCCGCTCGACAGTTGTTGCCACCTTATTTTTGCTGCCGCTGCTGGCCTCGGCCGAGGCGCCCGGAACCGTCAAGCCGCAGTATGAAGTCAAGGAGAGCGTCCCGATGACCGGCTCGCTCATCGCGCGCGAGGTGGCGCGACTTAGCTCCAGCTTGCCGATCAATTTGCCGTGGGCGTCCTTGACCCGGGAGCAGCAAGCCCAGGTGCGCAGCCAGTATGTGCGCATGCCCGCGACCGACGAACCGCCGTTTCCGCTGACCGGCACCGCCGGCATCTTCAACCAATTGGCCGACGCGCAGCAGGTCGTGTGCGTGTCCGGTTTTCTCGACATGGCGGTACGCGTCGACCCGAATGGCAAGGCGGTCTCGGTCGATACGTTCAGCTCGCCCAGCGAACAATTGACCAGGTTCATCAGCTCGGTGCTGATCCGGGAAAAATACAAGCCCGCCGTCTGCGGCGGTAACGCATGCGTCATGGAATTCCCGCTGCGGAGTCAGCTTAGCTGCAATTAGGCAAAGCTACTAGGCGAAGCTACTGCCGCGTGCACGACGGCGCGCTGGGAAAGCGCGTCGGCCTCGCCGTTCTTCTGGCGCGGAATCCAGCGCAAGCTGACCTGACGCAGTTGCGCCATCAGCGCGCCGGCCTCGATCCGGTAAGCGCGCAGCGAAGCGGCGCTCGCGCCCGCCACGCCATTCATATCATCGATCACCACCCGGCTGTCGCCGTAAATGGTCAGCTCGTGCGCGCCGCGCCGCAGGGCTGCCTCGAGCAAGGCGATCAGGGCCTGGTATTCGGCCTCGCCGCTGTCGCCATAACCGACGTCGCGACTAACTTCGTCGCGCTCGCCGTTGGGCCCGGTGAGCAGCGCGCCGATGCCGCAGCGGCCAGGGTTGGGATGGGCCGAACCGTCGAACCATCCGCGCCATGGGGTAGCGGCGCCCTCATGCCGCGCCTTGCGCACGGCCAACGCCTCGGCCTCGCGTTGCGCCCGCGCCGCGCCGCGTTCGGTCGCCGCGTCTGAAATTGCCTCGCGCTGCGCCAGCATGGCCTGCAAGGACAACGGCGCCGCGCTGCGCTCCAGCGTCGCGCGCAAGGCCTGTTCCTCCGATAAGCCTTCGCGCAACGCCAACCGGCGCGCGCTGGCGCGTTCAGCCTTGAAAGCGGCGGCGAGATAACGATCGAGTTCGGTCATGGCCGAGAGCATAGCCGAAAAAAAAGCACCAGGTGAACTGGTGCTTTTCCAACTTCAGGCAACCTCGCCCGGTTTAACGATAGCGAGGATCGTTCGGCCGCGCGTCGCGACTGTTCGGCACGCCGTCATTGTCGCGGTCGTGGTCGCGCCGGTCCGGCACACCGTCATGGTCGCGGTCGCGGCGCTGCTGCTCGTAACGGTCCGGAATCCCGTCGCGGTCGCGGTCGCGGCCGTGCTCGTAACGATCGGGGATGCCGTCACGGTCGCGGTCACCGCCGCGCGATGCCCAACGCGACTGTTCAAAGTACCAGCGGCCATCGCGCTGACGCCAGCTCGGCTGGGTGTACACGTAGCCGGGACGCTCGGCGATCCACACGCCGCTGGTCCAGTCGTAGCGGTTGCCACGCCATTCCCAGTAGCCGGGCTGCCAGATGTAGCCGGCGCGCGCACGTGGAACGCGCTCGTAGCGGGCCGCCGGCGGCGCTACGCGAATGTCCTCGTAGCGCACCTGCTGCACCTGCTGCATCGGTTGCCAGCCACCGCTGCGCATGGCGTAGCCGCCGCCGTCGCGCACCCACTCGGTCGGCTGGTAGCGATAGCCGTCACGGGCGTTTTCCCAGTGGCCGGCCAACCACACGTGGCGCGAGCCGTCCCAGTTCCAGTACCCAGGCGCCCAGACATAACCGTGCCGTGGGGCAGGCACGCTTTCATAACGCGGCGCTGGCGGCGCGGTGCGGACCACCACGTTGAAGCTCGTTTGGGCCATCGATGGCAGCGGCAGATAGGCTGCTGCGCCGAGGGCGATCATTGTTGCAAAGGTCAGTGAGCGTTTCATTTTGCGTCTCCATGTGAAAGCGTACGATTCAATATATCAACGCGCACTGTCGTTCTGGAGAAATGATTCATGTGCTTACAAATGAAACAGATTGCCCAAGAAAGTGTTTCAGCGCTTACAGGGCGAGCCTCGGCGCTCAGCCGCGCGTGCGGCCCTGTTCGCCCATCGCCGTCATCCCGCGCTCCTCGCGCAGCGATTGCTGCTTCTCGAGTTCGCTCATGCGTTTGCCGGTAACCTCGACCACCGCCATCTTGCTCTCGGTCGCGATCCGCGCGCTCGCTTCGACCGCGCTGGCGCGTTCGTCGGCGCCCAGCAGGTAGCTGGTCGAGCCGGCCAGACCGAGCGCGACAACAAAGGCGGCTTCCATATTCTTGAGCAGGGTTTTCATGATCTTCCTTTCAATGTTGCCTTAAGTTGGATCCAGTGTGTGCCACGCCCCGCAAGGCCGCGAGCCGATTGCGATGGGCCGCGCTTTTGGCGGAACGAGCTGCAAAAATCGGCCGATAAACTGCGTGCCGGGCCGCGCTTTCGCGCGCCCCCCGCTAAGCCCCCGCACGGGTCGCGGGCGCGGCCGCTACAGGAGCGGGGACACCAATGAGGAGCTGGATCGACAACGCCTTGCTGGCGCTGGAACACAGCCGCAGGCAATGGCGGCGCGGGCGCAATCTGCGGCGGGCTGTGCGGACCGAACGCACCAGGCTGGGCGCACCGGCCTGGATCGCCATGGGTGGCGCGCTGCTGGCGCTGGCCGGCGCCGCCCTGATCACGGTGCACGCGCGCCAGCTCGGCGCCGAGGCCGCGCCGGCGCTCGCCGGGGCGGTCCTGCCGGCCGACGCCCTGCGCGCCGCGCTCCCTGGCGCCACCTTCGACGTCGACAACACGCCGGGCCTCAGCGTGCACGCCAGCCCGTCCGGCGTGCTGCTGGTGGTGGCCGGCCTGAGCGCGGCGCCCGCCGTCCACATCGACCTGTGCCGTCAGATGCCCGATCCGGCGCAGCGGCGCCTGCTGCCGCTGCGTATCGGCTACCAGTTCGACGACATCGCCCGGATGGTCGAGCACGCCGGCGCCACCCCGATCGCGCTGCGCAATATCGCGCTGGCCGGGCCGACCGACCGCGACATGCCCCAGCTCGACATTGGCGGCGTGGCCAGCGCCGTTGCGAGCCAGCCCTTGCAGGTCAGCTGGCAGTCACGCGCGCCCGAGGTGCGCTGGATCAGCGACAGCGGCGACGGCCTGATCGTCGAAGGCGCAAAAGGCGCCGCCGCGCTTGGCCAGGAAGGCTGGCTGCTGTGGGGGCCGCAGTCCGCCCTGCGCCTGCAACGGCGCGCCAGCACCGCCTGTCCGCAGGCCGGCGAGCTGCTGGTCCAGCGCTACCTGCGCGCTGAAGACGGTGCGGCCGGCACCGACCGCAAAGCCTTGGTCGCGGCCTTTCCCGCACACGGCGCGGCCATCTCGACCTGGCTGGCGCCCGGCCGCTACCAGATTCCCGCCGCGCCGCCCGCCGCGCTGGAAGACCAGGCCCTGTTCGAAGCGCTGCAGCTGCGCGGCCTGCTGCGCCTCGACGCCGACGGCCTGATCGCGCTGGCGCCGCGCGACCTGGCCGCCTGGCAGGGCGCCGGCGGCGAAGCCCGCGCTGCCGACCTGGCCGGCTGGCGCGGTGTCGCCATGGACGACGCCGCGCGCAAACTGCTCAAGCGGCTCTACCGCATGGCCGACGGCGACTACGTGCGCGAGCAGGTCCGCATCTTCAACAGCGAACGCCAACTGCTGGCATGGCGCCTGGCCGCGACCGGGCCGCAAGGACAATGGCTGGCCAGCGTGGACGGTGTGCCCGCAGCGACCGTCGACGGTTTGCCGGCCGCCGCCTCGCGCCTGATGGCGGCGGTCCCGCAAGGCTGGGGCGGGTGGCGCCGGGTGGGCGCCTGGCCGCAGGCCGAGAGCGGCGCGCCGGCCCGCCTGACCTTGACCCTGGCGCGGCCCGCCCAGCGCGGCGAGACACTTAGCCTGATGCTGGCTGGCCGCCTCAAGAACGCGCAGGGCGCGCGCGCGCAAGCGATCTGCGACGGCCGCGCCTGTCCGTCGAAAGACGCGCTGCAAACCGTGACGCTGGAACTGGCGCCCGGCGCGCGCAGCGTTTCGTTGGACGTCGCGCCGATCTCGATGGCGGCGCTGGCGGCGGCCGACCAGCGCTACCGCCACATTCGGCAAACCGGCAACGCGCTGGCCTGGCAACCGCTGGCCGCGCGCCAGCTCGCCCGCCAGGCCAACACTGCGCCGCCGGCTGAGGTCACCCTGGCCGACCGCAACGGCGTGCCCCTGTGGCGCGCCGGCGCCCCCAGCGAGGCCGCGCGCGAGGCTGGCCTGGCCAGCATGCTCGGCCTGCGCGCCGACCACGTCAACAGCATCGCC
>JBDSTZ010000560.1:0-4198 GCA_039927975.1 Massilia sp. | reverse complement strand
ACGTACGCTCACACCCACCCTATGGCGCTGCGGCCAGATCGGCAGATGCACGCGTTCGGTCTGGGTTTCGCCGTTCGGATCGACGAACTCCATTTCGGCATTGAGCGCCATATACTGCCCCGCCAACGGCGCCGGAAGGGTGATGGCCGCCTTGCCGGCAGCGTCCAGGGTCAGCGTGTGCGCCGCAAACGGCGGCGCGTTCAACTCGCCCCGTTCAATGTCTTGAAAGGTGTGGCCGCTATCACCGTAAAAAGAATAGCCATCGTAGCGACCGCGCAGCGTGACCCGCTGGCCGGCCGCGGCGCCGCCGGCCAGGAAGCGCAGTCCGCCCGACAGGGTCAGGTATTGACGGTCGCCCTGCCACGCAGTTGCGGCGGTCAAGCTGGCGTCGAACGAGGGCAGCCGGTATTCCTCGACCTGGAAGCCGCCCTGGCTGATGGTCTTGTCGTCGGCGTCGAACAGGGTGAAGCTGTAGTAGCCAAGCCTTGCCGTTTTGGGGATCTTCCATTCGCTGGTGGCGCTGCCGTCGCGGTCGAAGGCGAGCTCCTGTTCATGCACCAGCTCGTCGCCGCCGACATAGATTTTCAGCTTGCCCTTGAACGGCCGGGGAATCGCGAAGCCGGCAGGCACCGGCATGCGCGCCAGCGACTGCATCGAGACGGTTTCACCGGCCTTGAACAGGACCCGGTCGAGGATCGTGTGGCCGGCCATGGCCGAGCGATAGGCGGAATGTTTGTCGAACGCGCTGTTGTGCAGCACGCAGATATCATCGCCGCTGCGCGCCACGATATAGAACTCGCCGATAGGTGCGCCGCCTGCCGCCTCGCAGGCAGGCATGGCCGGCAGATGCGCGAACAGCACCCGTCCTTCGGCATCGCCGACCGCCTGCGCCAGGCGCTTGCCGTCGCACGACCACAATTCGACCTCGGCGCCGCCGACCGGCTTGCCGCTGTCGATCGCGCTCACCCATACCAGCGAAGGATGGTCCGGCGACAGGCGCGAGGTAATCCGCAGATTGGTCAGCTGCACCAGCGCCAGGCGGTCGGTGCCCCTGTCGCCGGGGCGGTTGCGTGCGCTGGCGGCAACCGGCAGGTTGGCTAGAACAGCCCGGTGAAGCGCGCTGTCGGCTTCGACCAGCCAGGTGCCGAAACCGGCCAGTGGCAGGCCAATGAACTCCATGCCGGGGCCGGACGGGCGCAGCTTTTGCTCCGTCATCGCCGACCTGGTTTGCCCCAAGCGCGTTATGACGGCGTCGCTGGCGGCGTAAGGCTTGAGCGGCAAAGCCCCGGTCAGCACGTCTTCGAAACCGGCGGCCGCCATCCGGTGTAGCGCGATCAGCGCGGAAATGTCGCGCGGCGCGGCGCCGAAGCGCAAGCTGCGCACCGAGATCTCCGGCTCGGTATTGCGTGCGGCGACGGCGATGCGCGCCTGGGTGCCCGGCGTCCAGGGCAGCGCCACATTCCCCTGCACTATGCCGACGTAAGGTTTGAGACGGGCGATCGGAAAGGCGCGCCGCGTCGAAGAGTCGTCGGCCATCAGCCTGCCCTCGATATCGTGGATCGCGTGCGAGAAGACCGGGGTGATGCTCTCGCCTTCGCGCAGCACCGTTTTGACCGAGAATTCGGTGCAGCTCGTCGTGTAGCCGCAGTTTGATTCGACCGCATACTCCCGGCCCTCGCCCCCTCGCAGCTTCATGCTGCGCGCGCCGGCGTTGTAGAGCGGCTCGGAGAACACCACTGTAAAAGGCCCGCGCGGGTCGCAGCCGCCGCGTTCGGGCAGCTGGCTGCACTTGACGTCATAGCGCAGGGCGGGACGCACGCGCTGGTGGTAGCTCGCGTCAAGCACGCTGGCGACGCCGTTGGCACTGATCGCCTTGCCCCAGATCCAATTGATGCGCGCGCCATTCGGCCACGGCCTGGCGCCGCATTGCGCGACGATCCAGCGATCGGTGTCGGGCGAGCCGACCTGCGCGGGGCGCTTTTTGGCAAGGGCCACCTTGCGGCTGGCCCCGTCCAGAATGGTGACAGGCGTATCGACAGCGTCGACCTGGCAGCGAAGGTGGCGCAGCGAGTCGGCGTCGACCGCCACCGAGGGCTTGAAGACGCCGACCGGTTCCTCGCGCGTCACGTCGATGCGCAGGTCGATCAGCTCGGCGCGCGGCCCGCCGGTGTTAAACGACCACGCTGCCATGGCGGGCAGGGACACCCCCTTCACACTGGTCAGCGCGGCGGGCGCCACTTCGCAAGCGACGCCATCGGGGAGTGGCGCGTCGAACTCGGCGACCCAGTTGCGCGGGTCGATCCAGTGCCCGGCGGCCTTTAGCCGGCTTTGGTTGCAGCTGACCGAAGCGGCGCCTGGCGCCGCGCTGTCGCCCAGCGCGACCATGTCCTCGCTAAAACGCATGCGCACCTGGCGCACCTCGCGCGTGAAGCCGGCCGGCCCGAAATCGACCAGCGCCGGCGCGGCCGTGGCCGGGTGGGTCAGGGCCAGCAGCAGGCTGCCGAGCAAGGTACGGTGGTGCATGGTGGTCTCCAAAATTAATTTGCAGGGTGCGCGCATCAGGGTTTTACTTCCAGCGGCGCGACCGGCGCTTCGCCGAAGATCTCCGGCGCGTACATCGCTTCGACACGGGTCGGCGGGAACACAAAGCTGCCGGCGTAATTCAGGCGCAGCACGTACGAGGTGGTCCAGGTCTGGGCCGTCACGCGCCGGTAGAAAGCACGGTAGCTGTCGTTGCCGCGCTCCTCGTAGCTGGGGCGGGCCCACCAGTTTGTGCTTCCCGTCTCGGCGGCGGAGCGCTGCGCCAGCATGCTCTCGCTGCCCAGGCCTTTGCCGAGGATCGATGCGCCCGACGGAATTGGATCGGTCACCGCCAGCCAGCTGAAATCAGCGCCGCTGGTGAACTCCAGCGTCACTTTCATGATGTCGCCTTCGGACCACTGGCCGGCCACTTTCTGCTGCACTGGTACGACACTGCGCTTGACCGAGATGCCGTGCGAGACTGGCTTGTCGCCCTGCATGGCCGCCATGACGCGCACCGTGGCCCACGGCGCGCCGGCGCCCTCGTGGCGCAAGTCGAGCGTGCCGCGCGCGCCCTGCTGCGGCCATGGCAGGATCGCCGGTTCGTCCTTCGGCCAGTGCCAGGCCGCCTTGGCGGCGCCGTACGCCGCGTACGACACGCCGTCAACCGGACCGCGTTCGCCCTCGCGCGCGAAGCGTTTCAGCGCCAGCACCGCCCAGGCGTTGGCCACCGTGGTGTCCCAGTGTCCCTGGCGCTGCTGGTCGACCAGCGCCAGCATCAGGCGCGGCAGGTCGTCCTTCCAGCGCGGCTCGAAGGCGGCCCACTGCTGCAGCAGCAAGGCGGTGCGCGCGGTGGCCACGTTATCGGTCCACATCATCCACCAGGCGTTGTTGGCGCTGTCGCCGCGCCAGGTCAGGCGCGTGCCCTGCAGGTCGAAGCGATTGCGCAGCATGCCGGCAGCGGCGTCGAGCCGCGCGCGACGGGCCGGCGTGTCGGCGCCCGTCATCACGTGGCGCGCCCAGTCGAGCAGCGCGATGGTCGGCAAGGCGTTCAGATCGGGCGGCACCACTTCGGGTGCGCCGCCAAGCTCGCCGTCCAGCGCGGCCTGCACGGCGAGCCGATGGGCCAGCGCGCCGTTAGCCGGCAGCCAGTCGACGGCCCGCTTGCGGATCAGTGCCTGGCGCAGCGCGTCCCGCATCTGCCGCTTTTCCATCTCCGGCAGGGGCAATCGCGCTGCCGCCGACAAGTCGAGCAGGTAGGCGGTCAGCACTTCGCTGCCCGGGGTGCCGGGGAAGTAGCTCACCAGGCCAGTGTCGTCGATGTACCTGTCGAGCTGGTCCATCGCCCGCTGCCATTGTGCGGGGTCGGCGCCGACCACCGCCATCGACGATACCTGCTCCATGCAACGGAAGGGGTAGGCCGCCATCCACGATTGCGCCGAGCCGATCGCCGCGTCGACCAGGCTGGCGCGCCAGCTCAGCGCGACGCCGCCACTCAGGGGACGGGCGCCGGGCGGCTGCGCCACACTGATGCTGCGCGGCGCATCGAGCTGCACGATGGTGCTCTCACGCACAGTCACCGGCGCGGCCGGCACGACACGCTGCATGACCTTGAGACTGTCGTTATCCTCGCCGCTGCCCCCCTGCCGATTGACCGCCGCGATGGTCCAGTCGAGCG
>JBDSTZ010000559.1:0-2403 GCA_039927975.1 Massilia sp. | reverse complement strand
CTTGTCGGCGAACATGTAGCTGCCCTGCTTTTTGAGCTCGAACACACCCGGCACCGGCGTGATCGTCATGTTCCAGGTGTCGATCACCTCGACCTTGAACCGCGTGCCGTCGGCCAGCTCCGCGCGGAACAGCGCGAACGGCCAGCTGGCGCGCGCGTCGCGTCCGAAATAACCAAGATAATACTGGCCGCGCTTGCCGGCGAAGGGATAGTCCTGCCATTTGTCGATCGGCTCCAAGCCTTCGGCCGGACCTTCCTCGACGATCTGGCGCAGGAAGGCCAGGCGCGCTGGCGACTGCCCGCGCAGCGCACCGCCGGCGGCCGACCATGGCGCGCCACTCGCGTCGCCCCGGCGTTCGCCGTGCCCGACATAGGTGCCGGCGATGGTGCCCTGCCAGAAGCGCAGCACCATCTCCTCGGCGCCGAGATCGCCGCCGCGCCGCGCCGGCTCGCCTTCCTCGCCGGCCTCGTCGAACACCACCGGCTTGCGGTACAAATCGCGGTACAGCACCGCGCGCTCGGGATCGGCTGTGGCGGTGGCGCTGCGCACGCTCACGTGGGTGATCCAGGGCTTGTTGTGGTTGTAGAGGAGGGCGCCGTTGGAGATCGAGCGCAGATGCTGGTAGGGATCGATCGCTTGCAGCAGCTGGAAATGGCGGTCCCAGTCGGCCGTCGTTTTCGCGTCCATGCGATCGAACTCGCTGGCCATCGACCACCATACATTGCGAAACGCCGCCAGCCGCGCCACCACGTAGCGCAGATAGCGCTGGTCGGCCGCAGTCGGCATGCGGTCGAAGCCCCAGTGGCCCTGATCGCGCGGGTGGAACAGGATCAGGTCGGCCTCGATGCCGAGCGCGCGCAACTGGCCGATGCGCTGTTCAAGGCGGCGAAAATAAACCGGGTCAAAGCGTGTCAGGTCCCATGTCGCGGGTGGCCTGCCGGCGAAAGGAAACAGCGCCGGCGCATTCCGGCTGTCCTCGTCATGCACAGGAAGGACCGCCATGCGCAGCTTGTTGAACGGGCTCGCCGCAAGGGTGTCGAGGGTCTGCTGCGCGAGCGCGTCGCCCTGCTGCGTCCACGCCAGGCTGGTGCTGCCGATCTGGCGGAATGGCTCGCCGTCGGCGTAGGCAAAATGGAACTGGCGATCGACGCCGACTGGCCCGTGGTTGCCGGGCCCCGCCGGCGTGACGGTCACGCTGCCGGTTTTTCCGCGCAAGGCCGCGTGGTTGCTGCGGGTCTCGTACTGCCAGACGCCTTCGCGCTCGGGCATGAAGCGAATCTTGTAGACGCCGTCGCCGTCATAGAAACCGGTCACCTCGCGTACGCGCTCGCCCTGGCGAAAACGCGCGCCGACCTCCACTTCCGTGTAGGGATTGCCGCGCGCCGGCCCGGCCAGAGTGATTTCGACAGTGCCCCATCGTTCCACCGCGCTGGCCACCGGCACAATGCCTGGCGCCTCGCCGCTCGCCACTGCCGGACCGGCAAGTCCGAACAGCACGCAGAACAGCATCGCAATCACTCGCGCGCGACGGCGCACAATCATTTTCTCCACACGCGTCTCCATTCTTCCTGCTTGAAGTGTTGATGGAGAATTATAGGGGCAAGGCTGACAGGCGCAAGGCGCTGGGGGCGGGCGCGCCACGCTGGCGGTGGCACGGGCGGCGGCGCAAGCGCGCCGCCGAAATGGGCGTCGGAGGGGGGAGTGCCGGACCTGCGCGACGCTCCCCGCTTCGTGGCTTACTGCTTCGCGGCCTTGCGGCGACGCGTGCCGATCAAACCGGCGATGCCCAGCCCCATCAAGGCGATCGACGCTGGCTCAGGGACCGCCGCGCGTGCGTAGGACACATTGTCGAGATCGATATAGCTGCTGGCAGTGCCGATAAATACGCTGCTGACGGCGTGGTCGAGGGTCACGCCGAAGTAGGCGCCGGCCGGGTTGTTGGCCGTGACATTGAAGCTCTCGCCATCGGAAAAACTGATGTTGAAGGAGGTGCTGCTTTCGTAGTAACCGCGCAGCTTGAGCGCGAAGGCATTGAACAGGCCGCCGTCGGTCAGGCTGATGGTAAAGCCGGGATTGTAACCGAACAGCGAAGCGCCGGTGCCGGTCCCGAAGGTGCCGCCGCCTTCCGCGTAGTTGGCGCCGATCACATACATTCCCGCTGGCATGTCGAAGTTAATGCCGGCGAACGCGGCGTTCGTGCCTTGGCCGCTAAACGTACTATCTGACACGATCCCTTCGAAGGTGGCGGTGTTTACGTCGGTCACTGCCGCGGTCCAGCTAGGAGTGTGCGCGGCAGATGGAATTTGATTCAGGCTTCTTGATGCGCTTGCGGCCGGAGTTTGATGGCGATTCCGCTTTCACCCGTGAAAGTTGGGTGAAATTGGATTGCCGAGGACGTCATAG
>JBDSTZ010000558.1:0-5402 GCA_039927975.1 Massilia sp. | reverse complement strand
GATCACGGCGCCGTGCAGCACCAGGGTCAGGCCGAACAGGGCGCCCAGGCCAGCCTTGTTGCGCTTGCCGAACACCAGGCCGGCCGGGCGCACCGCCGCGCTGGCCGGCGGTGCCTCCGGCGTTGTGACGGGATGCCGCACCGGCGCGGCGCTGCGCCGTACCGCCGCGCGGCGTGGTGAAAAACTACTGCTTTCAAACGTCATTGTGGTCATGATGAAGCCCTTCCATTATCCATACTCGATCTTTAGCAGTTTCCATGCCCGAGTGTTAAGTGCTTGATTTGATGGTTAATCGCTTCTCGTGGGGCCTTGGAGCTGCTGCGGGAACGCCAATCTGCTGCAAATTCAACAGTTCGCGCTGGAAAGTGTGTTCAGTTTTAAACAGCGCAGGCTTACCATGATGGCGCCGCCTGTGGCTGAACTTTCGCGGCCGGCGCCGCCTGATGCTGGACCGGCGCCGCCGCCGGAGCCTGTGGCGCCGATGCGGCGCGGGCGCCGCTGACGACGAACACCACCGCCACCGCCGTCGCGACGGCGATCAGCAGCGCCGGCCAGCTGCCCGCGCGGGCCGAACTGCCCTCGTCCACATCCTTCCAGCCGGTGACCATCGGCTCGATCAGCTTGTGCCGCTTGAAGAACTGGTAGACCAGGATCGCCGCCACGTGCAGCGCCATCAGGCAATACAGCAGCTTGGCGGCGAGCTGGTGCCAGCCGGTGAGGCTGAGCGAGCGCTCGTCGCTGACCAGCGTCGACAAGGGCCCGGCGAACGCGATCTCGTCGTTGGAAAACAGGCCCGTGCCAGCCTGCAGCGCCAGCAATCCGAGCAGCGCCAGCACCGACAAGGCGCCGAGCGGATTGTGGCCGTGGCCGCGCCAGCGTCCCTGCAGATAGGCCAGCACGCGGCGCGGCGTCGGCACGAAATTGGCGAAGCGCGCATGGGTCGAGCCGATCAGCCCCCACACCAGGCGAAAGCTCACCAGGCCGACGATCGCCAGGCCCGCCTTGCCGTGCACCGGCATCAGGTCGCCCCCAATCAGGCCGGTCACCACGGCGGTCGACACCGCGACCACCAGCGACCAGTGGAAGACCCGGATCGGCAGGTCCCAGACCTGAATACGCAGCGGCGGCTGCCCGGCGTCGTTCGCCGCCGGCTGGCTCGGCGCGCGGCGCCGGCTGCGCGAAGGCGCACGCTCGTCCAGGTAGGGCTTGGTGCTCATGCGCCTTGCCATTTACTTGGCGACCGCCGCGACTTTCGGCGCCGGCGCGGCGATGCGCACGATCTTGCCGCCTTGCGCTTCGTAGTCTTCCGAACCGGCGGCGCCGGCCACGTTGAAGCCCTTGGCGGTCAGCAGGTCGCCGACCGCGCCGGCACGGTGTGCATGGTTCGACACGGTGATGATGGCGCGGTTCTTCGGAATGAAGGACAGCTGCTTCTCGACTTCCTTGGCCTGGATGTTCAGGAAGACCGGGAAGCTGCCCTTGGCGGTGACTTCGTCGGGACGGCGCACGTCGATCACCAATACTTCGTCCGGCTTGGCCAGCAGCGCGTCGATGTCGGCGCGCTTGAGTTCCTTGGTCTTGTAGGCCCACGCTTGCGGCGCGGCGGGAGCGGCCGCCTGCTGGGCGAAGGCGGCGGTGGCGTTGAGGCCGGCGACGAGGGCGATGGCGGCGATGTGCAGGTTTTTCATGGGTGGCTTTCTATAGTCATTGATCAGGGGAGCTTTGCAGGCACGTATGCACTGCTGCGAAGGACAACCTCGCAACTACCATGCCAAGCCGCGACTGGGTCATGCGGACCGGCGATAGCGCCCGCCGTTGCGGGCGAAACGCCAGTTCTCCCCTGTTCGCCATGGGTTCACCCCACCCTGCCAACTGCTGCAAAACCAACAGCCCGCTGTGTACAGCTGTTGATCTCGCAGCAGCCGCGTTCTATCTGTCGGCATTGCACCACGCTATGACGGACACAAGGGCGACCCACTTGGCCGGCGCAGCGCCTTGCACGGAACGCAGCAATACAGACATCAAAGCTGCATGAAGGGCGCTGCACACGCAGCAGCCCGATTTGCGCGGCATCCCCATCTCTCGTGGCTGCCAATTTCAAAGGAGGCCAGCTGGCGTATGCCTCGCTTTTGATTATCGACTGATGGTCACAGGCCTGTAACGACAGTGGCACGGTCTTTGCGGAAGAAGCGGACAGAGACCCATTCCTTCCCACCTGGAGCGCATTGCAATGACCAACAAGCATACTTTTCGACCGTCTCAGTACCATCTGCCACCGTTTCGCCGCGCCCCGATCGCCGCCGCGATCATCGGTATCGGCCTGCTGGCCGCCGGCCAATCCCACGCGGCGCCCACAGTCGCCGAGCTGCAGGCCGAAGTCGCCCGCGTGCTGGCCGAGAACGCGCAATTGAAGCAGGCGCTGGCCGCGCAAGGCGTGCAGACCAGCGCGCCCGCGCCCGCCTCCGCTCCAGCTGTTGCCGCCGCGCCCACGGAAGAACCGCAATCGCTCGACACCATCACCGTGCGCGGCCACCAGAAGATTGAGGCGCTCAAGGAGGTGCCGCTGTCGGTCTCGGTGGTCAGCGGCGCGGAGCTGGACCGTGAGCTGTCGCAGGACCTCTCCGCCATCACCAAGCGCGGCGCCAACATCACCTTCAACCAGAACAACACCCGTGGCGCCTCCCTGTCGGTGCGCGGGCTCGGCAAGCGCTCGTTCACCGAAACCCAGGACCCCAGCGTCGGCGTGATTGTCGACGGCGTGTCCTACGGCCTGTCGCAGCTGGCCAACTTCGACTTCTACGACGTCGAATCGGTCGCCGTCACGCGCGGCCCGCAAGGCACGCTGGGCGGCAAGGGCGCAAGTTCCGGCACCGTGACGGTCAACACCAACCGGCCGTCGTTCTACCCGAGCGCCGACTACCAGCTCACCTTCGGCCAGCGCGACACCCTGATCGCCAAGGCGAACCTGGGCGGCAGCGTGATCGACGACCTGCTGGCCTGGCGCGGCTCCTTCGTGGCCGACCGCAGCCGCGGCTACTACACCAACAACTTCGACAGCAACTACAGCCTGTACAACAAGAACCGGATCAGCGGACGCGCCCAGTTTCTGTTCACACCTACCAGCACCTTCAACGCCCGCCTGGCGATCGACCTCGAACCGCACGCGCCGCAGGTGCAGAACGGCCTGACCTTCTACAAGAACCAGCCGGACCGCTTCGCGGACGGCAGCCTGACCGACCCGAGCGGCACCACCACGCGCGCCAAGCTGACCGGCTTCACCAACGCGGCGGGCGTGTTCACCGGCGGGCGCGCCTGGTTCGCCGGCCGCGACTTCAACGGCAAGCCCTATACCTACGTCGACAACTACATTGGCGAGGACCGCCTGAACTTCAACGAGAACCAGGGCCAGACCGTGCACACCAAGGGCCTCGCGCTCGACCTCAACTGGGATCTCGGCAGCCACACCCTGAACGCCATCACCGCCAACCGCAACTACAGCTTCGACGCCCACAACGACGAGGGCACGCCGTTCGACATCAACCGCAACGGCGGCGGCGGCGTGGTCTACCACCAGTTCAGCCAGGAGATCGCGCTCAAGTCCAAGCCGGGCGGCGCGCTCGACTACACCGCCGGCCTGTACTACCTGCAAACCGAGGACGACATCGCCTCCAAGGCCGGCTGGGGCTCGGACGCCGGCGCCTGGTTCGCCACCACCGCGCAGTACAACACGCTCGACCGCTCGGCCGGCCTGAACCGCGGCGCCGGCCTTGCCCTGCTGCGCGACTCGCTGGCCGACGCCGCCACCCGCGCCGACACCTGGGTCAACACGCGCAGCAGCGCCGCCTTCGGCAACGCGCTGTGGCACATCACCGAGGCCGCCAGCCTCACCGCCGGCCTGCGCTATACCCTTGAAGACCGCAGCACCACCGACACCAAGTTCGTCTCGGCCAACGGCGCCGGCGCCGCGCTCAATCCGGTGGCGGTGCGCGGCGTGGCGCTGGGCGGATTCGACTCCGGCGCCAGCGGCGCGCTGGCGGGCGGGAATTCGGCCGCGCAGCTGGCCCTGGCCGACGCCGTCGCCAACCGCTACTTCGGCGTGCCGCTCGGTGTCAACCCGGGCGACGCCTACGCCGCCCTCAGTTCGGCGCAACTGCTGCAGGTGGCCGCCGCCAAGGCCGTGCGCGCCGGCCAGATCGGCCAGTTGATCGGCGGCGTCACCAGCCGCTACAAGGACAATCTCTACACAGCCGTGCTCAGTCCTAGCTACCGCATCAGCGAGCGCTTCACCACCTACGCCTCGTGGCAGTACGGCGAAAGATCCGGCTCCGCGCTCAACGTCAACGGCGTGACCGCCAACGCGCGGCCGGAAGCGACCAGCGCGTTCGAGATCGGCCTCAAATCGAGCCTGCTCAACAATACGCTGATCGTCAACGCCGACCTGTTCCTGGTGAATATCCGCGACTACCAATCCACGGTGCGGGTGGTCGACGAGTTCACCACCCAGACCAACATCGCCAACGGCCAGGCCAATCCGCTGGCCTATGTCACCGCGCAGGGCAATGTGCCGAAGGTGCGCGCCAAGGGCCTGGAGTTCGACGGCGTCTACACCGGCATCAAGAACCTGAGCCTGCGCTTCTCGGGCGCCTACAACGACGCTCGCTACATCAGCTTCGCGGCCGCCGCCAAGCCGGACGAACTAGCCTACCTGTCCGCCAACTTCGTCGACCAGAGCAATTTGCGCCTGCCCGGCAGCGCCAAGTGGACCGGCAACGTCGGCGCCGAATACCGCGTGCCGGTGTTTGGCGATCGCCAGTTCCACGCCAGCTTCAACACCGCCTTCACCAGCCGCTTCAACAACACCGACACCCTGTCCTCCTACGGCTGGGTGCCTGGCAACAGCCTGACCGACCTGTCGATCGGCCTCGCCACCAAGAGCGCCTTCGATGTCAGCGTCGTGGTCAAGAACGCCTTCGACAACCGCGTGCATGAAGCGGCATGGGCCAGCTACGCGCCGAACCCGTATCCGCGCTGGTTCGGGGTGACGGTGAGCGGCAAGCTGTAGGCCAGGCCTGTATCGATCCGCGCAGCGCGGCGGGCAGCGCTGCTGAACGCCTGCTGCCGCTTCGACAGCGCCGCCTGCGCGCTGGCGGCTGAAGGCGGCAGCGGCTGCTGATTTCGGCGCAAGCTGCGCGGATCGGCGCACATTTTCGCTGGTACGCAATTTGCTGAATAAGGGTTTTCCTTCCCCGTTCCAGAAAGCGTTGCAATGACCATCGAGAACCACACTGCCCTCACCCGCCCGATCCAACGTCCGCGTAGCGCGGCACGCCCATTGCGCCTTTCCCCGCTCGCCGCCATGCTGGCCGGCGCCGCCCTGCTCGGCGCCGCTCCGGCCTGGGCCG